>CAYWDR010000017.1:0-26600 GCA_964457075.1 uncultured Solibacteraceae bacterium
GGCGAGAAGGTTCCCTATCCGGCCCAGCAGGGCGGTGCCGCCGGTGGCGCCATCACCGTCCAGTTCGTGGACGCCAATCTAAAGCTCGAGGTGACGCCCCAGATCACCTCCGAGGGCACCATCATCATGGATCTCAACATCGAGAAGGCCCAGGCGGACTTCAGCCGGACCGTGCTTGGCACGCCCACCATCCAGCGCAAGTCCATCGAGACCCAGGTGCTCGTGCGGGATGGCGGCACGGCGGTGCTCGGCGGCGTGTACGTCACCAACAATCAGGTCGGCTCCACGGGCGTGCCCTTCCTTAAAGACATTCCCATCCTGGGCTGGCTCTTCAAGAACAAGGTCACCAAGGAAGACAACGCGGAGCTGCTGATCTTCATCACCCCCAGGATCGTTCGTCAGTAGATATACTATTCATCGCTTCCTGGAGCTGGTCATGGCCATCAACGCATCGTCGCACTCGCGGAGGCTTCTGGCTTCCGCGTTTCTTTTGGCCGCGCTGGCCTGCTCGCAGAATGCTCCTTCTTCTTCTGGCGGGGGGACCACGGGGGGAGGCGGGAGCACCGCCGTGAAGCCCACGGTCGCCATCACCGAGCCCACCGGAGCGGTGAGCACCGAATCCGGCTACACCCTCACGTTCAAGGCCAGTGCCGCTAGCACGGACGTGAACGCGACCATCGCCTCCTTCACATGGGACTTCGGGGATGGGAGCGCGACCGTGACGGTGGCTGCCACCACGGATCCCAACGGCACCACCACCCATGCGTTCGCGGGCACCGCGGGTGTGGACAAGAGTTTCAGCGTCACCGTTCGCGCGGTGGATAGCAAAGGCACCCAGAGCGATCCGGCGACGGCGACCGTCACCATTCCGGCCAACGCGGGGCCCAAGGCCAGCATCGCGAGCCCTGTGGGCCTCTTGAAGCTCGCTCCGGGTGAAAGCTACACCTTCCGGGCCCAGGTGGACCCGGCCACCGTCTTGCCGGGCACCACCGTCAAGGCCTTCGTTTGGAGTTTCGGCGACGGAACGCCCAACCAGACGGTGCTCACCACCACGGCCACCGACGGCGCCGCGATCCACGCCTTCGCCTCGGCGACGGCCGACGGGGCCTACTATGATGTCAAAGTGGCCGCGCTGAGCAGCCTGGATAATACGGGCGTGGCCTCTTCGCCGGCCCAAGTGGATGTCAAGGCCGCCTATACGAACCAAACGCCGGTCATCACGGTGACCACCCCCAGCACCTCATCCACCGGCGCATTCACCAGCAAGCCGGTGGATCTGGTCTTCACCCTTCAAGACGGCAACGGCGACGCGGTGACCTACACCGTGGACTGGGGGGATGGCACCGCCAAGACCATCGCCACGGTGTCCAACACCCAGGCCGGGGCCACGGTCCCCCTCAAACACACCTATGCGGACACGTTCACCAGCGCCACCAAGGCCGCCGCGGTCACCGTCGACGCCACGGACAGCCGATCGGTGAACGGCCAGGCCCTCCAGCGCACCCGCACCTTCGACGTGAGTTTCAACGCGCTGCCTGCGGCGTCGATCCTCTCCCCCCAGGCCAGCGGGACGCTCCCCGCTCAATCCGCGGTCCAGGATGGGGGCCAGGGCATTCCCGTGATCCCCGCAGGATCCTCCGACCCGGAGGTCGTGGTGGTGCCCTCCAACGGCAAACTCATCTTCAACGGCACCGGGGCGCCTCCTTCTTCCGGTGGCAACCTCACTTACCAGTGGACTTTCAACGGAGGGTCTCCCTCCGTCAGCACGGCCCAGAATCCGGGTGAGATCTTCTTCCCCGGTGTGGCCGGTCAGATCGTTGCCTACCTGGTGGATCTCTCGGTGAAGGACGATCTTGGGCGCACTTCTGCCCTTACACCACGCAAGCCCCATCAGAAGTGGGTGATCGTGGATGGCAAAAACACCCAGGACTTCATCCTTACTTTCAAGTATCTCAAGAAATCCGACAACAACGCCCCTGCCAGTTCCAGCACGGTGCGAAGCACGGCCAACGGGCTGGGCGCGGCGATCCAAATCTTCCAGGACGGCATCGTCAACGCCTACAAGGTGGAGGACGCCTCCGGTACCCTGGCCTCCCTCACACTGCCCGTGCGGTCGGATCTGCCCTTCTACATTCAGATCCCCTCCTTCGGTGGGGATGCCAACACCTACCTGATGCGGATCCCGAACAAGCCCGGCTTGGATCCCACCCTTGAGGCCTCCTCGTCCTTCACCTTCGGCGCCACGGGCGGGACGGGACCCTGGAATCCCCAGCTCACGCTGGCGACGGGCCAGGGCTTCGCCGACGAAACGGCCGCGGCGGACCAACGGAACTTCGTGGGCACGGTGCTATTGGGTGGTGCCCCAGCCCCCCCTGCCAACGTGCGTTGGGTGGATCGCCTCTCGGTGCCAGGCACGGATCCCTTAGGCGCCACCAACCAGTGGGTCCAGGTCTCCAACAGCGTCGGGGGCTACAACCCCATCCGCGGCTACCAAAGCTTCGCGGAGTGGCTCGTGGCCTTGAGGACCTTGGAGACGGCGGACCCCGCACCCTCGGGCACCAAGCCCTCCTCCCAGGATGATCTCCGATTCGTGCTCGACTTCCCCGCCGACACTGGGGGCAATGCGCCCACCACGCCGGACCCCAAATCCAACCCGCCCTCCAAGTCCTACAAGGCCGATGGCCTCGATGCCTTCAGGGTGCCGAAGAGCGTGACGGATCCCTATCTGGTGGATGCCAGCGGGGCCAGCGGCACCCGGACGGTGGCCCTGACTCCAACCCTGGTGGATGGGGGCGTGCGTTCCTTCATGAACACGATGGTGAACGCCGCGCCGGGCAGCGCGCCCTTGGCCGGGGGCATCGGGTCCTTCACCGTGCCCTACAACGCCAACGATGCCAACCGTGTGCCCGACCAGTCCATTTCCTACGGCTACGCCGGCTACCGGACCACCCTCGCCTACTCCGAATACCTATGGTCCAAGGTTTGGGCCCGGCCCCTGGTCCTCAACCGCACCAACTTGGGCTGGTACGACATGGCCTTCGTGGGGCTTTCCAACTATGACTTCTTCCGCTACAGCAACCCCGCGGCGTCCTGGCCCAGCCTCGCGAACATCCAAGGGGACAACGCCAAGAGCGCCATCAACTTCAACGTGACCTCCGGCGGGACCTTCGATCCCACGGGCAGCCCAGCCGTGGATTCAGCCGCCGACACGCCCTCCCCCAACGCCATCGGGCGCTTCTTCTGGACGGCCTACGTGCCGATCTACGGCGCTTCACAGGGGTCGGTCATCAGTCGCACCTGGCTGGCGGATCCCGCCACCAAGCAACTCCCCACCACCTTCCCTGCCGCGACCTCCGCCGACCCCACGCCGGCCTTGGGCTTCATTCCGCCCCAGGATCCCGTGGTGGACAAGCGGGGCCGGAAGGCGGATGGCAGCCTGGACGGCACCAGCAGCGGCGGCTACCGAGTGCTCTGGTACAACCCCACCCGCAGCGCTTCAAGCGCCGTCGTCCCGCCGGATTTCTGGGTCGTGGTCCTGGAGACCACCACGGGAAAGCAGCACTTCCTGCTCCCTGGGAATTATCCGGCCGGAACCCAGTCGGTGCAGGATCCGATCCTCACCGATGCCCGCACCAGTCTCGCCACCACGGACGCCGCCAAGTGGCCCGCCGCGGCTCCAGGCTACTGCTGGTTCGACATCCCCAGCGAACTGCGTCCTGCCGTGGGGACCAGCGCCACGCTCACCGTCTTCGCCATCAAGAGCATCAAGGCCAACAACGCCCCAGCCATCGCCCGGGCCCTCAACCGCCCCGATTGGATCGAGGCCATCAAGCTCGTTACCGCCGGGGTCAAGGTGAACATGAGTGCCTCCGTGGATCTGGCCTTCGCCCACAAGATTCCCTTCAACTTCCCTTGGGATATCGTAGTGGCGAACAGCGTTCGGAA
Source organism: uncultured Solibacteraceae bacterium (assembly GCA_964457075.1). GTDB lineage: Bacteria > Acidobacteriota > Holophagae > Holophagales > Holophagaceae > JAFDVN01. Next base: position 3,946 of record CAYWDR010000017.1, read on the forward strand.
TCCGATCGCGCCTTGATTCGATGCTAGAGCCATGATCCGGGCCCCTTCGGGGGCCCTTCCATTCCCCCTCGAACAAGAAGCGCGGCCGAATGGCCGCGCTTCTTGTTCGAGGGGGACTCTTCCCAGCTACTTGCGAATCGGCAGCGTCCTCACGAGCCGCTTGCAGTTCGTGCATAGGATCGTGTAGGTGTCGGGCACCTCGCCGTGGTACTTGAAGCCGGGTCCTTCCATGGGATCCTGGTCGACCTTTTCGAGGCGGCCGAAGTGGTACTCGGCGATCCGCACGCTCTGGGGGGCGGTGAGGTCAAACCCGCAATGGGTGCAGGAGATGGCGGCCATGCTCGCTCCGTAAATGTGTGCCTGGCATCACTTCAGGAAACGCCAGATGCACCAGCTTATCAGACCCAGCGCCAACAAACCCGTGAGGATCCGGAGGAGGACCTTCCCGAGTTTGTAGGCTACCCAGAGGAGGAGGAGCAGACCCAGGCCGGCTGCGACCAGCTTCAGGCCCGGGTTCATGGATCCTCAAATGGCCAGCCGAGGAGGCCCTGGCCCGTCTTGCGGCCCAAATGCCCCTGCGCCACTCGTTCACGGAGGATCCTGGGTGCGAGGAACCGCTCCCCATGAGCTTCCCGAAGGCGATCCACGATGGCGAGGCGCAGGTCCAGGCCCACCCGGTCGCTAAGCTCGATGGGGCCCGTGGGGTGGCCATAGCCCAGCTTCATGAGGGCATCCAAGTCCCCGGCGGAAGCGACCCCTTCCTCCAAGAGGCGCATGGCCTCCAAACCAAGGGCCATGGACATGCGCGCCGCGGCGTAACCCACGCCATCCCGGACCCGAGCGACTCGGAGCTCCAGGGCCTCCGCAAAGGCCCGGCCTCGGGCTACGCAGGCCTCGGAGGTACCGGGGGGGATGACGAGTTCCACCACCCGCATGCTTCGCACGGGAACGAAGAGGTGGAAGCCCATGAGCCGCCCTTCCAGGCCCGCGGCCTGGGCCATCGGGCCCACGGGGAGGGCCGAGCTGCCGGTCAGGCAAAGCATTCTGGAGGGAAGGCCGGAAGCGAGGCCCCGCCAGATCCGGGCCTTGGCCTCGGGATGTTCGGGCGTCGCTTCCAGAAGGATGCTGCAGTCGTCCCAGGCGCCTGGATCGAGGGGCCGGACTCGCGCGAGGCATCCTTTCACGACCCCTGGGAGGATCTTTCCCCTGTCGAGGAGTACCTGCCATCGCCGGGCCAGCTCCTCCAGGCCTCTCGCGGCGTGGGCGTGGTCGCGGCCCATCAGCCGGACCTCCATCCCCCGTTCGGCGGCCCATTGGGCCAGGGAAAGCCCCAGGACGCCTGGGCCCAGGATGCCCAGCACGTGGGTCATTCGGTGTTCCGGCCGGAGCCCAGCATCCCTTCGGGGATCCGGCACTCCAGGTGGTCCTGGCAGAGCCCCTCCCAGACCACCCGGTGGCCCGTGTTGAATGCCTTTACGATGCTGCCCTTGCCCCCCGCCACGAGATCACCGGCGAGATAGATGCCGGGAACGGTGGTGTGGAATCGCTCGTCCACCACGGGGCTCTTGCCATCGATCATCACGCCCGCGGATTTGAGGAAGCCCTCGGGGGTGCTGCCACCGATGCCATAGAGCACGTGGTCGAAGGCCAGGGTGCGCCCGTCCTTGAAGGTGGCCTCCACGCGAGGGGAGGCGTTGGTATCGCGGAGGCCGGCCAGGTCCGATTCCAGCCACACGGCCAGATCCCCCTCCGCTTGGAGATCGGAAAGGATCTTCCGATTCACCTCGTTCGCCTTCGAGAATTCATGGCCCCGGTAGGCCAGGGTCGTGGGGTGGTCGGCGTAGAGATAGGCCGCGTATTCCAGGGCAGTGTTGCCCCCACCGACGATGAGGACCGACTCCCCTGGGGGAATGCCGTGATTCAGGTCGAAGTGCACATGGCCTTTGAGGCTCCCGGGCAAGGGGTAGTCCGGCTTATTGGGCCGGCCGAACACGCCGATGGCGATCACGATGGTCCGGGTCAAGAACTCGTGGCCTTTCGTATCCCGGACCTTGAATCCGCCCCCATTCATGGAATCGATGCGCTCCACCTCGGTGGCGTACTGGATGGGCAGGTGGTACTGGGCCACGAAGGCATCCAGGGTGGAGAGGGCCGTCTCCCGTGTGCCGTCCATGATGCACACGGCGCCGTCGCAGTCCACTTCCTGGCCCAGGTAGATCTTGTCGACCCGTTTTCCAGGCGTGTAGAGCTTTTCGATGGACCAGCTGTGGCTGGGCCCTTTCTCAAGGAGCAATAGGCGTTCGATGCCCGCCCGGCGGGCCTCGACGGCGGTGCTGATTCCCGCGGGTCCCGCGCCCACGATGAGAAGGTCCAGATCCAGGGCCATGCCCATCCTCCGATTCTGAAGAGTGTGCCGCAATTTTCCCCGGCGTCTACGTGGAGGGCCGCTCGGGTTATGATTGTAGGCCTACATGCAGATCGATTACGCCGCCATAACCCACCCCGGCCGGGTGAGGAAGAATAACGAGGACGCCTATCTCCTGAGCGCCCTCAACGGCGACGAGCCCATCCTGAACACGCCTCCCCGGCCCCTTCCCGTGGGCAATGCCGGGCTGCTGGCGGCCGTGGCGGATGGCATGGGCGGCGCCGCGGCGGGCGAGGTCGCGAGCCGGGAAGGCCTTGCCGCCGTCACCCTGCATCTCTTCGGCCACTGGGGGCGCTTCAGCGAGCTGCCCCGCCGCGAGGAAGACCTGCTTAAGGCCCTCGTCATCGCCGTGGAGGAGGCCAGCTGCGCCATCCTCCGATATTCGGATGACGATCGCACGGCGCGCGGCATGGGCAGCACGCTCACGGCGGCCCTGCTCTGGAACCAGCAGCTCTACGTGGCCCAGGTCGGGGATTCCCGTGCCTACCTATTCCGCGGCGGCCAGCTCCACCAGCTCACGGAGGATCAGACCCTCGTGAACGATCTGGTGGCGAGCGGGACGCTCACGGCCGAGCAGGCCAAGGTGCATCCGCAGAGGAACATGATCACGCAGGCCCTGGGGTCACCCCAGCAGCTCGTCGTCGTGGTCTATAAGGTCGTTCTGCGACGGGGCGACCGGCTCCTTCTATGCTCCGACGGGCTCCACGGGGAGGTGGACGACGTCCGCATCCGGGAGCTCCTGGCGCCGGGCTTCAGCCCCCGCAAGACCCTTGAAAGCCTCGTGGAGGAGGCCATCGCCAACGGTGGACGCGATAATGTCACCGGCGTGCTGCTGGCCCTCAACGACCCCTTGCTGCCGCTGCCCCAGCCGGGCGAGGCGCCGACCGTGGAGAAGCCCCTCCTGCCGGTGGTGCCCCGAGGCTGGATGCGCAAGATCAAGACCATCTTCGGAGCCCGCAAATGAGCCTTTTGCAAGGGGCGTTCAGCCTCAAGCGTTATCTGGTGTTGGGCCCCGTGCCCGAGGAGAAGGATCTGCTCGCGGGTCTCGATGAACAGCGCTACCGCCCCTTCGAGGATGGCACCGAAGAAGAACGCTTTGGCTGGGTGGATTGGCGCAATCCCCTCATCAGTCCACCCGAGGCGGAGTGGGTGGGGCAGGACCGCTTCGCCCTCTTCGGCCTGCGCATCGACACGCGCCGGGTGCCCCCCGTGCTCCTCAAGGCCCATGTGGATCTGCGCCTTTCCGGCCTCATGAAGGAGAAGGATCTCGCCTTCGTCGGCAAGGAAGCCCGCATCAGCCTCCAGGACGAGGTGAAAGTGGAGCTGCTGAGAAAAGTGCTGCCCACGCCGAAGGTCGTGGAGGTAGCTTGGGATCTCAAGGGCGGGCTGCTGTGGACCACGGCCACGTCCAGCAAGGTGCAGGGCGTGCTCGCCCAGCTCTTCGTGAAGAGCTTCGGCCTGGAGCTGCAGCCCCTGGCTCCGCTCCTGCTTGCGAGCCGCCTCTCCCCGGACATGGCACCGGAATCCCTATTGGGCCTGGAGCCCCTCAGTCTCGCGTTGGATGGTGAGTGATGCAGCCCATGGAATTGATCGAGCAGGGCCGCTTCCTCGGCGAGGAGTTCATCCTCTGGCTCTGGATGCGCGGCCTCACCGAGGGCGGCGCCAGTGGGCACGAGGGGGATGGCTCCGCGTGTTTCCTGGATGACGCGGTGCAGCTCTCCGGCGAGCAGGGCGACGTGAAGGAGATCTCCCTCCGGAAAGGCAATCCCAGCGAGAGCCGGGAGGCCTTCGAGGCCCTCAGCCGCGGGATGCGCCCGGCCAAGGCCAAGCTCCGCATGATGGCCGGCGATCTGGAGTGGGTGTTCAGTCTCAACGCCGCCACGCTGGATCTCGGCGCCGTGAAGATGCCGCCCACCGCCTCCAAGGATCCGGCTGGACGTCTTCAGGATCGCCTCTTCCTGCTGGAGGAGGGGGCGGGCCATCTGGAGCGCCGCTTCAAAGCCTTTCTCCAGGAGCGGACCAAGGACGCCGAGGGCCTCCAGGACCGCATGAGGGAGTGGGTGCGCTCCGGCCTCCAGACACCCGACACGACGGCTCCCTGGGAGGCCTGATGAGGGCGTTTTGCCCGGGCCTGCTGCTCGTTCCTGCCCTCCTGATGGCCCAGGACCCGGCCACCCAGGAGCGCGAGGCACAGCTTCCGACGGGTGGGATGGCCAAGGTGCGCCTGCAGTTCCGGAGGGGCGTCTTCGTCGTGGGCTCGCTCCCCAAAGCCTTTGCCGGCAAGGGGCTTCGCAAGGGCGTCTTTCCCTATGACGAGCTCACGCCCGAGGGCCGAAGGTGGGCCTTGGCGGCCCTCTTCCCGAAGGACCGTTGGATCGAATCCGAGGTGCGGCACCGGGTGCATTACCCCGAGCTCGAATCCGTGTGGCTCATGGCTTCCCTCTTCACGGGGCACGGCCAGAACTACGGCCGCCTCATGCGGGAGAACCCCGATCAGCCCGAGAAGCTGGCCGACGGCGACCTCTGGAGGATCCCGCGGAGCCTGCTTTGGGAGGGCTTCGGTGGCGAGACCAAGGGCGCGGATCGCAGCCAGCCCGAGGACGAGCTGGATGATGAATCCAAGGTGGCGGCCTACCGGGGCATGCTCTCCTTCGAGCGGGATGCGATGGGCCCTTATGCCGCTTACCATCTTCGGAAGGGCGAGGCCCTCTACAGCTCCGTGGTGATCCGTTACACGGATCGCGTGGATCCCAAGGACGTGAACGAGCTGGCATCCGCCATCGCCACCCGCAGCGGCATTTCGGACGTGCGGTCCATCCAGCCCGGAACCCTCGTGAAGATCCCTCTCGATGCCCTGGCGGATCCGTTCCAGCCCGAAGGCACACGGGCGCTGGAAGGAGAGCGCGAAGTCCGGGCCGAGGTCCGGCGTACCGTGCGGACCGAGGCGGGACCGCGGCTCGGCGGCGTGCGCATCGTCCTCGACGCGGGCCATGGGGGGGTCGATAACGGCGCCATGGCCAACGGGATGTGGGAGGCCGATTTCGTCTACGACATCATGATCCGCGTGCGACGGCTCCTGGAGCAGGAGACGGAGGCCTCGGTGAGCACCACGATCCACTACCCCGCCCTGGGCTTCAAGGCGCGGGAGGCCATCCGGCGCCCTGCGCGGGACGCCGAAATCCTCACGACGCCGCCCTTCCCCAGTGACGGAGACAGCCCCACGGCCGTGTCCGTCCACCTTCGCTGGGTCCTCTCCAACGAGCTGTTCTCGAATTTCGTGAGACGGAAGGGGGACTTCAACAAGACCCTTTTCATCAGCTTCCATGCGGACAGCCTTCACCCCAGCGCGAAGGGGTCCATGGTCTACGTGCCCGGCGCCATCCAGGTGCCGAACCGCTTTGCCCTTCCGCCCCGTCGCGCCGCCCAGGTGCAGGAGGTGAAGCGGGGAGGCCTGGTCTCCTTCACGCCCCGGGAGAAGCTCCAAGGCGAGGCCCGCAGCCGGCAATTCGCGGAGCTGCTCATGCGCAGCCTCCAAAAGGCCCGCATTTCCGTCCATCCCAACCGCCCCATCCGGAACGTCATCCACCGGGACGGGAGGAAGTTCGTGCCCGCCGTCATCTGTTACAACCGGGCCTCGACCAAGGTCCTGGTGGAGGTGGCGAATCTTACCAACGAGCAGGACGCGGCCAATCTGAAGGATCCGGAATTCCGCGAGCGATACGCGGCGGCGGTCGTAACGGCCATTCGCGCCTACTACCGGAAATAGGGTTCCGGGCCGATCCTTGGGGTGTGAAAGCGCTCCTGATCGTGCCGCTGCTCCTGCTGGGCGCCTGCCGCCGGGCGGAGCCCGTGCCTCCCCCGCCGGTCCAGCGCCTTACCCTCCACTTTCTGGATCAGGATGGGCACCTCCGCTTGGCCCAGGCGGCCCCGCCAGGGCGTTGGGACTACATGGATGCCGGGCTCTGGAGGCCGCTCGACCTCCGGTGGAGTTCGCAAGGCCGAAGCGGCGATGCCGTCGTAACCCGCACGGCCCCCACCTGGGTGCTCCTAAGGGACCCTGAGGGTGGAATCCACCGCATCGTCATGCGGGAGGAACCCGAACGGACCTCCCGGAGCCGAGAGGGCATGAAGGATGAAGATCGCGAGTGGCTCGCGAGCGTGGGCCTGCTTTGGGTACTGCAGTGGATCCGCCGGTGAGTCCCTAGGAATTGGGAGGGGCGAAGCGCGTTGTTTTCGGGTCAAAAGACACTAGGATCGAGATTCGTTACCCCTTGAAAATCGGTCCATTCCATCGCCATACGAGTCTCCGCTCGCTCTTTTGGTCCCCATGCCTGCGCCACGCCCCATGGCACCCCTGTGCCCCAACCCCGTCCGATCCCTGGCGCCTCCTCCGGATCGAAGGGTCAGCCTGCTCGCATCCGTATTGGCCTATGGGCTCCTAGTCTGGGGCGCGCAGCGGCTCATGGATGCGAGTTCGAAACGGGTGGATCCCGCCCCTGCGAATCCTCCGAGCCAGCGGATCTTCGTCTTCGACTTTAACCACATCAAAGAGCAACCCCCTGAGCCCCCCAGGGCGCATCCCCTCAAGGACGAGGTGGAGAATGCCGGAGGGGGTGGAACGCCGTTGCTTTCCCAACCGGCCGACTCACACCTGGCCATGAAGGTGGACACCGAGGCCATGGCCATGGATGACGCTCCCATGCTGCTTCCCACTGAACCCATGGCCCCAGGCCGAGGTGTTGGTCAGGGGGGGAGTGGCTCGGGAGGTGGCTCCGGAAGCGGGCGGGGCACGGGTACGGGTTCTGGGGAGGGAGAGGGTTTAAAGGCGGCATTACCCCTCTCGGGTGAAGACGTCGACGTTGAGGAGCGATTCATCCCTGACTACCCGTGGCTGGCTGAACTAAGGCACATCGAGGGATGGGTGCATGTTCGAATGGAGGTCAACGAGAAGGGCATTCCAGCTCGCGTTTGGATCGTGGACGGAGACCCCATCTTTCACGCCGAAGTGATCAGGACCTTTAAGCGCTACCGCTTCAAGAATCTCAAAAAACGCGGCATCCCCACACCCGCCATCATCGAGATCCCCGTCTGGTTCCATTTTCCCAGAAGGTAGGCGAGGGTCAGCCTTTCAAGGCGCTCCGCGCCTCAAGCACCCTCAGCAGCGCCGCCTCGGGGCTTTCTCCCATCGCGGTGAGGTGCCCCATCTTTCGCCCTTTCCGGGGATCCGTCTTGCCGTAGAGGTGCAGCTTCACGTCCGGGAAAGCCAGGAGCCGCTCCCAGGCGGGCTCGCCGCCCTCCCATAGATCGCCCAGCAGCTGGGCCATGGCGGCGGGGCGGAGCAGGGTGGGGTCCCCTAGGGGAAGGCCGCAGACCGCACGCACCTGCTGCTCGAACTGGCTCGTCACGCAGGCGTCGATCGTCGCGTGGCCGCTGTTGTGGGGGCGGGGCGCGACTTCGTTCACGAGGAGCCTTCCCCCGGGCAGGAGGAAGAACTCCACGCAAAGCACGCCCACCATGCCCAGCGCCTCGGCGATGCCCTCGGCCATGGCGCGGGCCTGGGCGGCCACGTCCGTGGGGACGCGGGCGGGAAGCACGGTGGTGTCGAGGATGTGGTTCTCGTGGGCGTTCTCCGCCACGTCGAAGGCGGCCGTCTCGCCGTTGGCGCTTCGGGCGGCCACCACGCTCACCTCCAATTCGAAGGGGGCGAAGGCTTCCAGGATGCCCTGCTGGCCCTTGAGGGCGGCGAAGGCCGCGTCGAGGTCGCTGCCGGGGCCCAGCTTTTGCTGGCCTTTGCCGTCGTAGCCGAAGGAGGCCGTTTTCAGAATGGCCGGCAACCCCAGTTCCCGGGCGGCCGCGCTCAGGCCTTCGGCGGTATTCACTTCCCGGAACGGGGTGACGGGGAAGCCATTCTCCGTGAGAAAGCGCTTTTCCCGCAGGCGATGCTGCACCGTGTGGAGGACGGAGGCACCGGGACGCATGGGGCAGATGCGCGCCACGGCCTCCAGCGTCCCGGCCGAAATGTTCTCGAACTCCACGGTCATCACATCCACGTTCCGGGCCATCATCTCCGCGGCATAGACGTCGTCGTAGCCGGCCCGGATCTCGAGATCCGCCACCTGGCCCGCGGGGCAATCATGCCCGGGATCCAGCGCATGCACCCGATAGCCCATGCGCCGGGCCGCCAGGGCGAACATGCGGCCCAGCTGGCCTCCGCCCAGGAGGCCGAGGACGGAGCCGGGTCGGATGACGGCTTCGGACATGCTTCCCCCAAAACGCCCATTCTCCCATGGCATGCTGTTTGGGTGGATCGCATACATCTCATCACCCTCTCGGATCGCGCCTCGGCGGGGGCCTACGAGGATCTGAGCACGCCCGTGCTGCGGGAATGGCTGGTGGGCGAAGGGGAGATGTCGGTGAGCTCAACCCTCATGCCCGACGATTCCTCCACCCTTGAGCAGGCCCTCCGGGCGGCCGTGGCGGCGGATGTGGACCTCGTGCTCACGTGCGGTGGAACGGGCTTCGGCCCCAGGGATCTCACGCCCGAGGCCACGCGCCGGGTGGTGGAGCGGGAGGCGCCGGGTATCGCGGAGTTCATCCGGGCCAAGGGCGGCCACCCCATGGCCTTCGTCAGCCGGGCCGTCTGCGGTACCGCGGGCCGCACGGTGATCCTCAACCTCTCGGGGCGCCCCGCAGGCGCGCTGGAGCAGCTCCAGCTGGCCTGGCCACTGCTGCGCCATGCCGTGTCCACCCTGCGCAAGCGGCCCGAACCCACCTCCTCCTGCACCTGATGGCCACCGTCTTCATCCGGATCAACCGCGTGGGATGGGTCCACCTGTGGCTCACCCGGGAGGCCTTCGACGAAGGGGAACCTTCCGTCCACTTCTTCAACGGCCGCATCGACCCGCGCTGGCAGGAGGCCTGGCCGGCCCTGCCGAGGGAGACCCGGGAGGCCTTGGCGCAGGGCGAGGTGATGCCGGTGGAGGATCCGGGCTATCTCGACGGCGGCTGAAACCAGTTCACGATGATCCGGCCGCCATCGGGCTCCGGGGCCAGGGATACCTCCGTCCCACGCGCGCCAAAGAGCGCCATGCATTCCCGGATCCAGGCGGAGAACATGATCATGTAGAGGGCCGGCGCGGGATGGGGGAAGGCGATCCGGATCCGGGCGTGCCCTTGGAGCAGGGTCTCCAGGATCAACGACCCGCCCCGGTACATCTCGTCCCAGACGTCCGGGAGCCGCTCCAAATAGCCTTCGGGAGTATGGGGCACCGGCGTGTCCAGGAAACCCTCCCGGAACATCATCTGCGCGGCGGCGATGCCCCTCGGGCCGTAGGTATCCCAGGCCCGGGCCCGGCCCAGGGCTTCGAGGGCCTCCCAAAGGCGTGAATAGGGAATCCAACCCTGGGGATCCGGAGGAAGGACCCAGGGAGAGTCCTGGGGCAGTCCCGCGAGGAATCCTTCCCACTGATCCGGTGGGAACTGTCCCCGGGCATAGTCCTTCCAAAGGAGCACCAGCTTCCCCCGCGCCCAGAATCCGGATTCAGGCTCCTCCAACGCTCCCCCTTGCCCGGATTTCGGCCCGGCAGGCTCGCCCTTGAGTCCGGAATGCTTCAGACCTGATTGGGATTGGTCGATCAGAAGAGCGTCCCCTCCGGGGGTAAACTGGCCCTCCATGGACTACCAATCACCCTGCCTCCTCGTGGCCCATCCCGGCCTCATGGATCCCAACTTCCTCCACACCGTGGTGCTCATCGTGGAGCACGACGAGGAAGGCGCCCTGGGCGTCATCCTCAACCGTCCCCTGCCGCTGACGCTGGAGAAGGTCAGCGAGGAAGGGGAACTCCAATACAGCGGCTCTCCGACCGCCACCGCCTGGAGGGGCGGCCCCGTGGATCCTCAGCGGGGCATTCTGGTCGTCCAGGGCGGGCTGCCCGAGGGCGAAGACACGGTGCTGGACTTCACCCATTTCGTGAGCCATCGGAAGGATCTGTTGGAAAACCTGCTCTCCGATCCGGAGGCCCGCTACCGCCTCTACTTGGGTTATGCCGGTTGGGGCCCGGGGCAGCTGGATGGGGAAATGGCCCAAGGGGCTTGGACCCGCCGCCCCATCCAAAGCGAATGGCTCATGCACCCGGATCCCAGCGGCCTATGGCAGGTGGCGCTGGCGACCGGAGAGTAGGGATATCTCGGCTAGAATGAGGGCAGGGTCCAGCATGCCGACCATGGCGGCTGGGCCCCTTTCCTTCGCCGAACCCGTATTTGAGAGCCCCGATGTTCACCCTGCGATTCAAAACCAAGAAAGCCGAAGCCGAAACCCAATGTGAACGCGAGGTGGCTCTGCTGGCCGCCTCCACCAGCGCGGGCGTGGAGCTGAACCACCGCTGCGGCGGCCACGCGCGTTGCGGCACCTGCGTGGTGACGGTGCTCGCCGGCGCCGATCAGCTTTCCGAGCCCCTGGCCTCGGAGAAGCGCGTCCTCACCATCCTGAAGGCCACCCCCGACCAGCGCCTGGCGTGCCAAGCCTGGGCCAGGGGTGACGTGAGCTGCGAGGCCAAATCCTGATCGGGTCTTCGCCTATTCGAGCCAGAACCCCACGCCTTGCCAGATCTTGACCTTGGTGCCTTCGCTGGTGCGGGCGGGGTCGAAGACGAGCTTTTTCGCGGCTTCCACGCAGGCGATTTCGGCGTCGCGGAGCTTCTCTCCGTCACCGGGCAGGCCCTGGAGCAGACGGGAACCCACGACTTCGCCATTCTGGTCCACGAGCACGTTCACCACCACCACGCCCCGGGGTTTGGACCAGCCCTCCAGGCGGGGCGTGACGCGGTTCAAATTGATGGGGCGGGCCGGCGCCACGGTGTCGCCGCCGGGGACGAGTGCGCCCTCTTCCGGCGGCCCCAGGCGGGCCTGGAGGGCCTCCAGTTCCAATTTGAGGTGGTCGCGCCGCCTCGCGCATTCGGCTGCGGTTTCCTTGGCCACCTTGAGATCCTTGAGCAGCGGCTCGAACCCAGCCTGATTCTCCTTCAAGGTGGCCTTCAAGGCATTCAGCTCCGCCCGGGCATCATGGGCGTCCGATTTGGCGAGGTCCCGCGCCTTTTGGGCCGTGGCCAACTCCGTTTGGAGGTTATCGGCGGCGGCGAGGCGGGCTTTGAACTCGTCGCGCTCCTCTTCCGCCTTCTTTAGCGCGGCCTTGAGCTGCGTGGCCGTGGGCGGCTTGGGTTTCTTCCCCTGGGCCGCGGCGGGGGCGATGGCTAAAAACAGGGCCAACGAGGCCGGGATGAACGAGGCGCGCATGAAACCTCCAACATTGGGATAGGCCAGTCTACCGGAGGCCGTACCCCTGTCCCGCGCCCGGTTCGGGAGCGCCGCCCTTCGCATCCTTCAGAACGCCGCGCTTCAGCAGCTTGGAGAAGATGCCGAGGCACTCCTCCTGATCGAAGGGCGCGATGGTGAGGATGTCCCTCACCGTCCAGAGGCCGTTCACGCGGGTGGCGAGGAAGGCCTCGTTGGGTCCGAGGTTCACATGCATGAGCTCTTCGAGGCTCATGGCGAGTTCTGGAATCATGTCGAGGTCGACCTTCTTCTCCTCGAGCATGTCCTTGACGACCATCATCATCTTGCTGGCGTCCTGGTGCAGGGGTTGGTCTTGAAGGACGCGTTTCAGCTCCTCCTGAGCCTCTTGGAGCTTCTGTTTCTCCACGAGGGCGCGGGCCCGCTGGAGCTGAAGGCTGGCGCTGTCGCCGAGGTTGCCGCCGGGGCTCACGAGGCGGATCATCCCCCGCTCCTTCAGGTCGAAGATGAGCTTATGCACCTTGAATTCGGGGGCGCGCATCTCGATGACGAGCTGGTCGAGGGTCTTCAGCCCATCTACCCGGGCCAGCACGTCCGCGTCCTCCGAGGCGAGGGGGAGCTGGTCGGCGATGGCTTCGGGCACGGCCGCGGGGATGGCGTCTCCGCCTTTGATGAATTCGCGGATGCGCTTCCACTCATCCAGCCTGCGGGCGCCCTCCAGGACGATGCCCGTGACCTCCAGGCTGATGAGCATGGATTTTTGGCCCAGGGAGGCGCCGTCATGGAACTCGAAGCCGCCCGCCTGCCATAGGAAGCAGTCGAAGATGCCCTCTTCCACCTTCAGCTGCACGATGCGCCGGATCTCGGCCTCCGTCACCAATTGGCGGTTGATGAGGATGCGGCCCAGGAGCTGATTTTCGTCCTCCTGCGTGGCCAGGGCCTCGCGGAGCTGCTCCTCGGTGATGCGATTGAAGGCGAGCAGGTACTGGCCCAAGTACTCGCGGGGATCCGAGGACCAGATGGAGGTGATGCGGCCTTCATGGAAGCCCACCCGCTTCGTGTGGAGAGGGCCGCGGAGCTCAAGCACGCCGGTCTTCTTGCCTACAGCGAGCCACTGGAAGATGTCTTCCAGCCCCATCGTGGCGAGATCGCCGTTCAACGCCATTGGAACTGCTCCAGTAGAACAACTAATTTATACCAACCCGATCCTGGATCCTTACAAAATTGGCGGGCGAGCACACCCTCCCCTGAATGGTCCTCTCGGCAGGCCGAATGGCAAGCTAAAGCATCTGTATGACTTCGCGTACGGCCTGATTCAATAGATCCGGGTGGTGGCGCGCGATGGGGGCTTCCGGGTCCAGCAGGGGGAGGGCGTGGACCGGCACGCCCAAGTCTTGGGCGAGGGCGGGCAGCAGGGGTTCTGCGCCCTCGTCCAAGTAGCGCGACAGCACGGGGCCCGGGAAGGGGGTGGAGTTGGCCAGCACTCCGCTGAGGGCCACCTCGCCGAAGGCCTGGATACTGGCCACGTGGTCCAGGAGGGTCATTCCCTGGCTCTCGCCGGGTTCCGTCATGAGGTTGGCGATGTAGAGCAGGGGGGCCTTGGAGGCGGCGATGCTCTCGCGAATCTCGGGGATGAGGAGGTTCGGGATCGTGGAGGTGTAGAGGCTGCCCGGGCTGAGGATGATGAGGTCGGCGCGCAGGATCGCGAGAAGGGCCTCGGGCAGGGGTTCGGCGTCCGTAGGCTCAAGCCACAGGCGAGCCAGGGGCGGGTGGCTTTCGTTGACGTTCGTTTCACCACGGTAGGCCCGGCCCTGCAGATCCTCGGCGCAAAGCGTCACAGGCTGGAGGGTGGAGGGGTAGAGCCGCCCCGCCGTCACCACCACGGAACCCAACTGGCGGATGGCCCGCACCCAATTGCCCGTGAGGTCGGCCAAGGCGAAGAGCATCAGGTTGCCCAGGGAATGGCCCGCCAGGGTGCCCGTGCCCTTGAACCGGTAGTTCAGCATCTCCGTCAGGAGGCTCTCCTCTCGCGCCAGGGCGGAGAGGCAGTTGCGGATGTCCCCCGGCGGGATGCCGCCCATCTCGTTGCGCAGGCGCCCGCTGGAGCCGCCGTCGTCGGACACGGTGACGATGGCCGTGAGGCTCCACGGGTTCTGGGGGCGGGCTCCCTCGCGTTTAAGCGCCCTCAGCAGGGCCGCCATGCCCGTGCCGCCCCCGAGGGTGACGACCCTTAGGGGCTGGTCGGGGTGGAGCCGGGGTTCCCGCGCCACGTCTGGAAGACGCGAATCAGCGGCCGAGGGCGAAGCCGAAGGCCGGATGGTCGCGCATGTCCTCGAAATCGGGTTCCATGCGGAAGAGGTAGGTCAGATCGGCATCCAGCTCCAGGGCGGCCTTGAGGCTGGCGGCACAGGGCTCATCCTGCTCGAGCTGGGCCAGGGCCACGGCCTTGAGGTAGTGCAGCTTGGCTTCCTTGGGGTGGCTCTTGAGCGCCTTTTCCAGCAGGGCGAGGGCACCCTTGCCATCCTTCCGGTTGAGGTGGAGCTGGGCCTCGGCTTCAGGCGTGAGCTTCGCTTCCTTGGGCGTGTCCGTCTGGCGGTGGGCCAGGTTCAGGTAGCTCTGGGCGCTGCGCTTCAGGTGCCACTGCCCCTGTTCGTGGGCCTTGGCGACGAGGGATTCCAGGGCCTTCGCGGCCTCGGTGCCCTTGCCCGCCTCCAGCTGCTTGATGGCCTTGGCGAATTCTTCGGCCAAGGGGTTAGGTCCCGCTCCCTTGGGGGCGGTCTGGGGAGCAGCGTCTTGCTTGGCTTTGGCCTTGGTGACCATGGATACCTCGTTGGATCGTCTTGCCACTATAGCAACATCGAGAGATCCCAGAGAAAAGGCCCCGCGGGGCGGGGCCTTTTCTCTGGGAATGCAGGGGCCGCTTAGACCTTGAAGAGGGCTTCTTCGCGGTCCAGGAGTTTGGCGGCCAGGGCCACGGCGGCGGCGGCGAGGACGATGGTCATGCACAGGGCCACCCCGAATTCCCAGGGCACGAACTGATCCCCGAATAGCTTCCGGATGGAAAGCGAGACGTTGAGAATGGGCACCCAGGGCAGGACCGCCATCTTCTCCACGCCGGGAGCGGAGGAGAACATGCCGAGCATCATCACGACGAAGATTCCGGGCGTCATGGCCATCGTCGCTTCCCGGGTGTTCCGGGCCTGGGTGCCCAAAAGCACGATGATCGACGAGAAGAGCAGGCCCACGGGGATCACGAGGAGCAGGGCGAGGATGAGGTTCGCCGGATTGGCCAGGTTGGCCATGGCGGAGACCTGGGGCGCGCCGCCGGCGGCCGCGGCGGTGGCCTCCGCGGAGGCCGCGATCTCCTTGCTGAGGGTGGCGAAGCCCAGGAACCATCCCGCGAGGGAGGCCACCGCGCTGCCAAGGCCCACGGTGAAGACCATGAGGAGCTTGCCGTAGATGATCGATTTGCGGCTGAGGCGGGTGGAAAGGAGGCTCAACAGGGTGCCCCGCTCCTTTTCTCCAGCGGTCACGTAGGCACCGTGCTGCATGGAACCCGCATACATCATGATGATGAGGATGTAGGGCATCCAGGCGCCCAAGGCCTTGCCCAACTCGCGTGCGGTATCGCTGGCCTTCTGCTCCACGAGCTTGGCGGGCTCGGCCAGCATCAAGGACGCCTTCGCATCCACGAGCCGCGTCTTGACCCAGCTGGCGTTCTGGGCTTCCAGCGCCTTCTTGACCCGCTTGAGGGCATCCTCGGAGGCGCGCTCGCTCTCATCGACCTGGGCCGTGAGGGTGAAGGTCTCCTGCCGGGCCAACTTGACGGTGGCCTCGGGGTCCACTTGCAGGACGAGATCCAGTTTCTGTTCGAGGAGGGCTTTCTTGAGGTCCGGGTCCGGGGCCGCGACCAGCTCGAATTCCTTTGGCGATTGCTGCAGCACGGGGCGGAAGGCACCCGAGGGATCCAGGAGCACGACCCGGCTGGGACGGCCTTTGCGCTTATTGGAATCCCCCTTCGCCAGCCTGGTCATCATCGTGAAGATGGCGGGATAGAGGATCAGGGGCAGGATCAAGGTGAAGAAAACCGTCTTCCGATCCTTGAAGAATTCGATCATTTCCTTGCGGAAGATGAGCCAGGTACCGCGCATCTCAGGCCTCCTTGCCGTTGGCGAGCTGGAAGAAGACTTCGTCCAGGTTCGCGACGTTGTAGCGCTTCAGCAGCTCCCTTGGAGGCGCGTCGCCGTGGAGCTGGCCGTCGAAGATGATGCCCACCCGGTCGCAGATCTGCTCGACCATGGGCATCACGTGGGTGGAGACGATCACCGTGCGGCCCTCCTCGCGCATGATGCGCAGGAGATCCAGCACGGTCTTGGCGGTGAGCACGTCCAGACCCGTGGTGGGCTCATCGAAGATCACCACCTTGGGGTCGTGGAGGAGGGCACGGGCGATGCTGAGCTTCTGTTTCTGGCCGGAGGAGAAGCCATCCACCTTCACGTCGGCGAAGTCGCCCATGCCGAAGCGATCCAGCAGGTGCAGGCCCCGGCGCTCGGCGGTGAGGGGCTCCACCCCCTGGAACTCCCCGAAGAGGCGCAGGATCTCCCGGGGGGTGAACCGGTCGTAGACGCTCATGTCCGTCGATAGGAAGGCGAGCTTCGCGCGCACGCTCTCGGGTTCCGCCTGGGTGTCCAAACCGCACACCTCCACGTTCCCCTGATCCGGGACCATGAGGGACGCGATCATGCGCAGCGTGGTGCTCTTGCCGGCGCCGTTGGGGCCCAGGAGCCCGTAGATCTCACCGGGTTTCACGGAGAAGGAGATGCCGCGAACGGCCTCGACGCGCTTCGTCCTCCGGGTCTTCTTGTCCTTGACGGTGAACGCTTTGTAAACGTTCCGAAGCTCGATCATGAGGGCTTCCTCCAAGGTCCAGTCTAGAAAGGCCGAGGGCCCCGGATCGGGGCCCTCGGTGAGCGGTGGAGGCCGGCCGGTGAACGGCGCCTGGAGACTGGCTCAACGGTGGGCGATGGCGCCAAAGGAGAAGAGGCCGTCGAGGCCTGCGGTCCCCATGATCAGCATCAGCGTGCCCACGCAGAGGCAGTAAAAGGCGAAGCCGTTGAGGCGGGGAGACCGGGTGAACCGGTCCAGCATTCCGATGGCCATGTAGCCGGAGATGGCCGACACCGCCACGCCCACGGCGCAGGCCACGGCGGGGCTCACGCCCCCAGCCAGCACGGGGAAGGCCATGTCCGCAGGGAGGGCCTGATGGGCCAACAGGGGCTTGAGGAGGCTCCGCGTCTCGAACACGGCGGCGCCGAGGATCGTGGGAATGCCCAGCAAGAAGCTGAAGCGCGCCGCGGCCGGCAGCCGCAATCCGGCGAAGACGCCGGCGGCGATGGTGGAGCCGGAACGGGAAAGCCCGAAGCCGCCGCCCAGACCCTGGATTCCGCCCACCAGGAGGGCGTCCCGGGGGGTGGCGGTCTCCAGATCCCGCGCGGGGCCGCCGGCGGCGGCCTTGGCGTTGGCGCGGTAGAGCATCCAGGCGGTGAGAAGGAGGCAGATCCCGTAGACCCACAGGTGCTGCTTGGCCCACTCCTTGGCGGGGCGGGTGAGCATCCCGAAGGCGATGGTGGGCAGCATGGCCAGGAAGAGGAGGAAGCCCAGCCGGCGGCCCTCGGGATCGCGCCCCAGGAATCCCATCACCACCCGGCCGACCTCCCGCCGGAAGTAGATGGACAGGGCCGCCAGGGTGCCCACGTGGAGCAGTACGTCAAAGGCCAACGGCATGCCCCGGCCCAAAAGCAGGTGTTCGGTGAGGGTGAGGTGGGCCGTGCTGGAGACGGGCAGGAACTCGGTGAGGCCCTGCACCAGGCCCAGCAAAATGGCGTGCCAAAGCTGCATTCATGACTCCGGGAAGCCTCCAGAATAGCGTCACCGCGGAGGCATCGCCCGCTTCATCGCCGCCCAATATGCCTCCAAGGCCCGGGCACCCGAAGTCGTAATGCGGAACGTGGTCGATGGGATCCGGTCCCGGTATCCCTTCCGAACCTCGATGTACCCCGCCTCCTCCAGCTTCTGGCTGTGGCTGCTCAGATTGCCCTTGGTCAGGCCCGTGGCCTGTTGGAGGAAGAGGAATTCCACATCTTCCGCCGCGGCCAGCACCGTGAGGATTGCCAGCCTCGCCGGTTCGTGGACCATCCGGTCGAGATTGTGGATTTCGTCCAGGGGCCTCATTCGCCGGTCCCCTTATCCAGGGAACTGAGGGCGCGCCGGTAGCGGAGGTGAGCCCACAGGCCGAAGGCGATCATTAGCAGGGACATCACTCCGTAAAAGGGAATGACGAGGAAGGCGGTCAGCGATCCCCGGGGCATCAGCAGGAGCCCGCTGAGGTAGATCAGGAGAGAAACCTCGTTCCGCTCCGCGAGTTCCAACGGGGTGGCCAGGGGCACGTACATCGCGGCGAGGAGGAGGGGGAGCCATCCGTGGGCAGGGAAGGCCGGAATCTTGAGATCCAGGAGGTCGTAAAGAACGGGGAGGGCGATGAGGCGGACCAGCGTGAAGGTTCCCAGGAGGAGCAGCGGTCCCCAAAGCCCAAGGAACTGTGCGAAGGGACGAAGGGCGAGCGTGGTGGGGCTTAGCATCGGGCGCACCATGCCAAAGGGATGCGGGTAGATCCGCTTCCGGAGCCAGGGCAGCAGGAGGCCCCAGAACAAGGGAAGGGTGAAGGCCGCGGTGAGGAACCAGGCTGGAAAGGGATCCTCGTTCCGGACGAGGAACAGGAGGAAGGATCGCTCGGGGCCTCCGCGGCCCACGTCGAGAAACCGCTGGTGGCGGGCCAGGAAGGTCAGACTTCCCAGGGCCCCCAGGAAGAGGCCGGTGCCGAGGCTGAGCAGGCCCGTGGTCGTCTGGGGCACCCGGGCGTAATCCCGGGTAAGGGTCTTGAGCCGGTCGAGGGGATCTGGGGTCATGGGGGCTCCGCTTTGAAAACTAGTTTGCAGTGCAGACCTGTTTGAGGTCAATTAGGATTTCCCTGAGCGCGACCTCGGGGACAATGCCCCGATGCACCCCTTCGACTTCCGATCCGATACCGTGACCCGGCCTTCGCCGGAGATGCGCCGTGCCATGGCCGAGGCGGAGGTGGGCGACGATGTGCTGGAGCATGATCCCACCCTCGCGCGGCTCGAGGGGCGGGTGGCCGAGCTGACGGGGATGGAGGCGGCCCTGTGGACCCCCACGGGCTGCATGGCCAACCTCATCGCCTTGATGCTGCACGTGAAGCGAGGCGATCGGTTCCTGGCGCCCGATCAAGCCCACGTCCTGGGCTCCGAGCTGGGCACCGGGGCCTGGCTGGCGGGCGGCATGCCCCAGGCCCTCCCCTGGGACGGCGGGCCGGGCCGCCCGGCGCCCGCGACGGTGACGGCCGCCGCCGGGCGTCCGGGCCCCTACTTCAACCTCCGGACGACCCTCCTTTGCCTGGAGAACACGCACAATTTCGCGGGAGGGGCCGTGATCCCCGCGGCGGAGCATGAGTCCCTCGTGGCCGCCGCCAAGGGGGCGGGCCTGCGGGTCCACGTGGATGGCGCCCGGATCTGGCATGCGGCCGTGGCCCTGGGGTGCGAGGTGCGGGCCCTCGCGCGGGGCGTGGACACCGTGCAGGTGTGCCTCTCCAAGGGACTGGGCGCCCCCATGGGCAGCCTCGTCTGCGGCACCCGCCCAGCCATGGAGGAGGCGCGTCGCATCCGCAAGATGCTGGGCGGCGGCGTGCGCCAGGGTGGCGTGGTGGGTGCGGCGGGCCTCGTGGCCCTGGACTACCTGCCACGGCTTCACGAGGATCACGCCAAGGCCCGGATGCTGGCGGAGGGGTTGCGGGGCCTGGGCTTCACCTTGGCAATGCCCGAAACGAACATCCTGCTGGTGGACGTGCCTCATGAGGGCCCGGCCCTGGAGCTCATGGCCAAGGCGGGCGTCCTGGCCGTGCCCGTGGGGAACCGGATCCGGTTCATTCCCCATCGGGATCTCACCGAGGCCGACGTTCGCGAGACCCTGACCCGGATTGCGCCGTTGGCCGATCCCATCCTCAAGGGAATGGCCTGATGCGCAAAGGACTGATCGCGGGAATCGTGGTGGGCGCCTTGGGCCTCGGAGCCCTGGGCTGGTGGTGGTGGCAGGAGCAGTTGGAGCCGATCTCGTTGGCCGCCGAATCCGATCTGTGGGAAAAGCCCGATCCGGAGGGCGAGCAGGACATGGCCCAGATGGAAATCCTCCTGGCCGCCAGCCCTGGGACCGAGGCCCTGCTGAGGAACCAAAGTTTCGAGCCCCTGCTGGAGAAGCAGGAGGGCCGCTGGACGGGCATCCTCGCCGAGGCCGCGTGGCATAGCCGCCATGAGAAGCGCTGGCGTTTCAAGCCCCGGCCGGGCCTCCGTTTCCAGGATGGCCGTGCCCTGGATGCCGCGGCCCTCGTGGCCACCTTTCCCGCTTGGGCGCCGGCCGCCCTCCGAACCGATCTAAAGAAGGCCCGGGTCATCGACGGCGCCGCCGAGTTCCGGTTCCAGCATTCCCAGCCCGGGGCCGCGGAGGCCTTCGCTGGCGCGCCCGTGCGGGACGCCCTCACGGGGCTGGGCACGGGTCCCTTCCGCCTCTCCGCCGATGGGACCTTCCTGGAGCGCTCCGACTTCTTCCGCCATGGGCGCGCGGGATTCCAATCCCTCAAGCTCGTCACGGAGCCGGCGGCGCTGGAGGGCGCTGCTTGGGCCGCCAGCCTCGTCGCCAAGCGATGGGCCCTCGCCCAGTACCCGGGCAAGGTGCCGGGGGAGGCCATGGCCCAGGTGCGCCTCGGGGCCTATGACGACCTGCGCATGGCCGATGGGAGCGTCTGGTTCATCAGCCGCCGCCTCAGGCGTCTGCGCCCCGACAAGGGGGACTGGACCCGAACCCGCCTCTTCGGCGTGTGGCGGGCGGATTACGAGCTGCAGCGCAAGGAAGAGCCCTGACCCCTATTCCAGATTCGCGGCCTGCTCGCGGATCTGATCCAGCACGCCCTTGGCTTCCATCACCGCCCGGGTCATGGCGAGGCGCTTGCACTTGGAGCCCGTGGTGTTCAGTTCCCGCAGCACCTCCTGGCACCACACGTCCACGGCTCGGCCCTCGAGCCGGCCCTTCTTCATGCGTTCGGCGAAGTCGTCGAAGTGGGCCGAGAGCCGCGTCATCTCCTCCCTCACATCCAACCGCTCGGCCAGCACGCCGGCTTCGGCGAGGAGGCGCTCCTCCGCCACCTTGCCCGCCAGCTGAGCCTCCTGGAGCACCTGCTCGATGCGGGCCTTGAAGAGGGCCGGCAGCTCCGTGGCCTGGGCCTCGGCTTCGGCGATGAGGGTCTGGCGGAGGGACTGCAGCCGGCCCAGCGCTTCGCCAAAGAAGGGGGTCAGGCGCTCCGCCTCCTTTTCGCGCCCCCCGTTCCAGCGCGTGAGCAGTTCGGCGAGGGCCTCCCCCAGTGCGCCCTCCCACTCCTGAGCCACGTCGCCCTCGGCGGAAAGGAAGGCGCCGGGCAGACGCAGGAAGGCCTCGGCATTGAAGGGGGGCAGGTGCAGCCACTCCGCCTCCTCGGCCCAAGCCTTGGCGAGGGTACGGAGCAGGGGACGGTTGAGGCGGGGCTCCAGGCGGGCGTCCTCCTGCAGCTCCACCGTGAGATCCAGCTTTCCCCGCTGGGCCGCGCCCCGCACCTGGGCCCGCACGGCGGGTTCCAGGGAGGCCAGGGCGGGGTGCAGCCGCACGGAGAGATCGAGGCTCTTCCCGTTCACGCTGCGAAGGGCCAGTCGCAGCCTCCCCGCGCCCATGGGGCGGATCACTTCGGCGTAGGCGGTCATGGAGCGCACGGGGAACCTCGTGAGTCCCATCTTCGAGGGGCCAGCCGCGAAAGACTAGGACCAAGTCCTCGTTATGCTGGGTGGACTCTACGCGGGATCCCCATGCGCCTCTCCCATTTCGCCACGCTCGTGCTGGTGGCCGCCACCTCCCTCGCCACCCAGGATCCCAAGGCTGACCACGCCAAGTGGCGGCAAGAGCGCCTGGATCGTTTGAAATCGGAGGAGGGATGGCTCTCCCTCGTGGGCCTGCACTGGCTTACGGAAGGAGAGAACCTCATCGGCACGGATCCTTCCGCCAAGGTTCCGTTCCCCGCTGGAATGGGCCCCGGAAAGGCCGGCGCGCTGATCCTTGAGGGGGGGAAGGTGCGTTTGAAGGTCGCGGAAGGAAGCCCGCTCACGGTGAACGGCGCCCCGGCCGCCGACGGGCCCCTTCGCACGGATGCGGATGGCAAACCCGACGTGTTGAAGCTGGCGGGCCGGAGTTTCTTCGTCATCCGGCGGGGAGAGAAGGTGGGCGTCCGCGTGAAGGATCCCAAGAGCCCCGTGCGCACGGGTTTCAAGGGCATCGAGATGTATCCCTTCGACCCCGCCCTCCGCGTGATGGCCGCCTTCGAGCCCTACAAGGAACCGAAGATGGTGCAGATCCCCACCGTGATCGGCATTTCGGAGCCCATGAAGGCCTGGGGCCGGGTCACCTTCACGCTCAAGGGAAAGCACCTCTCACTGGAGCCCGTGGACGAAGGCGATGGCCGCCTCTTCTTCATCTTCCGGGATGCCACCAACGGCCGGACCACCTACCCCGCGGGCCGCTTCCTCTACGCGGAGCCGGCGAAGGACGGGAAGGTGATCTTGGATTTCAACCGGTCCTACAATCCGCCCTGCGCCTTCACCCGCTTCGCCACCTGCCCGCTGCCGCCGCCGCAGAACGTGATGAAGGTGGCCATCAAGGCCGGTGAGAAAAACTACGGGGAACATTGAGCCAGAAAGGAAGAACAAGAAAAGAAAACCAGTGATGAACAGTGATAAAAGATGATGAACAGTGAGTGCGCCAGGCCAAGCCTGGGCGGGGGGGAAGGATGAGCTAA
>CAYWDR010000018.1:0-25982 GCA_964457075.1 uncultured Solibacteraceae bacterium
GGGTGAAGATGCTTTCGCCGCACTGGGAGTGGTAGGTGGCGCCGCCCATGAGGTACCCCGCGATGGGCACGCGCACCACCATGGGGCTCTTGAAGGTGCCGTTGGAGCGCCATCGGAGCGTGGCCAGCTCGTCGCGCAGCTGCTGCATGGCGGGCCAGATGTAGTCGAAAAACTGGATCTCGACGACGGGCTTGAAACCCCGCGAGGCGAGCCCGATGGCGCGACCGATGATGGTGGCTTCCGCCAGGGGCGCGTTGTAGACGCGGTGCTCGCCATAGGCCTTCTGCAGCCCGTGCGTGCCCTTGAACACGCCGCCCTTGCCCTTGCACTCGTCCAGGATCTCCGTGCGGGTGGCATCCGCCACGTCCTCGCCGAAGACGAGGATGTTGGGGTTGGCGGCCATCTCCTGCTTCAACACCTGGTTGATGGCGTCGATCATGGTCTTGCCGCCCTCGCGGCTCGTCACGCTCGCCTCGGTATCGAAGGCGGTCGACGTGGGATCCACGGTCTCGCTGTAGAGGTGCTCGTAAAAACTTCCGCTCTCGGGGAGCTTGCCCAGGCAGGCCTCATCCCAGGCCGCGTCCACTTCCTGCTGCACGCCCATCTTCAGGGCCTCCAGCTGGGTCTCCGTGAGATCGCCCCACTCCACGAGCTTCTTGGCGAAGGTCACGACGGGATCCCGCAGGGCCTCCTCCTCCCGCTGGGACTTGGGCTTGTAGAGCTGCTCGTCGTCGCTCAGCGAGTGGCTGTAGGGGCGGATCACCTTGGCGCGCACGAGGGCGGGGCCCTGGCCGGCGCGGCAGTGATCCACGGCGGATTTGAGGGCGTCGTAGCTGGCGAGGGGATCGCAGCCGTCCACCTCATCGACGATGAGCAGGCCGTGGGGCTCGTAGCCCTTGAGCAGGGCCGCCACGTTGCCGCCGGGGTACTGGACTTCCGAAGGCGTGCTGATGGCGTAGCCGTTGTCCTCCACGAGGAAGACGACGGGCAGCTTGAGGTTCACGGCGTTGGAGATGGCCTCCCAGAACTCGCCTTCGGAGCAGGTGCCATCCCCGGTGGTGGTGAGGACGATCTCGTCCTCGCGGAAGCCGAACTCAGCGGTGCGGCCCGCCTGCTTGGCGCGAAGCACGGCCTCGGCGGCGCCCACGGCGTGGAGGAACTGCGAACCCGTGGGGCTGGAGGTGGAGAAGATGTTCAGCTTCTCGTGGCCCCAGTGGCTGGGCATCTGGCGGCCGCCGCTGGCGGGATCCTCCACGGAGCCCACGGAGCCCAGGAACATCTCCTTGGCCGTGTAGCCCAGGCCGTAGCAGAGGGCGCGATCCCGGTAGTAGAAGAAGAACCAATCGTAGGCGGGCTTGAAGACGAGGGCCGCGGCGGCCTGCACGGCCTCGTGGCCCACGCCGTTGATCTGGAAATAGACCTTGTTCTGCCGCTTGCCCGTGATCTCCTTGTCGTCGATGCGACGGGCGGCGTAGATGGTGCGGTAGAGCGCGATGCGCTGCTCCCGGGTGAGGGAGGTGGCGGGCTGGGTGGACGTCTGGGTTGAAGTCACGGTGGGCAATATGGCTCCAATCGCCGCGGCAAGCACGAAAGGTTGAACCTATCATCGGCCGGGGAAAGGATCCGTTGATCCTTTTATGACACAGACCATTTTCGCAGACCACCACCGACCATTCCACCCAACGGGCCCCTCGGCCCTCTCCTTGGATACCGCTCTCAGAGTTTGAACTGATTGACCGTGCTCGCCAGACTCTCCGCCGCATGGGCCAAATCCGCCGAGGTCTTGGCCACTTCCGCGACGGTGGCCGCCAGCTCCTGGGCCGAGCTGGCATTTTGAGCCACCTCGCGGGCGGCCCCCTCCACCTGCCGGGCCACCTCCACGCTGGTCTTCGCCTGTTCTTCGCCGGAGGCGCCGATCTCTTTCACGACGCTGCTCACGGTCGTGATGTTGTGTTGGATCTCATCCAGGGCCTTAGCCGTCATTCCCACGGTGTGGGCCCCCTGCACCACCGCCTCGTTGGCCCGCGTGATGAGGGCCGAGATCTCCCTCGCCGCCGCCCCGGAGCGTTCCGCGAGCTTGCGAACCTCCTCGGCGACGACCGCGAAGCCCTTGCCCTGATCCCCCGCCTTGGCCGCCTCGATGGCGGCGTTCAGGGAGAGGAGGTTCGTCTGCCGGGCGATGTCCTGGATCACTTGGATGGCCTTCACCATCTCCGCTGTGGCTTTGCGGATGTCCTCCATGGCCACGGCGATGGTGCCGCCGGCCTCCTTGCCCCGATCCGAGGCCCGCACGGCGGCCTGGCTTTCGTCCTGGGCCGAATGGACGTTTTTCGCCACCTCCTCAATGGAGGCGGAGAGCTGGGTCATGGCCGCCGCCATGCGCTCGGTAGTGGCTCGAAGTTCCTCCCCCGCCCTGGCGATCTCGTGGGTGGTCGTATCCATCTGATCCGTGGTGGAGGAAAGCTGCGTCGAGCCGCTCGCCACCCGGGCGGAGACCTCCTGGAGGGAGCTGAAGACCTTTTGGAACCGGCCGATGTTATGGTTCACGGCGGCCACGATGTCTTGGAACTCATCCTCTCCTTCCACGGCCACCTGGGCGGAGAGGTCGCAGCTTTGAAGGGCGCCCACGAGGTGCGCGATGGTGTCGCGCACCGAGACGTAGAACCCCATGAAGAGGTAGGCGCAGGCGAGCATTCCGAAAAGCGCGATGCTCAGGGCCTGGTACATGCGGAATGACTTGCCGTCGATGCGCCCCGCCAACCACTCCTCCAGCACGGGCTGGGCCGAATCGTAGAATTTGAAGGCCGCGTCCAGCGCCTTGTCCGAGGCCGCCCGCACCTCCGCGGGGCCCACGCTGGGGCTCGCCGGCAGCATGAACTTCTCGTTGAGGAAGGCGATCATGCCGGCGGCGGCTTCGGCATCGGCCTTGTGGATCCCTTGCAGCCGCTCCTTTTGGCTCGGCTCCTTGAACCCCTTCTCGACTCGCACGTCGTCGGCGATCCCATCCAGGTTGGATTGGAGCGTGCCCATGGTGATGGCCAACTGGGTCCGCTCTTCCACCGTGAGGGCCTTCCGCGTGGCGGCGCCCTCCGCGAGCACCCTCGCCTTGATCAAGGCGTCCGCCTGTCCGGGCAGCTTCAGGAGGAGGAGATCCATGATGTAGAAGCTCTCGATATCGGGATCGAGGATGAGGTTGGAGGTATCCCCCACGAGGGAGATGAGGCCCAGGATTTCGTCGTTGAGGGCGCCGTGGGCGGCCATGGATTCGGCGGGACTCCCATCGAGGGCCTTCGCGGCGGCCCATTTCCCCTTGACGGCCCCCCATCGCTTCGTGGTGGATAGGGCCTCGCTCAACCGCTCGTCCACCTCGTTCATGCGCTGGATGGCCGCGTCCACGTCCCGGAGTTTCGCGGCGGCCGCGGCCGTGGCGGCGGCATCGCCGTTGGCGGACGCGTTCACGAGGGACTGATGCTGGAGCGCGGCCTGGTGGACCCCGCGGAGGGCGAGCAGATATTCATTGCCCACCTGTTCCTGGCGCGCGAAGGCGATTTCCCCGTTCAACGCGTTCACCATCATCGTCGTGATGTAGGCCAGGGAGGCGGCGAAGAGCACCCCGATGAGGGCGAACTTCCAAAGGAACTTCCGGCTTCCCATCAAGCGGATGGCGGGACCCAGGAATCGCATGGTGCCTCCCCGTTAAAAGGTGGTGCCGAGACTCCAGGAGGCTGACGTCGCGTCCTTGAAGGTCTTGAGATCCTGATCCGATTGATCCTTGTTCACGCGATCGCGCCGCAGCTCGAACCGAGTAAAGGTGGAACCCCACCTCCGCTCGCAGCCCACGGAGAAGGAAGCGGCCTTCAGATCACTGCCCAGGCCGAAGCGGACGCCCATATCGTCCTTCATGGATTCGCCGCGGAGGAAGAGGGCCCATCGATCGTTCAGCTGATGCTTCAAGATGAGGCCGGCGCCGGACCACTTCGCCTTCTCGTCGACGCCCGCCACGAGGAAGGTCTCCTGGGCCGTCTCGATTTCCCCCAGCAGGGTCGTGCCGCCCCAGGCCCAGCCGAAGGTGGCGCAGACCCGGGTTCGCTTCCGGCCCTCGGCCCCCGCGGTAGGGGTGGCGCCCATCCCCGAGCCATCCTGTTCGGCCCCGGCGTAGGCCATGAGGGTCACGAACTTATCGGAGGCTCCGCCGTGGTTGTAGTTGAGGCCCACGCCCGCGGTCTTCCCGCGGTTGTTGTCCTTCACCCGGTCCTCGCCGTTGTAGAGCCACACATCCGTGCTCCATTCCGGGCTCAGGCTGTGGCGCCAGGCGAGGCCCACCTGATTGAAGGGGATGGCCCAGGTGAAGAGCAGCCCCCGGGTGGCGGTGATACCCGCCGTCTGATCCAGGACCTCCATCCCCATGGCGGTGTACATGCGCCCGAAGCGGAGCACGTCCTTCTCCCCGGTCCAGATGAGCATGGCCTCCGGGTAGGCGATGGCTCCCGCTTCCAGATCCGTGTCGTTGAGGACCTGGGCCGTGCGCCCCGCGAGGAGCGTGAACTTCAGGGACCAGCCCTCCGGCAGGGCGATATCCGCCCCCAGCTGGAGGCCATCCAGGGCGAGCCGCCCCTCGCCGGCCGCCACGGGGTTCAGAAAGAGACTGCCGTCCGGCGTCCGCCGATCGGAGGCCGCCCCACTGGCCCAGAGGCCCCCTCTCCATTTGACGGCGGGGCCGGCGGCCGGAGCCGCGGGAGTCTGGGCGCCGAGGAGCGTGGCCACGCCACAGACGACGCAGGACAGGGGACGCGGCATGGAAACCTCCTGGAGCCAAGGGGCGTGCGACCCCTCATCGGTGGGTGCGTAGGGAACGAAAGTTTCGTCTATGCCTAATTCATTCGAACGACAGAGGCATAGACGACAATCACATCTTAAACCAGGGCTCCTCCCGTGATAAGGTGTTCGTTTGCTCAAAGGGATCCTGGCCATGCGCACCGTCGACGAGATCCGCGCCCTTCACGACCTCCCCTTCCCGGAGCTGCTCTACCGGGCGGCCACCGTGCATCGGGAGAACTGGGACGCCCAGGATATCCAGTTCTGCACCCTGGACAGCATCAAGACGGGCGCCTGCCCCGAGGACTGCTCCTACTGCCCCCAGAGCGCCCGCTACGCCACCGACGTGAAGGTGGAGCCCCTCAAGGAAGTGGAGCGCGTGCTCGATGGCGCCAAGAAGGCTCAAGCCGCGGGCTCCACCCGCTACTGCATGGGCGCCGCCTGGCGCGAGGTGCGCGAGGGCGAGCAGTTCGACGCCGTGATCGATATGGTGAAGGGCGTGAAGGGTCTCGGCATGGAGGTGTGCGTCACCCTCGGCATGGTGAACAAGGATCAGGCCCTGCGCCTGAAGGATGCCGGCTGCGACGTATACAACCACAACATCGACAGCAGCCGCGAGTTCTACGAAAAGATCATCACCACCCGCACCTACGACGACCGCCTCAACACGCTGAAGACCGTGCGCGACGCGGGTCTCGAAGTGTGCAGCGGCGGCATCCTCGGCATGGGCGAGACGCAGGAAGACCGCATCCACTTCCTCCACGAGCTCTCGAAGCTGGAGCACGCCCCCGAGAGCGTGCCCATCAACCAGCTCGTGGCCACCGAAGGCACGCCCCTCGCCGACGCCAAGCCCCTGCCCCCCTTCGATCTCGTGCGCATGATCGCCACGGCCCGCATCCTCTTCCCCAAGAGCCGCGTGCGCCTCAGCGCCGGCCGCACCGCCATGACGGATGAACTGCAGGCCCTCTGCTTCTTCGCGGGCGCCAATAGCCTGTTCACGGGCGACAAGCTCCTCACGGCCCCCAACCCCGGCCAAAGCCACGATCACCAGCTGGTGAACGTGCTTGGCATGAAGGTGGAGGCGGCGGCAAGCGTCGGGTAAACTGATGCATTGGGCACGAGCGCATCCGCCACGCGAGGAGGATCCCGGCCCCGCCGATCCGGATCCTTCCTTCGAGTGACCCATGCGTGAAATGGACAAGGCCTTCGACTTCAAGACCGCCCAGACCCGGTGGTACGCCGTGTGGGAGGAGGCGAAGACCTTCGAGGCGAAGCCCACGTCTGGCAAGGCCCCCTGGTCCATCGTCATCCCGCCGCCCAACATCACGGGCAATCTGCACATGGGCCACGCCCTCGTGTTCACGCTGCACGACGTGCTCACCCGCTTCAAGCGGGCCCAGGGCTTCGACGCCCTCTGGGTGCCCGGCGTGGATCACGCGGGCATCGCCACGCAAGTGATCGTCGAACGCCAGCTCAAGGCGGAGGGCACGGATCGCCACGAGTTGGGCCGTGAGAAGTTCCTGGAGCGCATCTGGGCCTGGAAGGATCAAAACCAGGACGATATCGAAAACCAGCTGCGCCGCCTGGGCGCGGGCGTCGATTGGAAGCGCAAGCGCTTCACCATGGATCCCGACCTCAACAAGGCCGTGCGCAAGGTCTTCGTGGAGAGCTACCGCCAGGGCCTCATCTACCGCGGCCCCCGCATGATCCAGTGGGACCCCGCCTCCCAGACGGCCCTTAGCGATTTGGAAGTGAAACACGTGGAGCGCCAGGGCAAGCTCTGGCACCTGCGCTACCCCCTGGCGGATGGCAGCGGCACCGTCGTCGTCGCCACCACGCGCCCCGAGACGATGCTGGGCGATACGGCCGTGGCGGTGCATCCCGACGATATGCGCTACGCGCATATCGTCGGGAAAAGGGTAAAACTGCCGTTGACGGGACGGGAGATTCCCATCGTGGCGGATGAGTTCGTGGAGATGGGGTTCGGAACGGGGTGCGTGAAGCTCACGCCGGCCCACGATCCCAACGATCACGCGGCGGGCCAGCGGCTGGGGCTGCCCTCCATCACCGTCATCGGCTTCGACGCGAAGATGACCACCGAGGCCGGCGAGGCCTACGCGGGGCTCGACCGCTTCGAGTGCCGCAAGAAGGTGGTGGCCGATCTGGAGGCCCTGGACCTCGTGGAGAAGATCGAGAACCACGTGAGCCAGGTGGCCACCAGCGACCGCACGGGCGCCGTGCTGGAACCCCTCGTCAGCGAGCAATGGTTCATGAACGTGAAGGGCGCCGCCCAGCAGGCCCTGGAAGTCGTCCGCGACGGCCGCATCGAGTTCACCCCCGAACACCACAAGGCCGTGTGGGAGCACTGGCTCAACAACATCCAGGACTGGTGCATCAGCCGCCAGCTCGTCTGGGGCCACCGCATCCCCGCTTGGTCCTGTGCGGCCTGCGGCCGCCTCCATGTGGAGCTCGAGGCTCCCTCCACATGCTCCGCATGTGGAGCCATGGAAATGACACAGGACCCCGACACGTTGGATACGTGGTTCTCGTCGGCGCTGTGGCCGTTTAGCGTGTTTGGGTGGCCGGAGGAGACGGAGGAGCTGAAGCGCTACTACCCCACCTCGGTGCTGATCACGGGCTACGACATCCTCTTCTTCTGGGTGGCCCGCATGGCCATGGCCGGCATGACGTGGATGAAGGACGTGCCCTTCCGCAAGGTCTACTTCAACAGCCTCGTGCGCGACGCCTCCGGGGCCAAGATGTCCAAGTCCAAGGGCAACGTCATCGACCCCCTGGAGGTCATGGATCAGTACGGCACCGACGCCCTCCGCTTCACCCTCACGGCCATGGCCGCCCCCGGCACCGACATCGCCCTCAGCGAATCCCGCCTAGAGGAGTCCCGCAACTTCTGCAACAAATTGTGGAACGCGTCCCGCTTCGTCCAAATGAACCTCACCCCCGGCCTTTCTTTATCAACTCATCCAGAATTCGGCGAAGCCGAATTCTGGATGCTGGGACGAATGAAGGAAGTGTTGGACTCGGTGACGGAGGCGGTGGAGACGTTCCGTTTCCACGAGGCCGCCGAGAGGTTGTACCACTTGGTGTGGGATGACTTTTGCGCCACCTACATCGAGTTGGCGAAGGTGCAGTTGACGAATGGGACGCCGGCCCAGAAGGCGGCCATCCTGCACATCCTCGATGGGCTCCTGCGGGCCCTGCATCCCTTCGTGCCCTTCGTGACGGAGGAGATCCATGAGGCCGTCGTTGCGGAGCGGTTGCCCGCCGGGGAGCCCAAGCTCCTGGCGGAGCGGGCCTGGCCTGCGGGCGAGGCGATCTGGGCCACGCCCGGCGGCGACGCCACCCTCGTGCCCCGCTTCCAGGAGGCCCTCAGTACCTTCCGCCGCTTGAAGGCGGAGCAGGGCGTGGACCCCGCCAAGCGCGTGCCCGGCTTCTGCTCCGTGGCCGCCCTCCGCCCCTTCGCCGAGGCGTTGGGCGCCATGGCGCGGCTGGACCTCACCTTCGTCGACGGCGACCTCGCGGGGCCCACCCGCGCCGTGGCCGTCGTCGCCGGTGGCGCCGTGGCCCTGGAGCTGGCGGGCCTCAAGGACCCGGCGGCCGAACAGGCCAAGCTGGAAAAGGAACGGGAGAAGCTGGAGAAGGAACTGGCCGCCCTCAGGGGCCGCATCGATAACCCCCGCTACCTGGAAAAGGCCCCCGCCGAGGAAGTGGAAAAGGCCCGCGCCCTCGCCGCTGAAAAGGAAGCGCGGCTGGCTCAGGTCGGCGCCCTGCTGGGTTGACAACGGATACCCCTGGCCAGGATCCCTCCCTGGCCTAGGTTTCAAGCCATGAGCGAGCTCTGGGCCCCCCTGCTGATCGGCATATTGGGGATTCCCGCCGGCCAGATCCCCACGCCGGAGGAGGCCTATGCGGCCGACCGCGCCCGGATGGTGCGGGAGCAGCTGGCCCCCCGGGGGATCTCGCACCCTGGAGTGCTGGCGGCCATGGGCGGGGTGCCCCGCCACGCCTTCGTGCCGGAGGCCCTGCGGAGCCTGGCCTATGAAGATCACCCCCTCCCCATCGGCCTCGGTCAGACCATCTCCCAGCCCTACATCGTGGCCTTCATGACGGAGGTGGTGGCTCCCCGGCCCACGGATCGGGTGCTGGAGATCGGCACGGGCTCGGGCTACCAGGCGGCCGTGATCTCCACCCTGGTCCATCAGGTGTTCACGCTGGAGCTCCTGGAGCCCCTCGCCCGCCGGGCCACGGAGGATCTGCAGCGGTTGGGCTTTCGAAACGTCCGGGTTCGCTGCGGTGATGGGTACCAGGGATGGCCGGAGGAGGCCCCCTTCGACGCCATCCTCGTCACCTGCGCTCCGGAACAGGTTCCCCAGCCCCTCATCGATCAGCTCCGGGAGGGGGGAAGGATGATCATTCCCGTGGGATCCCGGGAGGTCCAGGAGCTGGTGCTCCTGAACAAGCGCGATGGCCAGCTGCACCGCCGGGCGGTCCTGCCCGTCCGCTTCGTGCCCATGGTGCCGGGACCTTGATTTTCCGATCGAGCCTTTCCGCCTCCGCCGCGATACCCTGAAAGGATGATCAAGTCCTTCTACGCCGGTATGGATCTGGACGCCCCTTGCGGGCGTTGCAAGGGGGAGACCCGCCATCAGGTGCTGACCATCACGGATGGCGTGCCCGAGAAGCTCATCTGCGGGAACTGCCGTTCCGTCCACAAGTACCGTGCCGAGAAGCCCAAGGTCGAGCCCAAGGCGCGGCCCACCGCTTCCGCCAAGGCCTCCCTCCAGGCCCAGCGCCCCGTCACCAGCCTCGTCTCCATGTTCCAGCGCGCCATGGCCGAAGAGCAGGGCGGCGCCCACTCCCGCCCCTACAGCCCCGCCACCCGTTTCGAGGAAGGCCAGTGGCTGGATCACCCCAATTTCGGCCTGGGCAAGGTGCAAAAGCGGTTGGGGAAGAAGGTGGACGTGCTGTTTAGGGATGGGTTGAAGACGCTCATCAGCGGCTAAAAAAGGCCAACCACCAAGACACCAAGGGCACCAAGAAAAGACAAGCCTTCTTGGGTTTTTGCTTTCTTGGTGTCCTTGGTGTCTTGGTGGTGAAATCTGTTATGGCCCGATCCCGAGTCTCAGCCGCC
This sequence comes from uncultured Solibacteraceae bacterium, assembly GCA_964457075.1. Taxonomy (GTDB): domain Bacteria; phylum Acidobacteriota; class Holophagae; order Holophagales; family Holophagaceae; genus JAFDVN01. Next base: position 9,965 of record CAYWDR010000018.1, read on the forward strand.
GGCGGCTTCGCGGCCTTGAAGTACGTCTTCCGCAAAGGAAGTGACGTGGGCTTCCTCCGCCTGTGGAAGCGTCTGCGCTCCCGCAACGCGTGCAAGACCTGCGCGCTGGGCATGGGCGGTGCCAAGGGCGGCATGGTGAACGAGGCGGGGCACTTCCCCGAGGTGTGCAAGAAGGGCGTGCAGGGCATGGCGGCGGATCTCATGGGCGCCGTTCCTGAATCCTTTTTCCGGGACACGCCCATCGCGCGCATGCAGTGGATGACGCCGCGGGAATTGGAGGGCCTCGGGCGCCTCGCCTTTCCCCTGATCAAGGAACCGGGTGACTCGCACCTGCGGCGCTGCACCTGGGAGGAAGCGCTCGCCCGCACGGCGAAGGCCTTCCGCGCCGCGAAACCCGAAGAGGCCTTCGTATACGCCTCGGGGCGCGCCAGCAACGAGGCCGCCTTCCTTCTGGGCCTCGTGGCGCGGGCCTACGGCACCTCCAACGTCCACAACTGCTCCTACTACTGCCACCAGGCCAGCGGCGTGGCCCTCTCGCAGATCTACGGCAGCGGCACGTCGAGCCTCGTACTGGAGGATTTGGAGAAGGCCGACCTCGCCTTCGTCATCGGCGCCAACCCCGGCTCCAACCACCCCCGCCTCATCAGCCAGCTCGTGGCCTTGCGCAAGCGGGGCGGCACCGTGATCGCCGTGAACCCCCTCAAGGAGCTGGGCCTCGTGCGCTTCCGCGTGCCGAGCCTGCCCATGAGCATGGTGTTCGGATCGAAGATCAGCGACCTCTACATGCAGCCCAAGATCGGCGGCGATATCGCCCTGCTGAAGGCCCTGCTGAAGGGCGTGCTGGAGCGGGGCGGTCTCGACGCGCCCTTCGTCGCCGCCCACACGACGGGCTTCGAGGCCGTGCGCGCCGACGTGGAAGGCACCTCGTGGGACACGCTGGTGGCCGAGTGCGGCGTGCCCCGCGCCCAGCTCGACGCCGCCGTGGCCGCCATCCTGAAGGCCAAGGGTGGCATCGCCCTTTGGGCCATGGGCCTCACGCACCACGCCCACGGCGTGGACAACATCCTCGCCCTGGGCAACCTCTGGCTCTCCCGCGGCTGGCTGGGCCGCGAAGGCGCCGGCCTCATGCCCATCCGCGGCCACAGCAACGTGCAGGGCATCGGTTCCATGGGCGTCTCCCCCGTGCTGAAGGAGGCCTTCGCGAAGCGCCTCCACGAGCTCTACGACCTCCCCATCCTCCCGCCCGGCCAGGACACCATGGCCTCCATGCGCGCCGCCGCCGGGGGGCGCATCCGGGTGAGTTTGCAGCTGGGGGGCAACCTCTACGGCTCCAATCCCGACGCGGGCTTGGGCAAACCTGCGTGATCCTTCCGGCGCTGACTCGCGACGAAGAGCCCCAGGCCACGAGCCAGGAGAGCATGTTCAATTACGTTCGCATTTCCTCTGGTGGCCGGCCGGCCTTGGAGGGAGAGATGCGCAGCGAAGTGGCGATCTTGGCCGACCTTGCGGCGCGCATCCTTCCCGAAGGGCGCTTTGACTGGGACCGCATGAAGGACCATGCGGCCCTTCGGGAAGAAATAGCCAAGGCCGTGAAGGGGTTTGAGCCGCTGCCCCTGGGAAAGGAATTCCAGGTGGCGGGCCGCACCTTCCACACCCCCGCCTTCGCCACCGAGGACGGCCACGCCCACTTCGCCGTGACCCCCCTCCCCCGTTTCGAAGCAACGGGGGAGCTTCGCCTGATGACGATCCGGAGTGAGGGCCAGTTCAACACCGTCGTCTACGAGGACGAGGATCTGTATCGCGGCATCCCGCGCCGCGATGCCGTACTCATGAATGGGGATGATGCGAAGGCCATGGGGCTGAAGGAGGGCGATCGCGTGAAGGTGCGTTCCGCCGTCGGCGAAATGGCCGCCACCCTCTTCACCGTCGACATCGCCCAGGGCAGCTGCGCCATGTACTGCCCGGAGGCCAACGTGCTCGTGCCGCCAACCTTGGATCCAAGGTCCAAGACGCCTGCGTTCAAACACGTGGGCGTGGCCGTGACGAAGTGGGGGGACTGAGCCCGCCCTTGCAGGTGTATACTCGCGGTGTATACATTTAGCCGGAGGTCCTGATGCGTCATTCAAAATCGGAGCCCTTAGAGTTAGTCGTCTTTAAATCCGGGAACTCGGCCGCCCTTCGCCTCCCTAAGGCGCTTGGATTTGAACCGGGTGAGCGGATCGTGGCGTACTGGGATGGGGAAGCTCTGGTACTGAAGCATGCCGATGCCATGGGGTGGCCCGTGGGCTACTTCGACAGTTGGGAACCCTCCACACTCGAACTCCCGGAACGTTCGCCGGCTGGCAGCCGGGAGGCCAGGATCAAGCGTCTGCTCCACGAGAAATGAGGCGATGGATGACTCGCTTCCTGCTCGATTCCAATTTCTGCATCGCCTGTCTGCGCAGGAAGCCTTGGGCCCTCCAGGCGCTGGGGAAGGTTCCCTTGACTGCCGTAGCCGTGTCGTCCATCTGCGTGGGCGAGCTGGTCCTCGGCACCCACCTTTCCGACGAGCCCGAGCGGGAGTTGGCCAAGGTCGAGGCCTTCCTTCGTCCCATCCAAGTGCTTCCCTTCGGCGTGGATGAGGCGTTTCAGTGGGCCCACGTGGATGCGCATCTGCGCAAGCAGGGTAATCGCATCGAGGCCGAAGACGGAATGATCGCAGCCACGGCGTTGGCCGCTGGCATGACCCTGGTGTCCGGCAACCTCAAGCACGTCGAGCGAGTCAAGGGCCTCAAAGTCGTGGACTGGGAGAAGCGCCCTCCAAAAGGAATAGGCGGGTGATTGGAACTACGCCAGCCGCCGCCGGAACCGCATGACGGCCATCTCATCCAGCTGCACGGCCTCCATGCGGTCCTGATCCTGATCGTGCTGGAGCTTGCGCCGCTCCTTGAGGCGTTCCAGGCTGAGGCGGCCGCGGTGGGCGCGGCGCAGGGCCTCCCGGCAGGCCTCCGTGCGGGCCTGTGCCAATCCCAGATCGGCGCGGGTCTGCACCTCTTGGCGCTCAAGGGAGACGAGGTGCCGCTCGGCGTCCCGCCAGCCCTGCAGATCGATGTAGCGCCCCGTCTCGCCGCGGCGGCTTTCAAAGGAGGCCGTGCGCTGGGAGGCGATGCCTTCCAAGCGCTTCAGCAGGGACTGCTCCTCCTGCAGCGCCCGGGCCAGACTCCGTTCAGCTTCCTTCTCCAGCGCGGTGCGCAGGTGGAGGAGGGGTTCGAGGCGGAAGTGGAAGCGCTTGGCCATTCAGGGCTCCAGGCTCCGGGCTCCGGGCTCCGGGAAAAGCAACGCCCCCCGGGAGGGTGAGGCAAACGGAATGGCCGATCCCCATGTTTGTGGTTCAAGGGACGAACTCAACCGATGGCCGTAAAGCCCCCGGAGCCCGGAGCCCGGAGCCCGGAGCCCAAGGAGGGCGCTCATGCGCCCTCCTTGAGGAACGGCCCAAGATCGATCCCGAAGATCCGCCCCATATCCAACAGCGTCTGCCGCTGGGAGCTGTTCTCGGCCACGGCTTGGCGGAGGAAGGCGAGGATGCCGGGCTGGAATTGGATGGCCTGGTCGATGGTGGGGCTGGAGCCCTTGGTGTAGGCGCCGATCTGGATGAGATCCTCGGCGTCGGCGTAGGTGGCCATGAGATCGCGCACCTTGGCGCTGAGCTGCTTCTGCTCGGGAAGGGCGAGGGAGCTGAAGAGGCGGCTGAGGCTGCCGAGCACGTCGATGGCGGGGTAGTGGTTGCGGGAGGCCAGCTTGCGGCTGAGCACGATATGGCCGTCGAGGATGCCGCGCACGGTATCGGAGATGGGCTCGTTGAGGTCGTCGCCCTCCACCAGCACCGTGTAGAGGCCCGTGATGGAGCCCGCCTCCTCGAAGGAGCCCGCCCGCTCCATGAGGCGGGGCAGCAGGGCGAACACCGAGGGCGTGTAGCCGCGGCTGGAGGGCGGCTCCCCGGCGCTGAGCCCCACCTCGCGCTGGGCCATGGCGAAGCGGGTGACGCTGTCCATCATCATGAGGACGTCGCGGCCGTCCTTCATGAAGTATTCGGCCACGGCCGTGGCGGAGAGGGCGCAACGCAGGCGCAGGAGGGGGCTCAGATCGCTGGTGGCCACCACCACGACGCTGCGCTTGAGGCCCTCGGGGCCCAGATCGTGCTCGATGAACTCCCGCAATTCGCGGCCCCGCTCACCCACGAGGGCGATGACGTTCACGTCCGCCGACGTGTTGCGGGCCATCATGCCCAACAGGGTGCTCTTCCCCACGCCGGAGCCGGCGAAGATGCCCACGCGCTGCCCCTTGCCCAGCGTGAGCAGGCCATCCACCACGCGCACGCCCACGCTCAGGGATTCGCGGATGGGCCGGCGCCGCATGGGGTTCCGGGGCTGGCCGTGCAGGGGGGCGTGCTGCGTGAGGGCAAGCTCGGGGCCGCCATCCAGCGGGCGGCCCAGAGGGTCGATGACGCGGCCCAGTAGTTCCTCGCCCACGGGGATCACGGCGGGGTGGCCGGCGGCCTCCACGCTCATGCCGGGGCGGATGCCCTCCGTGTCCTCCAGGGGCATGAGCAGCACGCGCTTGTCCTGGAAACCCACCACCTCCGCATGGATCACGCGGCCCCAGCCCGCATGGATGAGCACCTGCTCACCGATGCTGCAGTCGGGCCCCACGCTCTCCACCACGAGGCCCACCACCTTCGTCACCTTGCCCATCCACTCCGCGGCGGGAAGCTTGCCGATGCGGGCGATGAGGTGGTCGTAGGCGGGGACGGTCATGGGGCGCCTCCGGCGCCCCATGAGGCTCCGGGCTCCGGGCTCCGGGCTCCGGCGTGGATCGACCCATTCCACCCGTACCACCAGATTCCACCTGTTTTTGGAACGCAATGATCCGGCCTACGGCAAGGCCTATCCTGGACTCCCCCCGGAGCCCGGAGCCCGGAGCCCGGAGCCCTCAAGGCCCCTCCAGGAGCCGGCCCAGCAGCTCCATCAGCCGCTGCCTCCGCCGCTCCAGCGTCGCGTCCAGCACGCCATCCTCCGCTTCGAGGCTGAGGCTGCCCCGCGATAAGGAGGGGTCTTCCACGAGGCGGAGGCCCAGGTGGCCGATGTAGTGGTCGCCGAGTTGCTCCAGATCGTGGGGATTGAGGTGGACGACGAGGGGCTTTTCGCCTGTCTCCCGGGTGCGGGGCACGGGGAAGGGCAGGTTCTGGAGGACGCGATCCACGAGGGCCCGCACGCCCTCGGGGGATTTCTCGATCTGCTGGGCGGCGAGATGTTCGCCCACGGCGAGGCAAAGGGCGAGCAGCTGCTCATCCGCCTGGTCCTTCACGAGGGCGGTGACCTCGGCCAGTTCCTTGAGTTCACCTTCGAGGCGCTGGATGTAGGTGCGGTATTGGCTTTCACCGAAGGCCCGGCCCTCGGCCTCCCCGGCCTGGAAGCCCCGCTCGAAGGCCGACTGCTCGATCTCCGTGGCCTTCCGTTCGGCCTCCTGCATGCGTTCGTAGATGATCTGATCGACGGAGGCGAGCCGCGTCGCGTCCTCCTCGGCGGTGCTCAGCTGGGAGGAGATGGGTTCGTCATCCACGTCCCCCGCCTCGGCGGCCAGCGCGAGTTCGGGGTCGATGGGGCGATAGGCGAAGGCGGCCACCTGGGTGTGCTCGACCTCCTCCGCCGGAATGAAGCGGGCCCTCGCAGGCCGGTTAGGAGACATAGTCCTCTCCACCGCCACCGCCGATGGAAATGACGCCCTCCTCCTCCAGCTGGCGCACGATCTCGACGATCTCGTGCTGGGCCTTTTCCACCTCTTTCAGCTTCACGGGGCCCATGAACTCCATCTCTTCCTTCATCATCTCCACGGCGCGGCTGGACATGTTGCGGAAGAACTGGTTCTGGAGTTCTTCGCTCGTGCCCTTGAGGGCGATGGTGAGGGTCTTCTTATCGGCCCGCTTGAGGATCTCGTTGATGCCGTTGTCGTCCACGAGAAGGATGTCGTCGAAGACGAACATGAGGTCGCGGATGCTGGCGGCCAGCTGGGGGTTCTCGGTCTCGATCTTCTCCAGCACCGTGCGGCCCACGTTGCGCTCCATGCGGTTGAAGAGTTCGGCCACGGCGCGGACGCCGCCGTAGGCTTCCGTGGCGAAGGAGCCCAGGGCCTCCAGCTTCTGCTCGAGGATGAGGCTGATGCGGCGCACCACCTCGGGGCTGATCTCCTGGAGGCTGGCCATGCGCATGGCCACGTCGCTGCGGAGCGCCTCGGGCAGCGACGAAATGAGTTCCGCCGCCTGGCTGGCGTTGAGGTGGGCGAGGATGAGGGCGATGGTTTGCGGGTGTTCGCTTTGGATGAACTTGGAAAGCTGCTGGGGGTTGGCGCGTTCCAGGCTGGTGAAGCCGGCGCTGCTCTCCAGGGCCTTCACGAGGCGGTCGATGATCTTGCGCGCCACCTCGGGGCCCACGGACTTGATGAGGAGCTTCTTCGCGTATTCGATGCCGCCCTGGCTGATGTAGCTCTTGGCCATGGCCATGGTGTGGAACTCTTCCATCACCTCGTCCGCCTGCTCGGGCTGCACGTGCTTGGTGACGGCGATCTCGCGGGAGATCTGCTGGATCTCGTCCTCTTCGAGGTATTTGAAGATGTTGGCGGCGGTGTCGTCGCCCAGGGAAACCATGAGGATGGCCGTCTTCTGGAGTCCGGTGAGTTTGGCCATCGCTACCTCCCGTCCTCAAGGAGCCAGCTTCGGACGAGGGCGGCGATGCTTTCCGGATCCTCGATGCCCACTTCCTGGATGCGCTTCTTCATCAACTCGCGGCGCTTGGCCTCGGGGGCCTGGCTTGCGCCCGCCAGGTTCAGCTCGGCCTCGATCTCCGCTTCCAGCTCCTGCATGCTCTTCACCGGGGCCACCCGGGGCGTCAGGTGCAGGCCTTCCTCCCCCGCGATGCGCAGCGGCACGGGCTTGTTGATGGCTTCGGAGAGGCGCTTCAGCATCGGGATCACCAGGAAGAAGAGCACCAGCCCCCCCACGATGGTCCAGAAAAAGGTCGGCGCAAACTGCTTGGCGAGGTCGATCCAGAATTGCCGCTTGGCCTCGGCTTCCTCCTTGGGGTTGCTGGTGGAGGCGAAGGCGATGTTCTCCACCGTCAGCTGATCGCCCCGCTGGGGGTTGATCCCCACGGCGCTGGAGACCTGATCCCGGATCTTCTTGAGTTCATCGGGGGTGCGGGCCACGGCCTTGGCCACCTGCTCGCCCTTGGAATCCTTCTCCCACACGGTGGCGCTGTCCACGATCACGGAGAGGGTGAGGCGCTTGATGGAGCCCGTGGCCTGCTCCACGGCGCGCACCGTCTTGCTGATCTCGAAGTTGGTGGTGCTCTCCTTCTTCTCGCTCTGCTCCAGGATCCCGGCCTGGCCGCCGCCGCCCGTGGCCGGGGCCACGTTGGAGGGGGTGCCGGGCACGCCCGTGGCGCCATCCCGCTTCGTGACCTTCTCCTCCTTGGTATTGATGCTCCGCTCCACCTGCTCCTGGGGATTGAAGCGCTCCTCGTTGAGCTTCACCTTGTCGAAATCCAGCTCCACGTGGGCCGTGGCCCGCACCTTTCCGAGCCCCACCACGGGCTCCAGCAGTTCGCTAACGCGGGAGACGAGGTGCTCCTCCTCCTCCCGGGCCACCTTTTTCTGGGCGTCGGAGGCGCCCACCATGGGATCGCGGCCGGAACGGGATAGGATCCGGCTGTGCTGATCCACCACCACCACCTGCTCCGCGCGGAGGCCCTCCACGGAGGCGGCCACGAGGTTCTGGATGGCGCCGGTGTTCTCCTCCGGCAGCATCCGGCTGCCCCGGAGCTTCAGGACGACGGAGGCCTTGGCCTCCTCCTTGTCGCTGACGAAGGGGCTATCGGAGGCGGGGCTGATGTGGACGACGGCATCCTGCACCTGCTGCAGGCTCTTGATGGTTTTGGCGAGATCCGCTTCCAGCGCGCGGCGGTGCATGACCTTGCGGCTGAAGTCGTCGGCGGTGAGGGGCGCGTTCTCCAGCTTTTCCCAGCCCAGCTTGTCGCCCGTGAGAATGCCATCCCCCGCGAATTTGAGGCGCAGCTCGCCCACCCGGTCCTTGGGGGCATAGAGGGTGCGCTGATCGCTGGAGAGGTCGTAGGGGACCCCCTGCTTCTTGAGGCTCTCCACCATGGCGTTGGCATCCGAAGGCGCCAGGTTGGAGGCGAGGACGTCCATCTGCTCCTGGGCGGCCCAGAAGATGATCCCCGCCAGGGCGAGGACCACGGTCAAGGAAATGGCCCCTACCACCGCCTTCTGCGTGGAGGTCATTTCCCTGAAGGCCTTCACCAACTGGTCGCTGAAACTGTTCCCCTCGGCCATGGATCCCTTTCAGGCCTTGCCTGACGCGGGGATCACAGCTGCATGCGCATGACCTCGCGATAGGCGTCGATCAGCTTGGATCGGACGGCCATCATCATCTGAAAACTCAAATCGGCCTTCTGAACCGCCAGCATGGCCGAGTGCATGTCTGCACTCTCCCCCAACATCAAGTTCCGTGCCTCTCCTTCGGCCGTTTGGGAAGCCTCGTTCACTTCATTGAGGGCCTGCTTGAGGAGGTCCCCGAAGTCAGGGCCGCCCGCCAGGCCTTGATCCTGGCCGGGCTTCGCGCCTTCCAGGGGCTGGAGGGGGCTGAGGCCTTGGAGTTTCAGGGGGTCCATATCGATTCCAGCATGGGTTCAGGGGTGGGGGGATGCCAGTCGAAAATCCGTCATTTCGAGGTTTAGGTGACCCGGAGGATGTCCATGGCGCTTTGGGCCATGGCCTTGGCGCTGCGGATGACGGCCACGTTGGCCTCGAAGGCGCGCGAGGCCTCCGTGAGGTTCACCATCTCCTCCACGGGGTTCACATTGGGATAGGAGACGATGCCTTCGGCGTCGGCATCGGGATGGCCAGGCTCGTAGCGGGTGAGGAAGGGCTCCCGGGAGGTGCGGATATCTGCGACCCTCACGCCCGCGTTCCGCAGCTCCGATTCGAAGCCGAGATCTTGGGCCACGAAGACGGCATCCTTCCGGCGGAAGGGGCCCCCCTCCTTGGTGCGCGTCGTTTCGCTGTTGGCGATGTTGGAGGCGATGAGCTGCACCCGAAGGCGCTGGGCGCTGAGCCCGCTGGCGGCGATATCGAAGATGGTCGGGATGCTCATTTACTTCCCTCCTTCCCGAATGGCCAAGTAGAGGCGGCGGAGCTCGGACTGCAGGAATTGGCTGGAAAGCTGGTAGTTCTGCTGCGTGCGTGCTAGGAGCATGTTCTCCCGGTCGAGGCTCACGTCGTTGCCGTCGTTCCGTTCGTAGTTGGGACGGAGGGGATCCTCCGTGGGGGGGAGGGCCACCGAGGCCGAAGCACCCAGGTGCATGGGGTGAGTGACTCGCAGTGTAGTACTGGGTGAATGCTGCCCGTCCATGGCCGTCAGGGCGCCCTTCAGGGCCCCTTCGAAGCTGAAGTCCCGGGTCCGATACTGGGGGGTGTCCACGTTCGCCAGGTTCGATGCGATGAGGGCCTGCCGCCGGGAAGCCAGGCTGAGACTGGCATCCATCATCCCGATCATCGCGTTGTGCTTCGTCAGGTCGAACACGATCCACCCTGCAAAAGGCGCCCGGAAGGGGGGCTCCTGGTCGTCATTGATGCAGTCGGCATGCCATAAAGAAAAAGAAAAAGAGTCGACAGAATGAACAGAATAAAAAGATCAATAAAAGCGAATAAAAAAAATATTATTTATAAATAGAATATTTTTATTCTGTTCATTGATTTTTTCATTCTGTTCATTCTGTCGACTCTTTTTCCTTTCCCCCGGCTTCACCCCCTAAACCTTGGCAAAGCTCGGCTCGTTGATACACTGACCCACTAATACTGAGGAGCCCCCCATGGCGAAGATCACGTCCCGGACCGAGAAAGACGTCACCCTTCTCTATCCCGAAGGCAAGATCACGCTGGGGGATGGCGATCAGGAGCTGGGCGAGGCCGTGCGCCAGACGCTGAACGCCGGCGCCAAGAAGATCGTCATCAATTTCGAGAAGGTCAACTACCTGGATTCCAGCGGCGTGGGCGAGCTCGTGGGCTGCTTCACCTCCATCAAGAACAAGCAGGGCGAGCTGCGCATTTGCGGCATGAACAACCGCATCTTCAGCCTCATCAAGATGACCAGCCTGCACTCGGTGTTCTCGGTGCTGGACAGCGAGGCCGAAGCCCTGGCCAATTTCTGAGTTTGAATCTGAAGTGAACAGGCCGCTCGCGAGCCTGCTTCTCATTCCGGGGGCGGTGGGACCTTTGGGGTCCCAAGCCCCCGGTGCCACGTCGGCACCCTTGCTTTCCGGCCTCCTGCTGGAGGGCGGGGACGAGGATGACCGCCGTCTGGCCCGCGCCGCCTCCGGCCTCAAGGCCGGTGAGCGCCTCGACGAGGCAGCCCTCGCCCAAGCCCTGGAGGCCATCGCCCGCGTCGACCGATTCCAGAAGGTGGAGGGACGGCGCCTGGAGGACGGCCGGCTGCTCATCCGCCTGCTCCCCCTGCGGCCCCTCGCCGTCCTCGATTTCCGCTCCCCTCTCCCGGCCAAGCGGGTGAGGCCCCTTTTCCCGGGCCTGCGATTGGGCATCCGCGCCGGGGATCTGCGCCTCCAGGAATGGCAGGCTGCCGCCCAGGCCCGGCTTCAGGACTCGGGCTATCCCCAGGCTCAAGTGAAGCTCATCCGCGCGGAGGATGGAGCCCACCTTCAGATCCAGGTGGAGCCTGGCCCGCCCGCCCTGATCCGGCAGGTGGAGCTCACGGCCCCCGCCGCCGCGTATTCCAAATCCAAGCTGATGAAGGTGGCCGGGCTCAAACCGGGCGCCACGCTATGGTCCCCTTCCCTGGAGCGGAGCGCCACGGCCGCGTTGAGGGAGCGCTTCCTCAAGGATCGCCGTTACGAGGGCGGCGCCCGCCTCTCCTTCGATCCCGGCAGCGGCGTGGCACGGCTTGACGCCCAGCCCGGCCCCAAGGTTGAACTGCGATCCGAGGGCGCCCGTGTGGGCGGCCTCGTGGGCGGACAGCGAAAGCTCGCGGAACTGGTGCTCTTCACCCGGGCGGCGCAGTGGAGCGCCTCCCTGCTCACGGAAGGCGAGCGCCACCTCATCCGCTATTTCCGGGAGAAGGGGCACCAGGAGGTGAAGGTCCGCCACGAGCGCCGCGTCGTGGCGGGCCCCGCCGAGGCTCCGGAAAAGGTGCGGGTGATCTTTCACGTGGAGCCGGGGCCCTCGTTCGGTCTCGAGTCCATCCGCTTCCAGGGCAATCGCGAGCTTCCCGAGGCGGATCTCCGGAAGGCCGCCCGCGCGGGTCTGCAGCGCCTCTTCCGCCTCAATGCCGCCACCCCGGAGCTCACGCGCGGCCTGGAGGAGCGGGTGCGGAACCTCTACCTCACGAGGGGATTCGCGGATGCGCGCGTGAGGGGCCGCCTCTCCCCCTCCAGCCCCGGCCGCATGGACCTCACCTTCGAAATCCGCGAAGGCAGGGCCCGCAATCTGAAGGCCCTCCAACTGGACGTGGCCCCCCAGCCCGGCCTGGAGCCGGGCCGCCTTGCGCCAGCCCTCGCCCTTTGGCTCGCCGATCGCCCCCTGCCCAAGCGTGCCGCGGGCGATGCCACCCTGTGGCCCGCCGATCGCCCCCATCTGCAGGGCGTAGTGGGCCGCCTCACGAAGGAGACCATCCCCGAGGGCGGCCACCGATTCCGGCTCACCACGGAGCGGGGCGTCCCCTTCGTCAAGGGCGATCTAGGCCTCGTGCTCGCGGATCTGCGCCAGCGCCTCGCGAGCCTGGGCAGCCCCCGCCCCGAACTCCGGTTCCGGGAGGATATCGACGAAGAAGTCGCCTACATCGAAGTGCCCCCCCAAACCATCGAACCCCTGCGCCGCCTGATCGCGCGGGGCTTGGATCGCACCCGCGCCAAGGCCGTGCTGCGGGAGTTCCCCGCGACGCCCGCCCCCGCGCTGGATCCCGCCGCCTTGGATTCGGGCCTCTCGGGCCTTTCAAATCTGGGTGCCTTTGGCCGCACGGATCTTCAAAGCCTGGGCGACGCGCCCGGCCAGGAGGCGCGGGGCTGGCGCCGGGGGGACGTGGAGCTCAGGACGGAGGAGCGCAGCCCGTGGACCTTCAGCACCGGCTTCGGCTACGACCGCGCCCAGGGCTACCGCATGCTCTTCGGCGTGCAGCGCGCCAACCTAGGCGGCATGGGGCGCAGCCTGGATCTGGGGATCCGGGCCGGCGACCAGACCCTGCGCTCCAAGCCCCTGCGCGAAGCCTTCCCCACAGGCGACGTGAATCGCAGCCTCGATAGCTACTCCCTCGGCTACACGGCTCCCTGGTTCCTGCCCGGCGCGCTGGACCGCCTGCTCCACGCCCGCACCCGCCTGCGCCTCGAAGGCGCCTACCTGGAAGAGGCCAACGCCGGCTTCTTCGCCCGCCGCCGCCGCTTCCTCGGCGGCCTCGAATGGCGCATCACCCCGGCTCAAACGGTGCAGCTGGGCTACCGTTTCGAGCGGGCGGAGGTGGCGAGCGCCCAGGATGCCAACGGCGACCCCCTCTTCGAATCCGATGAGCTGTTCACCCTCGCCCGGTCCCCCGAGCGCAGCGTCATCTCCAGCCTCAACGGGTCCATTTCCATCGATCGCCGCGACCGGATCACGGATCCCACCAGCGGCGCCTCCTTCAACGCCTATCTGGAATTCGCGCCCCAGGCCCTGGGCACCAGCGATAACAGCAGCTTCGTGAAACTGGACGTTCGCCATCAATGGAACTGGCCCGTGGGGTTCAGAGCGGAGGCCGGCGTCATCACCGCCAGCCTCCGCCTAGGCATCGCCCGCCCCACGGCCAGTTCCTCCCGGGATCTGCCCCTCACCGAGCGATTCTTCGGCGGCGGCCCCTTCTCCGTGCGCGGAGTGGAACCCGGCTTCCTCGGCCCCGTGCGGCAGCTCCCCAAGATTGATCCCGCCACAAATCAAAAGATCCCCGTGAACGACGCCAATGGCGTCCCCATCCCTGGCCTCTTCGAAACTCAACTCACCCCCGTCGGAGGCCAGGTGCTCGCCCTGGCCAGCCTGGAGTACCGCTTCCCCCTGCCCTGGATCGGAAACACGCTCTGGGGCGAGATCTTCGTGGATGGCGGACAGGTCTACGCGCAGGTCCAACCTCGGCCGGGGGATCGATACACCACCGTGGTGGACCCCAACCCCCCTAACGACGTGACGGTGGTAGACAACGGCGCCCCCTTCCCCGCCTGGCGCATCACGCCAGGCATTGGGCTCATCCTCAAGTTCGGCTTCCCCATCAAGGTCGAATACGCCACCGACTGGCGCCGCATACTGGGCCGCCCCCGCTCGAAAAACGATCGGGAAACCCAGCTGCGGACGCTGCTGATCTCGGCGGGATTCCAGTTCTGATCAGTACTTCCATCCCACGCTCACGTAGGCCCGGCGAAGGTCCTGGGGAGCGCCCACGAACTCGATGCTGGAGGGCTGATCCGTCGCGGCCTGATTGATGTTGTAGTGCTTCCGGTTGGTCGCGTTGGAAACCCCCAGCATCGCGTACACGCCTGCCCCCAGCTCGGCCCGCGCGTTGAGGTCCACGACGGTGTATCCATCGAGCACGAGCCGGTTCTCCAAGGCCGCATCGAGGGCTTCCATCCGCTGCTCGCCTACGCGGCTGACCCGGAGGCTCCCGCTGAACCTTCCCCCCTGCACGTCGACGCCGGCCCGGATGATGTCGCTCGCGATGCGGCCGATCTCGATCTCATTTCCGTCCTCCTTGGGATCCACCTTTCCATCCACCCGGCTCCATGAGAGGTACGGATTGAATTGGATGCCGTCGCCGAAGTAGTTCAGGTAATCCAAACGGACCGTGCCGCCCGTGTTCGTCTGCTTGCCCAAGTTCGTTCGAACCTCGATGAAGGCAACATCCAATCCCTTGTATACGCCGTTATACATCTGCGTGCTGGTGGCGTCATTTTGGAGGGAGTAGAGGTTCCGCAGCTCGGTGCGGTACAGGGTAGCGGAGAGGCTGAGGGTGCCCGTGAGGTAGCCCCGGTAGCCGAACTCCAAGCTGCGCTCCTTGATGGGCTTGAGCCCGGGGTTGGGGAGCCGCCAGAAGAAGGATTCAGGCGCGGGTGTTCCATCGTTCGTCGTGGAGAAGAAACTCCCGAAGTGCGCGAAGGCCGCGTAGGGGCTGGGCGCCAGGAAGGCGGTTCCATAAAGCATTTTCAGGTTATGGCTGGGGCTGACATGCCACACCAGCCCGAGGCGCGGATTGGTGGTGCTGCCAAAACGGCTGTTGTCGTCGTAGCGCAACCCCGCCGTGAGGATCACGTCCTTCGAGAACTGGAATTGCCCTTGAACGTAGGCCCCCAGATTCCGGTAGTTCAGGGGGAAGAAGTCCGCGGGAAGGTTCGTCCCCCGGATATTGCCTGCCACGGCGCCATTGGGATTCACGGGCTCGCTGAGGTCCGTGCTCCATGGAATCGCGTGGGTGCTCTCCAGGCTTAGCCCCCCGATGAGGGTGAGACTCTCCCTGGGCGACCACGTGACCTGCTCCTCCGCCTTCAAGGAGCCGCTTTCCGCGTACTTGTAGCCCCTGCCGATGGTCGTGGCACCCGCCGTGAACGCGTTTCTGAAATTGCTATTGGGATTCAGCCGGTACTCCCCGGATTGGATGGAACTTTGGAAGGCGAAGGCGCCGGCCTGGGCGAGGTGCGAGAGCCCCAGGACCGTGAGCCTGTGCCCGATGAAGACGTCGTCGTTGTAGATCGCGCTGCCGGGTTTGTTATCGACGCTGGTAGGGGTGCGGGAGCTGTTCGTGAAGAAGGAGAACCGCAGGCCGCCACCCGAAATCGAGCCGAAGAGGGCCTGGGTCTTCACCTGGAAGGAGGGGTCCGGATCGTAGTCTGTTGCCGTGCGGGGCCCGAAAATGGTGTTGAAGGCGCCCGTGCGCTGAGGTGCGAAGCCCTCGAATTCGTCGTAGTCCTTGGAAAGATCCGGCTGGTCGTCCTTGAACCACTGGCCTCCGATGGTCAGCTTCAGCCCCGCCGCGAGCGGGGTGGCCGCGAAGAAGTTCACGAGCCGTGAACCGTTCTGGCCGCCCCGCACTTCGCCCTCGAAGCTCCGCGCCTTGTCCTGGGTGATGATGTTGATGACGCCTGACACCGCGTCGGCGCCGTACAGGGCCGAGGCGGGACCCAGCACCACCTCCACCTGCTTGGCGAAGTGGATGGGATAGTTCTCCAAAAGGGGGATCTGCTCGTTGGCCGGCGAGCTGATCTTGAACCCATCCAGGAGGATGACGAACTTGTCGTGGCCCGGCACGCCCCGCACGGTGACGTCGCTGTACCACTCCACGTCGGCCCGGTTCTCGACCTTGTAATCAGGGAGATCCTTCATCAGATCCTGAAGGGAGTGGTAGCCCCGCCGCTTGATCTGCTCCTCTGACACCACGATGACCGTGGCCGGCGCATCGTCCGCCCGCTGGCTGAAGCGGGAGGCCGTGACCACCTGGACGTTGAGCAGGGCCTGGAGCTCCGCCAGATCGTCCTTCACCTGGGCCGCGCTTTGCGGGGCCTGCTGGCCCACCAGCCCTGTCGCCATCAACGAAAGCAGCCATGATTTCCTCATCGGCCCTCCGGCTAATGCCTGGGCCATCGGCCCCCTCACCGGTTCCATGAATTTGGGACCCTTGACCCCCCATTCCCCCCCCGGTTCCCATGGAAAGATGGCGCCGCGGCCCTCCCCCACCCCCTGCATCCACGTCTGCGAGATGGACGCCCAAGGCTTGTGCAAGGGCTGCCACCGCACCGCCGCCGAGATCTGCCGCTGGCCCGGCGCCCTCGGCGGAGCCAACGCCGCCGAAGGCCCGGCTGGACAAGCGTCCCCGTTCCTGTAAAATAAACGTTCTCGATTGGCGCGTAGCTCAGCGGTAGAGCACCACCTTGACACGGTGGGGGTCGGCGGT
>CAYWDR010000019.1:0-25810 GCA_964457075.1 uncultured Solibacteraceae bacterium
CAGCGCTTCACCCAATCCTGGTCTCGATCGTAGGGCCAGCGGAAGACGATGAAGTCGCCCCATTCCACCTTGCGCATGGGAAAGAGGGTGGATTCCCACGCCCATTGGGGGGTGGCGAAGACGAATTTGTTCGCCAGCAGGTGATCCCCGATCATCAGCGAGTTGCGCATGCTGGCCGTGGGGATGGTGAAGTTCTGCGCCACGAAGGTCTTCATGAAGAAGACCACCACCATGGCGAAGAGGATCACTTCCAGATTGTCCCGGAGGAAGCCCTTGCGGACTCCGGCGGGCAACTCGCGCTCGTCGATCTTTTTGCCCACGCGAGCCCCCTACTTCCGTTTTTCCGACCGGTCGTCGGTCATCGCCATGTCCACGAGGCGGTTCACGGCCACCCACGCGTCATCGCGCCAGGCCAGACTCTCCACTTCGCCGATGCCGCGCAAATACAGGTTGCGGCGCCGGCCGCCGGGACCGGAAATCTCCACCCAGACGCCCACGGGATCATGCACGCCCCTCAGCTGGGCGGGGTTCTCCCAGGTGGCCGGGCCAAGGACCCGGTACTCCAGCTTGCGTTTCTCGTCCGTCCATCGGGCCACGCGATCGGGGAATCCCTTTGGAAACATCCAGGCGTTGGTGGTGCCATCTTCCTTCAGCAGCTCCACGCCGCCCTCGTCCACCCGCAGGGTGTAGGTGAAGGGAGGCGACATCAGGCTCGATTGGGTGAGCCTGATGAGCCCCGCCTTGGTGGGATCCAAGAGGCCCTGGGCCACCCGCACCTGGAAGCGGCTCTCCCGCTGCCGCTCACGGGTGGGCAGGCTGGGATCCTCGTAGCCGAGGGTGCGGCCCTCTTCCCAAGCGGCGTAGATGGCCGGGGCCTCCTGCCGTTTGAATTTGCAGGCGGGCAGGATCAGCAACAGGGCCAGGGGTGCCAGCCGGCGCATCACTTAGGGCCCTTGCCGAACTTGGCCAGGAGATCGCCCAGGGAGGCGCCGTTCTTGGCCGGCTCCGCCTTGGGACCGAAGGTGCCGCCCCCTTGGTGGGGACGCCCCTCACGGGGGCCCCGGCCATCAGGGCGGGGGCCACGGGGGCCCTCCGGACGGGGGCCTCGCGGCGCGTCCGTCCTGGGCCCGCGGGTATCAGGCCTCGGGCCGCGGGGCTCCCCCTGGGGACGCATGCGCCCCCCGGCATCTTGGGAGGGTTTCCGCTCGGCGCGCTCGGTGCGGTGCTCGGGCCGGGGCCGCTGCGCCCCGGCGGGTGCGGGCAGGAGGGCCTTGATGGAGAGGGCGATGCGCTTGGACTGGAGATCCACGCCCATCACCTTGACCTTCACAACCTGGCCCACGCTGAGCGCGGCGGCGGGTTCCTTGATGAAGGTGTGGCTGATCTCGCTGAGGTGGACGAGGCCATCCTGGTGGACGCCGATATCCACGAAGGCGCCGAAGGCCGTCACGTTGGTGACGATGCCCTGCAGCTCCATGCCCTCCTGGAGATCCTCGGGCTTGTTCACGTCATCGCGGAACTGCACGGCCACGAAGGATTCGCGGGGATCGCGGCCGGGCTTCTGGAGCTCGGCGATGATGTCCTTCACCGTCTCCACGCCGAACTTCTCATCCGTGAAGGTCTTCGGATCGAGCCCGGCGAGCACGGCGTCGTTGCCCACCAGCTGGGGCAGGGCGAGGCCCGTGGTCTGGCTGATGCGCTGCACCACGGGGTAGGCCTCGGGGTGAACGGCGGAGGCATCCAGGGGGTTCTCGCCCTCGCGGATGCGGAGGAAGCCCGCCGCCTGCTGGAAGGCCTTGTCGCCGAAGCGGCTCACCTCGAGGAGCTGCTCGCGGCGCTTGAAGGCGCCATGCTCGAAGCGGTGGGACACGATGTGCTTGGCGAGGCTCTCGCCCACGCCGGCCACGTAGGCCAGCAGCTTGTAGGAGGCCGTGTTGACGTCCACGCCCACGCGGTTCACGCAGGATTCCACCACGTCATCCAGGCCCTTCTTGAGGGAGCCTTGGTGGACGTCGTGCTGGTACTGGCCCACGCCGATGGACTTGGGATCCACCTTCACGAGCTCCGCCAGGGGATCCTGGAAGCGGCGGGCGATGCTGATGGCGCCGCGCACGGTGACATCCTGCTCGGGGAACTCCTCCCGGGCGATGTCGGAGGCGCTGTAGACGGAAGCGCCCGCCTCGCTCACGGCGATGCAGATGACGGCCCCGCGGCCCGTCTCCCGCAGCCACTCCTTCACGAGCAGCTCCGACTCGCGCCCGCCGGTGCCGTTTCCGATGGCCACGGCCTCGATGGGGAACTGGGTGAAGAGCTTTTCGAAGGCGGCCTTGGTGCCCTCCACATCCCGCTTGGGTTCGAGGGGATAGACCGTCTCGGTATGGACGAACTGGCCCAGGCGGTTCAGCACGGCCAGCTTGCAGCCCGTGCGGATGCCGGGGTCGATGCCCAGGGTGCAGCACTGGCCCGCGGGAGGGGCCAGGAGGAGGTGGTCGAGGTTCGACTGGAAGACCTTGATGGCCTCGGCATCGGCCTTCTTCTTGGCCTCCATGCGCACCTCCACCTCGATGGAAGGGGAGAGCAGGCGATCGAAGGCATCCTCCGCGACACCGTGCAGGAAGCGGCGATAGCCGCTGGCGGGATGCGTCTTCACCTTCTGCACGATCTGGGGCAGGAGCTTCTCCCGCTCCGTCTGCAGCTTCACGATGAGGAAGTCCTCCTTCTCCCCGCGGCGCAAGGCCAGGAGGCGGTGGCTGGGGATCCGCCGGATGGGCTCGCTGAACTCCCAGTAGCTCTTGAACTTGAGGGCGTCCTTGGAATCCTTCTTCTCTTCGCGCAGGGCGGAGATCAGCACGCCGTGGTCGTGGAACTCCGCGCGCAGCCACTGGCGCACATCGGCGTCCTCGGCGACGCGCTCGGCCAGGATGTGGCCCGCGCCCTCCACGCACTCGCTGGGGGCGGAGATGCCCTCCTCGCCCTCCTTCACGTAGGCGGCGGCGAGCATGAGGGGATCGGCGCCGCTCTCGTCGGCGATGAGGGCCTCCAGGAGGGGCTCCAGGCCCCGCTCCCGGGCGATGGTGGCCTTCGTGCGCTTCTTGGGCTTGTAGGGGAGGTAGAGATCCTCCAGCTCCGCCTTCACCCAGGTGCCTTCGATCTTGGCCTTCAGTTCGGGCGTGAGCTTGCCCTGCTCGTCGATGGACTTGAGCACCGTCTCCCGGCGCTGCAGGAGCTCCGTGAAGTAGGCGTGGCGGTCTTCCACGGCGCGGATGGCCACCTCATCGAGGCTGCCGGTGACCTCCTTCCGGTACCGGGCGATGAAGGGGACGGTGTTGCCTTCCTGCAGCAGCGCGACGATGGCGGCGACGCCGGCCTTCGGCAGCTTCAGTTCACGGGCGATGAGATCAAGGACCTGCTCCAACGGGGACTCCAAGCTCCCAATCCGGGGAGAAAGGGCCATTCTACAGGCGCCAGCCAAGATCAGCTAAGTGCGAGTAGTTTCTCCAGGAGGGGCTTGAGGATTCCGTCATAGTCCACGGGGTAGGGCACGAGGCCCTCCACCCGGCCCCCCTTAAGGGCGAGCCTCGCCTTGACGTCATCCCCTTCCGTGATGAGCACGGCGGGAAGGGCCTCGCCCCGGAAGGCTTCCTTCAGCTTCGCCACCACCTCCAGACCCTCATGGGGGCCCACCCTCTGGCCCACGAGCACGGCGTTCAGGCCGTGGTGCCGGGCGATGTCCAAGGCTTGCACCAGACTTCGGGCCTCATGGAGGCCGCGATAACCATCCACCTGGAGGGTCGCGACCAGGATGGCCCGATCCAGCTCATCGGAGTGCAGCACGAGGATCTGCCGCGTGCGCTTCCGCAGCTGGGCCAGCCGGTCCGGGGCCTTCATGGCCACGCGGATCTCCAGGAGCTCCCGGTCGCTCAGGGCCTCTTCCACTTCCCTGGGCGGCTGGGGCTCCTCGAAGGCGGGCGTTTCTTCCAACGCCTCCAGGTTCTCGTCCGGGTGGGCCTCCAGCTCGCCGCGACGCCGTTTACGCGGGAATCCCCGCCCGAAGGTGGGCATCCGCAGGGTGAGCAGCTTGGCGAGATACTGGGCCTCCAGGCTTCCCATCCCCTCGAAGGCGAGGCCCGCCACCACCCCCTCGGTCACGGCATTGAAGTGGGCGATCACGGCGCCGCACTCCAGGGTAGGGATGTGGGGAAGGTCCTGGATCCGGACCAGGGCCATCCTTCGCCCGGGCGCCAGCAGATCTCCTTTCACCGAGAGGCGGCGATCGTGGCGGATATCCATGGCGCGCTCCACCCTGAAGGCCAGCCCCCCCATGGAAAGATTCAGGACGGGGCCGGAGAGGCCGAAGCCCTGGAAGAGTTCCTCCAGCACGGCCACCGTGGGCCGCTCCCGCGCGGTGAAGCGGGTCCGCATCAGCCCCCGCCGTTCGGCGTGATAGATGGCCTCGGGCAACTTGAACTCCCGCTGCAGGTACCCGCCGAGACCCGCGAACCTCACCGCGGCGCGAAAACGCTGGCCATCCAAGGGGAAATTCAGATGCATCAGCTGCCCCACCTTCCAATCCCCGGGGGGCTGATGCAGGAAACTGAGCGTGAAGCTGCCTTTTAGTTCGTTGACGAGTTCCACCTTGACCGTGCTCCCGTGGGCATCCTCCTCCTTCGCCCGGAGCGCCAGGGGGGTGCGCACCCGGGCCAACTCCTCCAGCCAGGCGAGGATCTGCTCCCGATCCCGCAAGGAGGGCTCACGATCGGGCTGCCCACCCCCGAAGATGGATTTGAGCACCATGCCCAGGGCATCGGCCCGTCCACGGTCCCGCTCAACCCTTGTCGCTACACTGATCCCATGCCTGCAACGCCTCTCCGAAAGCTGAAGATCGTGGACCTCTCCCGCATCCTCGCGGGGCCTTTTGGAACCCAACTCCTGGCGGATTTCGGAGCCGAGGTCCTCAAGCTGGAGCCCCCGGAGGGAGATCCCACCCGTGGATGGGGCCCCCCCTTCGACGAGGGGGACGCGGGCGAGAGCGCCTACTTCCGCGCGGCCAACCGCGGCAAGCGCAACGAGGCCATCGATCTGCACACGCCCGAGGGAAAGGCCCGCCTCGAAGAGCTGCTCGTGGCCGCGGACGTCCTCGTGGAAAACTTCCTCCCCGATAGCGCCGAACGCCTGGGCCTCACCTGGGAACGCCTCCACCGCATCTACCCCAAGCTCATCCTCGCCTCCGTGCGGGGATTCGCCTCGGACGTCTCCGCCTCCCGGCGCGCCGGTTACGACTTCATCCTCCAGGCCGAGAGCGGCTGGATGAGCATCACGGGCGAGGAGGACGGCCGCCCCATGAAGGTGGGCGTGGCCCTGGTGGACGTGCTCGCGGGCCTCTACCTCGCGAACGGCATCCAGGCGGCCCTCCTGCACCGCGAGCGCACGGGAGAACCCCTGCACGTGGAAGTGCCTCTGATGGAAGCCGCCATCTCCGGCCTCGTGAACGTCGCCGCCAGCACCCTCATGACGGGCGAGCGGCCCGCCCGCTACGGCAACGGGCACCCGCAGATCGTGCCCTACCAGACCTTCCCCTGCCGGGATGGCGAGATCGCCATCGGCGTGGGTTCCGACAAGCAGTTCGAGATCCTCGCCCTCTGGCTGGACCTCGATCTGGGCGCCCACCCGGAGTGGCGGCGCAATCGCGGCCGGGTGGAGGACCGGGCCAACCTCGTGGCCGAAATCGAGCGCCGCTTCGCCCCCCGGCGCGCCGACGAGGTGGTGGCCTTCTGCGATCAAAACGCCATCCCCGCCAGCCGCGTGCGCACCGTGGACGACGTGCTCTTCCGCAAGGCCGGCGAACTGCATCACCTCATCCAGCCCCTCTTGGACGAGGATAGCGGCCGCATGGTGCCCACCCTCGCCAGCCCCGTGCTCCTCAACGGCCAGCGCGCCTGCGCCCCCCTCGCCCCGCCCCGCTGGAAGAAGCGCCTGTGAAGCGGAGCGGAGGACTCAAGCCCCTCTCTGGCAGGCCCGCGGGCCTGGGCCCCGACGCCCGCACCGCCGAGGCCGAAGCGCGCCTGCGGAGGGCCTGGGATTTCATCGTGGGCCCCCACCTCGCGGATCGCACCCGCCTGCTCTCGTTCCGGCGAGGCGTCCTCACCATCGGCTGCTGGGACGTGTCCATGATCGGCAGTCTCCGCCAAGCCGCCGAAACCGCCTGGCCGCAAGTGCAGGCACGGCTCCTCGAAGCCCTCCGCCTCCGAGCGAACACCGTCCAGGTGCTTCCCTGCGACCCCCCCGTGCCCGAGTTACGCCCCGAGCCTCAGGCGCCCCTCACCTTCGACGCCCTCATCGACAAACTCCAGGGCGCCGGCCGCCGCCATCGCCGCTCCTGAGGCCGGGCCGCGATGCCTGTGGACGCTGGCCGCCCGCCGCGTTATCCTCAATCCTTTCGGGGCGTGGCTCAGCCTGGTAGAGCGCTCGGTTCGGGACCGAGAGGTCGGAGGTTCGAATCCTCTCGCCCCGACCAATTCCCAGTGATCACACGGGAGCCGGCTCATGGCTCCCGCGTTCCCTTTCCAGCGGGCCGGCGAGAGGATTCGAACCTCCGAGAAAGGCTGGCCGCCCGGTAGGCCCCCGGTTTTGGCAGCCCACAAAGGGCTGTCGAAACCGAAGCGGGGCCGGGGCCAGCCAGCCGCGAGGTTCGAATCCTCTCGCCCCGACCAATTCCTTCAGCAACCGCGGGAGCCGTCACGGGGTTCCCGCGAGTTTTTTCCAGCGTTATCGCTAGGCTTCGTCACGCTCGTCCGATGCGAGCTAGCCCATCAGCACCCGCCTCTCCAGAAGACTCTGAAAGTCCCGCCGCCCATCAGCCGCCACAAGCAGAAAGATCTTGCGCCCCACGATGCGGTAGATCAGCCGGTACGGCTGGAACATCACTTGCCTGAAGTCTCGAATCCCCAGCTTCAGCAGCTCCTTCGGATGTGAGCCGCGCTCAGGGAACACGGTGAGGTTGTCGGCTGTGTCGAGAAGCCCTTCCAGTATCCGGTCGGCAACCTGGGAACCTTCGTGCTCCATCAGGTAGGTCACGATCTCGGCAAGGTCGCGTTCCGCTCCCTCAGTGATCCGTACGTCGTATTTCATCAGGATCGGATCTTGGCACGCAAACGCTTGCTGACTGCGGATAGGGAGCTGGTCCGTCCTTCCTCAACCTCTCGATTACCGACCGCCAGCAGCTTGAGGAGCGCCAGGGTCTCCTGGGTTTCCTCGAAGCTCGCCACATCCTGAAGAACAGCCTTCGCTTCTCCGTTCTGAGTGATGACCAAGGGCTCCCGGCACTCCGCGAGTCGGAGCAGCACTTCAGCCGCGTGAGTCTTGAGGTGGGTGATGGGTTTGACCTGGGAAGAGTACTGCATGGGGACCTCGATAAGACTTAATATGGTCCTTTATCGGTCCTTCATCAATGCTCTGGGCTCAAATTCGCATCATGGGACCAACCGGGCGATTCTGATCAATTCGACTGACCTCCGCCCATCGGGCCCCTTTGAGGCATGGGCACAAGTGCAATTGTCGTCGCGCAGATCTCGAAATTTCCCTCCAGGCGCCGCGGGCGATCTGGAGGCCCCACCGGATTCCCCGCCCTCCCCCCAGGGCACCTTCCCCTCTTTTTCCCACCTCCTTCCCCATTCCCGCCTCTGGTATCCTTTCCCCACCAATCCTTTTTGTCCGACCGCATCCCCGGCCCAGGGTCTGTCTGTCCCATTTCCAAACCGTCATCGGTGTGCAACACTGGGGTCTCGCGCGGGGAGCCCCTCGATGTCTGACGTGTGCACCGTCCTTACCACCTGCGGCAGCGAGGAGACCGCCCTCACCATCGCCGCGGCCTTGGTGGATCAGGGCTTCGCCGCCTGCGTGAACATCCTCCCGGGCGTGAAGAGCTACTACTACTTCAAGGGCGAGACCCACCTCGATGAGGAGGTCATGCTCATCATCAAGACTCAGAGCGACCTCTTCCCCCGCGTCAGCGAAGTGATCACGGATCTGCATACCTACGAGGTCCCCGAGATCCTCATGTTCCAGGTGGAGGCCGGCTCCGAGGCCTTCCTGGATTGGATCCGCCAGAGCACCGGCCGGCTCGTCTAACCTGCAGGCTGTAGGCCGGAGGCCGGAGGCTGTAGTCTGGAGGATGGCCGTGCCGAAGGCGCGTCCGCTGGGGCCTCCGGCCTCCAGTCTCCAGACTCAAGCCTGAGGTCCCCCATGGAAGCCACCCTATCCCTCGAGTTCCTCCGCGTCGTGGAGCAGGCCGCCATCGCCTGCGCCCGAAGCATCGGGCACGGCCGCCGCAAGCACAGCGATAAGCTGGCCGTGGAGGCCATGCGGAAGGCCATGGAGAGCGTGCGCATGGATGGCACCATCGTCATCGGCGAGGGCGAGCGCGATGAAGCTCCCATGCTCTACATCGGCGAAAAGGTGGGCAAGGGCAACGGCAACCCCGCCGTGGACATCGCCGTGGATCCCCTGGAGGGCACGAACCTCTGCGCCACCGGCGCCCCCAACGCCATCGCCGTGCTGGCGGCCACCGAGGGCGGCGGCCTCCTGCACGCCCCCGATCTCTACATGCAAAAGCTCGTCGTGGGCCCCGCCGCCAAGGGCAAGGTGCACCTCGACGCCCCCGTGAAGGAAAACCTGGCGGCCGTCGCCAAGTCCCTGGAGCGCCCCATCGGCGAGATCACCGTGTCCGTGCTCGATCGCGAGCGGCACGCCACCCTCATCCAGGAGATCCGCGAAGCCGGCGCCCGCATCCAGCTCATCGGCGACGGCGATCTCAGCGCCGCCATCTCGGCCGCCGTGGGCGGCACGGGCATCCACTGCGTCATGGGCACGGGTGGCGCCCCCGAGGGCGTGCTCAGCGCCGCGGCGCTCAAGTGCCTCAACGGCGAGATCCAGGGCCGCCTCGTCGTGGACACCAACACCGCTAGCCGCGAGAAGGCCGAGGCCATGGGGGCCCGCTTTGACAAGATCTACACCACCGAGGAGCTCTGCCCGGGCCAGCAGGTGATTTTCGCCGCCGCCGGCGTCACGACGGGCAACCTCCTGGACGGCGTCCAGTTCTTCGGCCACGGCATCCGCACCAAGAGCCTCATCCTCACCTACACCGACCGCAAGGTGCGCTTCATCGACACCGTCCACGTCAACGAGGGCGAAAACATCACCATCCGGTTTTAAATCTCGTGATGCCTGTAGCTTTGCGGAGATCATTGGGGCAATAATTGCCCTAATGATCTCCGCAAAGTCTGAATCCTGGCGTTCCTGGCGATACCGCTGGTTGATCAATCTGTGGCCCTGCTACTTGGGCACGGGGGCCCGGCTCGTCTTCCTGGCTTCGGATTGGCGCACGGTGCGGGTGAAGGTGCCCTTGGGGTGGCGGACGAAGAACGCCTATGGCACCCACTTCGGCGGCAGCCTTTACGCCGCCGTGGATCCCCTCTTCGTGCTCATGTACCGGAAGGTCCTCGGCCCGGGCACCATGGTGTGGGACAAGGCCGCGACCATCCGCTTCAAGCGCCCGGGCCGAGCGGCCCTCTTCGCGGAGCTGCGCGTGGAGGATGGGGAACTGAAGGCCATCCGGGCGGCCCTGGCCGAAGGCCCGAAGGTGGATCGCACCTACACCGTGGAATTGAAAGACGCCCATGGCGAGGTGCATGCGGTGGTGGAGAAGGTCGTTCACTTCCGGCGGCGGGAGCCTGACTCGAAGTAGCGTTTGGTGCCCGGAAATCCAAACGCTAGCCTACGTCCCATGCGCGAATCCATGCGAACCCGGGCCGCCCGGTGGATCTTCAACTTCTGGCCCTGCTACCGGGGCACGGGAGGACGGGTCACCTTCATCGCCGACGATTGGCGGGTCGTGCGGGTGAAGCTGCCCCTCAGCCTGCGCACCCGCAACTACGTGGGCACCATCTTCGGCGGAAGCCTGTACGGGGCCGTGGACCCCTTCTACATGTTGATGCTCATTCAAATCCTCGGCCCCGGCTACGTGGTGTGGGACAAGGCCGCCGGCATCCGCTTCCGCAAGCCGGGCCGCACCACGCTCCGGGCCGAGTTCCGGATCGACGAGGCGGAGCTGGAAGCCATCCGCGAGGCGGCGGCCTCGGGTCAGAAGGTGGATCGGAACTACACCATCACCCTCGTGGACGACCAGGGGGAAGCCCACGCCGTCATCGACAAGGTGGTCCAGATCCGTAAAAAGGGGTGATCCCCAGCCTTCCGGCCCTCCGGCCCAGGCCTACCTTGGTACTCGCGCATCCCAGGAGGAGCCATGCGAGACCGAAACCGGATCCTGGTCATCGGCGGCACGGGCAAGGTGGGAAGGGAGCTCGTCAAGGCCCTCCTCGCCCAGGACGCCCAGGTGCGGGTGCTCACGCGAAACGTGCAGGCCGCCTCGGCCCTCTTCGAGGGGATGAACCTGCCCGAGGACCACTTCCAGGATCTGGAGTTCACGCAAGGCGATCTGGAGGAGCACGGCCTCCTGGATCTCCTCCTGGAGGATTCCGATCGCGCCTTCCTTCTGTGCCCGCCCTGCCCCGAACAGGTGGCGTGGAACGCCACCTTCATCCAGGCCGCCGGGAACGCCGGAATGCGCCGCCTCGTGCGGCTCAGTGCCGCCGGAGCGGACCCCACCTCGCCCGTCAAGCTCCTGAGCCTCCACGGCGAGTCGGACGCCGCGCTGGTGCGATCCAAGGTCCCCTCCGTCATCCTCCGGCCCCACTACTTCATGCAGAACCTCCTCGCGTCTGCCCCCAGCATCATCGGGCACCACGACTTCTACGCCCCCATGGGCGAGGGCCGCGTGGGTTGCGTGGACCTGCGGGATGTCGCCGAAGTGGCGGCCCACAGCCTCCTGCATCCCGAGCAACCCCCCGGGATCCTCACCCTCACGGGCCCCGAGAGCCTCAGCTTCCGGGAGATGGCGGCGGAGCTCAGCGAGGCCGTGGGCCACGCCGTCGCCTACATCCCCGTGAGCCCCCTGGAGGCGGAAAACGCCATGCAGGGCGCGGGCCTATCTCCCTGGCTGGCCCAGGCGGTGGTGGAGCTCCTGGATGCCTTCCGCATGGGCGTGGGGGACTACACCACCCACGGCGTGGAGGCGGTGCTGGGCCGGAAGCCCCGGTCCTTCCGCGCCTTCGCCATGGAGCACGCCGCCAAGTTTTCGGGAAAGGTCGCCGCAGGCAGGGGCTGATGCCCTCTATCTTTCTCACCGTTCTCACTGGCCCTCACTGGCCAACAAAGAAATCAGCCGGTGAGGACAGCGAGGACCAGTGAGAAAAAACGAAATAGGATCGGCCAAAGGGGGCTAAACCCAGCGCCTAAGGTGTTCCTGCATCTAGATCCGCCACTACCGCCTGGATGGTGCCATTCGCGGGCATCGAGCCGCGAAACGCTAATGAACGCGAATAGCCCTTCGGGCACGCGATGCGCGCGAAGACGGCCGTAAGCACTCGGCGGTCCTCCCCTGCGGGGCCCGGGCGGCGGCGGCCCAATTGAAAGTCCGGCGCCGCCCCGGCCCTGCAGGCGCGCCACCTTCGTGGCGCGGGGCGAAGCCCGGAGGACCTGAGATGTCCCCGCGAGGTTCATTCGCGAGGCCCGAAGGGCCATTCGCGTTAGGTCTTTCTTGCGGCGTCACAAATACCGTCGCGTTAACGCGCCCGGTTCACTTCACGACTTCGCTGGCCTTCACGAAGCGGATCTCTCCTTTCGCTCGGGGCACCAGCTTCTCCAGAGCCTCCACGGTCTCCGGGTAGATGTGGCCGATGGCCAGGGCCTCGCCATCCTTTTTGGCCAGGGCCAGGGCACGGTCCCACTGCTTCTCGATCTCCGCGAAGGCCTTGTCGTCGTCGAGGAACACGTGGCGCCGGGTCGTGCGGATGTGGAGCCCGCGGGCCACGTCCTCGGCCACCGTTTCCTTGCTGGTGCGGCTATCCACGAAGAAGAACTTCCGCTGCTTCACCTCCTCCAGCACCCAAGTAATGCGGGCGCGGTCGGCGGTGAGGCGGCTGCCCATATGGTTGTTGGTGCCCACGGCATGGGGGATCTCGCCCAGGGCCTTCTTGGCGCGGCGGCGCAGTTCGGGCTCGTCGAGGTTGGCCAGCAGGGCGTCGGGTCCCGGGTCCTTCGTCGCGAGGCCCTCCATGGGCAGGTGGAGGAGCACTTCCTTGCCCAGATCGTGGGCCAGGTGGGCGCTCTCCTTGGTGTGCTCCTGGTAGGGCAGCACCGCCACGGAAAAGGGCACGGGCAGGCTGCAGAGGCGGCGCACCAGCTCTGGGGGGGCGTAGCCCAGGTCGTCGATGATGATGCAAAGGCGGGGGACGTTGGACGCTTCGGCCTTCGGGACGATGGGGGCGCCCTTGGGCGCGGAGGGTTCCACCTTCGGTCCGGATTCGGTCTTGGGCTCCCCGTGGGGCTTCGGCGAGGGCTTGGCCGTCTTCGGCGCGCCCTTTGGCGAGGGCTTGCGATCGCAGGCCTGCTGCCCGAAGACGAGGCCGAGGATGAGCCCGAGCCCCACGGCCAGCGCCGCGCCCAAGAGCAGCTTAGGGGTGGAGATGCCGCCCCCCCCGCTGGACCTTCGCTTGGCCATCAGGCGGCCTTGGCCGCTTCAGGGGAGGGCGCGGCCACGGGCTTCAGGGCCGCCTCCCATAGCTTGTTCAGATGATCCGCTTCGTCCTTGCCCCGCACGGCCGCCGTGGGCACCACGCCCTGGCGATCCAGCTTCTCGCCGCCGGCGCCGACATAGCGGCGATGCACGAGTTCCACCGCGCCGCCCTGCCGGAGGGGGAAGCGGGCCCGCTCCACCACGAGGCCCAGGCTGCGCTCGCCCACCACGGCCAGGCCGGCCTTTTTCAAGGCGGAGGCGAGCAGCTCGGCCGCGCCTTGGGTGGAGGGCGATTGGAAGAGGGCCACGCGGCCGAAGCCCATGGGCTGGCCCCCGGGCGCCTTCAGCACCTGCTCGGCCTTGCCGGCCTCCTGGAGGGTGCCCAAGGGGCCGCTGGGGATGAAGAGGGCGGCCACACGCCCGGCCTCCTCGGGAGAACCGTCGAAGCATTCCCGGAGATCGAGCACCAAGGGTTTCTGGCGATCCTGCGCGGTAAGCAGCTTCTGCAATTCCATGGCACGGCCGGAATTGAAGTCGGGAACCACGACGCGAAGCCCTTGGGCGTCCGCCTTCAGTTCCATGGCGCGGGCGGCCAGCCTGCGGCGGGTGATCACGACTTTGTTTTGCTCGTTGGTGGCGGCGGCGAAGCGGAACAGCGTGAGGCTGCTGCCCTCGGTCCCCTTCAGCCGGCGTTCCAGCTCGAAGGCGCTGAGGGAGCCCACGCTATCCCCATCCACTTTGCGGATCACGTCGCCCACCTGCACGCCCGCCTGGGCCGCCGGGCCCCCCGGAATCACGGCGATCACCTGGGCATAGAGCCCCTGACCGCCCCGCTTGATGGCCTTCAATCCCGCCTCGGCGGGGCCCGGCTCCGGCGCGCGCAACTCCTCCTGGCTCAGGAGGCTATTCAGGGGGTGCGCCCGCTCCAGCACCGCTTGGATGCCTCCGCCGATGACTTTCTCCATATCGGGGCGATCCACGTAGTTCTGCTGGACGAGCGAAAGCACGTCCTGAATATCCGAGAGGCCCGCCAGCGGATCCACCGTCGCGGCGCCGCTCTTCGGCTTCGGCGCGGGAGCCTGGGGCTTAAGGATGGGCAGGCTGAAGGCCGCCACCAGCGGGAGGGATAGTACACAGAGCCAGGCGCGCGGATGCATGGGAAAAGGCTATCAGCTCTGGGCCGTGGGCTAGACCCTCAGATCCAAGGTGGATTTAAGGCGCTCGTCCTCGGTCTGGACCACCTTCAAATTGGCGTTGTAGAGCAGTCCATCCAGGAAGGATTGAGTGAACTCACGGGCCAGATCCACGTTGGAACCTCCGGGGTTGCCCGGCGTCTGATCCTTCGTGACCTGGGAAACCCGCACCCCCCCGGATGCCTGATCTCCCAGGTCCACCCTCGTCGCCTGGTAGCCCTCGCTCAGCAGGTTCGCCACGTTGTTGCCGCCGGCATGGAGACGGTTGGAGGCCGCCTGGAGTCCCGACAAAGCACTTGAAATGGCGTCCATGAGCCCCCCGTGGGGCTTTATCGGCCGAAGCGGGTCATCCCATTACCGCTCCTAGGCCTGGAACCAGCCCGTCCCGCTCTGGAAGCCCTTATCCTTGGCCTTCATCTGATCGTGGCGGCACCGGGCCAGCTCGATGAGGCGATCCAGGAGCTCCCCATAGGGGATGCCGCTGGCGGCCATCATCTTGGGGTACATGGAGATGCTCGTGAATCCGGGGATCAAATTGATCTCGTTGAGATGGATCTTGCCGGAGAGGCGCTCCAGGAAGAAATCGACCCGGGCCATGCCATAGGCATCGAGCGCCTGAAAGGCCTGGCCCGCCTGCTTGCGGATGAGGTCCGCGAGTTCCACGGGGAGGTCGGCCGGGATCTGGGTGGTGCTCTTGCCCGCGATGTACTTGTCCTCGAAGGTGTAGAACTCGTCGGCCACGAGCACCTCACCCGGCTGGGATACGAAGGGATCCTCCCCGCCCAGGACAGCCACCTCGATCTCGCGCACGTCCAAGCCCTGCTCCACGAGCACGCGGCGGTCGTAGGTGAAGGCCTTGTCCAAGGCCGAGGGCAGCTCCGCGGCCGCCTTCACCTTCACCACGCCGATGCTGCTGCCGAGGTTGGCGGGCTTGAGGAAGAGGGGCAGGCCCAGCCGCGCCGCCGCGGCGAGGCAGGCCTCCCGCTGGTGCCGCCAACGCTCCTCCGTGAGCCCCACGTAAGGCACCACGGGCAGGCCTTCGCTCTCCCAGATGCGTTTGGTGATCCACTTATCCATGCCCGCCGCCATGGCCAGCAGGCCCGCCCCGGTATAGGGCCGGTGCAGCAGTTCCAGGTAGCCCTGGATTTGGCCATCCTCGCCGCCCGCGCCGTGGAGCGCGTTGAAGAAGAGATCCGGCAGCGGCGTCGATTCCGCGCCTCGCTCCAGGGGCAGGAAGGGATGCTCGCTGCGGGCCGGGATCTCGCCCGCCGCCAGCCGCGCGAAAGGATCCCCCGCCACCACCCACACGCCGTTGCGGGCGATGCCCATGGGCCTCACCTCGTAGCGCGCCGGATCCAGATGCTGCGCGATGGATCGCGCCGTGACGATGGACACTTCGTGCTCGGGGGATTCCCCGCCGAAGAGGAGGCCGATGGTGAGGCGAGTGGACATGGGAAAAGGCTAGCAGCCTGCGGCCATGTCATGCTGGTTGTCACCTAGCCCGAGGCCCCCTTGCGCATCGCCATCTACCCTGGATCCTTCGACCCCGTGCACTACGGGCACCTCGACCTCATCCAGCGGGCGGATAAGCTCGTGGACCGGCTGGTGGTCGCCGTCTTGCAAAACGAAGCGAAGCAGCCCGCCTTCTCGGTGGAGGAACGGATCCAGTTCCTGCGGGAGATGACGAAGGACATGAAGAAGGTGGAGATCACATCCTTCCATGGCCTGCTCGTGGATTTCGCGCGACAGCGGAAGGCGCAGTTCATCGTGCGGGGGCTGCGGGCCTTCAGCGATTTCGAATTCGAATTCCAGATGGCCCTGATGAATCGCAAATTGGCTCCGGAGCTGGAGACGGTCTTCCTCATGCCCAAGGAGAAGTACTCGGCCGTGAGCTCCAAGCTGGTGCGGGAGATCGGGCATTTCGGCGGGGACCTCACGGAGCTCGTGCCCGAGCCCATCCGGGGGCGGGTGGTCTCAGGCCTCCTGAAGTAGGGGACGGTTCAACCCACCTCCGCAAGTTTGAGCCGCGATTGCTCCCGCTGAAGCCAGGCCTGCTGGGCCTCGGAAAGCCCGGCCTCCAGGGTCTTCTCCGCCACCTCCCGGCAGCGCTGCAGGAGGGCCCGGTCCCGCACGAGATCCGCCACCTGGAACTGGGGCACGCCGGATTGCCGCGTACCGAAGAACTCCCCGGGCCCCCGCAGCTCCAGATCCTTTTGCGCGATCCGGAATCCATCCTGGGTTTGCACGAGGATCTTGAGCCGTTCCGTTTCCGAGCCGCTCATCATCACGAAATGGCTCGCGTGGGCGCCGCGCCCCACCCGCCCCCGCAGCTGGTGGAGCTGGGAGAGGCCGAAGCGCTCCGCATGATCGACGACCATGACCGTGGCGTTGGGCACGTCCACCCCAACCTCGATCACCGTGGTGGCCACGAGGATGCGCGACTCTCCCCGCACGAAGCGCCCCATGCGGGCCGCCATCTCATCGGCCTTGAGGCGGCCGTGAACGGCTTCCAGGGGGACTCCGGGGAAGATGCCCCGCAGGAGCCCTTCCATGGCCTGGATATCCCGCAGCTGCACCTTTCCTTCGTCGGACGGATCGATGCTGGGGCTCACGACATAGGCCTGGCGGCCTTCGGCCAGCTCGCGGCGCACCCGCTCCCAGGCCCGCTCGGCGCGATCGGGGTCCACGAGGGCCGTCTTGATGGGCTGGCGCCCCGGGGGCAGCTCGTCGAGCACGGACTGATCCAGATCGCCGAATAGCGAGAGCGCGAGGCTGCGGGGGATGGGCGTTGCGCTCATGACGAGGAAGTGGGGATCGCCGCCCTTCTCCTTGAGGGCCTCCCGCTGCTTCACCCCGAAGCGGTGCTGCTCGTCCACGACGACGAGGCGCAGATCCCGGAAGGCGACGGATTCCTGGAAGAGGGCGTGGGTGCCCACCACGTAGGCGGCCTCGCCGGAGGCGATGCGGGCCAGCGCCGCGCGCTTTTCCGCCGCCTTCATGCCGCCCAGGAGGAGCTGCAGGCGCCCGGCCTCGGGCCCCAGGTATCGGGCGAGGCTCTCGGCATGTTGGCGGGCGAGCACCTCCGTGGGAACGAGGAAGGCCCCCTGCCCGCCCGTCTCGGCCACCATGGCGAGGCTGAGGAAGGCCACGAGGGTCTTGCCGCTGCCCACGTCCCCCTGGAGGAGGCGGTGCATCACGCGGCCGGAGGTGAGGTCCGCCACGATCTCCCGGAAGGCCCGGCGCTGGGCCCCCGTGAGGGGAAAGGGGAGGTAGGCCTTGAGGCGTTCCCGAAGCTCGGCGGAGGTGGGCACCACGCGGCCCCTCCGATGGAGGCGCCCCGCCCGGCGCAGGGCGATGCCCAGGGCGAAGGCGAAGAGCTCCTCCGCCGCCAGCCGCTGATGGGCGGGGCTGGTGCCCAGGGCCAGGGCCCGGGGATCGGCGTCGTCCGGGGGCTGGTGGAGGTGGCGCAGGGCCTCGGCGGGGCCCGGGAATCCCTTCCGCAGCTCCATGGGCAGCCATTCCTCGGGCTCCACGCGATTCAGGGCCTCCTGGGCCATCTGGGCCCGCACGCGGCTCGAAAGGGGGCCGATGCGGCGGTAGAGGGGCAGGAAGCGCTTGATCCAGGCCCCCTCATCCTCCTTATTGAAGCGCTCGAAGGCGGGGCCGCGCAGCTCCAGGCCCGCGCGACCCACGGCCAGGGGCCCCCAGGCCAGGAGGCGGTCTCCCACCTTGAGGCTCTTGGCCAGCCAGGGCTGGTTGAAGAAGAGGAGGCGCAGGGATCCGCTGCCGTCCTCGAGCAGCACCTCCGTGAGCATCATGTGCCGCACCCGGGTGGCCGCCTGGCGCAGATCCGTGATCGTGCCCAGCACCGTGATGGGCTCCCCGGCGTGGCCCCCATGTTCGAAGCCCCAGGTATCCAGCTTGCCCAAGGGCGTGAGCTCTCCGCGGTCCACATAGCGGTAGGGCAGCCCCAGCAGCAGGTCCCTCAAGGTCTCGATCCCCGCCTCCTGCAGGGCCACGGCGCGGGCCGGGCCCAGGCCGCGAAGCACGCTCACCTTGGCGCTGAGGGGGAGGTTGGGGAATCCGGACATGGGTTGAAGCAGATTAGCGGATCCCCATCCATCTCCCGGCAAACCAAGCTTTTAGCATCCGCAAGCGACCGGAATTCATGATCACCACTTGCAATTTGACGACATACATCCAAATTAAATTGATTCCTTCTGGTGTCCCATGGCCAAGATCGACAAGTTGCTCTCCCTCCTGATCCAAAAGGAAGGCCAGACCCTGCGCCTGGATCCCGGCGAACTCCCCGCCATGGATCTGCCCGGCGGCTACCGGCAGAACCTCGGCGTTCAGGAATCCCTCGGGACGGTGCTGGACGGCCTCGCCAAGGAGATCCTGCCCAAGGAATTCGAGACCCCCTACCTGAGGGGCGAAAAGGTGCAATTCCATTACCCCTTCGAGGGCAACGGGTTCACGGTGGTCTTCGTGAAGACCCCCTACGGCACGCGGATCGTCGCCGCCCGGGGCGTGGCCAAGGGGGCCCACCGGGAGGGCGGCGCCGCCACAGGGCCCGTGGCCGTCGTGCCGGAATCCCGGGGTCTCGAAACCTACCTGGGCCGCCTCCTCTCCACGGGCGCGTCGGATCTCTTCCTCAACCCCGAGGAGGTGCCCATCGCCCAGGCCCAGGGGCGCTTCACCCCGTGGGAGGATCTCGGCCCGACCCTCCTCTCCGAGGTCGAGGCCCTCATCAAGGAGTTGGCGCCCAAGAAGGCGCAGGAGGCCTTCGCCACCGGAAGCGACGTGGAATTCGCCGTCGATCATCCCAAGCGGCAATGCCGCCTGCGGGCCAACCTGCTCCACGGCAGCGCGGGCCCGGCCCTGGCCCTGCGGCTGCTGCCCCGGGGCGTGCCCGACGCCCAGAGCCTGGGCCTGCGGGAGGAGGTGCGCCGGCTCGCCAGCCTCAATCGCGGCCTCGTGCTCCTCACGGGCCCCATGGGAAGCGGCCGCACCTCCACGCTGGCCTGCCTGCTCGCCTTGGTGCGCGCCCAGCGGGAAGCCTTCATCGTCACGCTCGAGGATGCCATCGAGTACGCCCTCCCCGAGGGCCCGGGCCTCGCCCGCCAGCGGGAGATCGGCCGTGACGGCGAGCGGCAGGCCCGCGCCATCCGCGCGGCGCTGCGCCAGCGCCCCGATCTGATCGCCGTGGACGAGTGGGCGGGCGGCCCCGGCCTGGAGCCCCTTCTGGAGGCCGCCTGCGAAGGCCGTCTCGTGATGGTGGTGCTGCGCGCCCCCAGCGCACTGGATGCCCTCCGGCGCATCGAAGGCGCCTTCCCCCCCGAACGCCGCCCTTGGGTCCACGCCCTTCTAGCCGAGGGGCTGAAGGCCGTGGTCGGCCAGGCCCTCGTCCCCCGCGCCGGCGGCGGCCTGGCCCTCGCCCAGGAGACGCTCTTCAACACCCCCGGTCTGGCGGAGCTCCTGCGGGCCGGTGCCTTGGATAAGGTCCCCAACGTGCAAAAGGGCGCCCGCTACGGCCAGCACACCCAAGCGGAGGCCCTCGCGGACCTCGTGCAGAACCACCGGGTCGAGGCCATGGACGCCTACCGCCACGCCGGCGACCGCGAAGCCTTCATGGGCGCCTGCCGCAAGGCGGGAATGGACTTCGATCCGCGGGCGGATGGGCGGATCACGGACGAGTGAGGGGGCTCCCCAGCCCGGCTTCGAGGTCTTCCAGGCACAGCTCCACCGCCCGGTTGGGCTCCGGCGCCTTGGCCAGCTTCAGCCGCGCGTAGGGGGTGGCCATGTGGGAGGCGCAGTGGGCCTCGATGAAGTCGTGGAGGTTGGCCTGCTGGAGGGAGACGACCACGCGGTTCTCCCGGCCCAGGGCCTCGGCGTTGCGGCGCTGGTGATCGCCCGCGCTGTTGGGGAGGGGGATCATCAGGGCGCCGCGCCCCACGGCCTTCAGCTCGGCGCAGGTGCTGGCCCCGGCTCGGCTCACGACGAAGCTGCTGTCCTCAAGGGCCTGGGCCATGTCCTCGATGAAGGGCACCAGCTCGTGGCGGGATTCCCGGGGGCGATCCTTGAGCCGCTCGAACTCGGCGGGGCCGGCCTGATGGAGGATGCTCCAGTCCGGGAACTGCTCCAGCAGGGGCGGCGCCGCCAGGAACATGGCCTCGTTGATGGCCCGGGCCCCGCCGCTGCCGCCCAGGATCAGCAGCTGGAAGGGGGCCTTGAGTTCCTTCAAGGGACGGAAGGGGCGCAGGAAGGCCGCGCGCACGGGCGTGCCCACCGTGAGGCAGTCAGCGCCGGGGAGCAGGGGTTTCACCGCGTCGATGCCGCACCACACGCGGCGGGCGCCGGGGGCCACCTGCTTCACGAGCATCCCCGGCGCGGCGTTGCTCTCGTGCAGGAAGTAGGGGATGCCCAGGGCGCGGGCGGCCAGCAGGGCGGGGCCCGCGCCGTAGCCGCCCGTGCCGATCACCGCCCGGGGCCGCTGCGTCCGCCAGAGGGCTTTGAGCCGGGATGTGGCGAGCCACGTCTTCCAGGCGGCCCGGGCCATGGCCATGGGGCTGCGCCCCAGGAAACCCTCCACCTCCAGCAGGAGGTGGGGCCAGGGGCTCTCCGGCAGCTTGCGGGCCTCGATGCCCCGCAGGGCGCCCACGAAGGCGATGGGAAGGCCGGGCCACCGGCCCCTGGCCCCCTCCGCCAGGGCCACGGCGGGGAAGTAGTGGCCGCCCGTGCCGCCTCCCGTGAGGACGAGCGCGTCGTTAAAGTCCGGAGCCTGCATCCGGAAAGGTTATCAGGGGCGCGATCAGTCGACTCCCAGCAGCTTCTTGATCTTCCCCAGCAGCCGGGGAAACTCCACGGGCTTCGTCTCGAAATCGTCGCAGCCCGCGGAGAGGGCTTTGTCCTGATCGCTTTGCAGGGCGTGGGCGGTGAGGGCGATGATGGGCATCTTTCCACCCTGGGTCCGGATGGTGCGGGTCGCGTCAAAGCCATCCATGAAGGGGAGGCCGATGTCCATGAGCACGAGGTCGGGTCGGTCGGCCATGGCCACCCGCACGCCCGCTTCGCCGTCCTCGGCGAAGATCACGTCCAACCCCTGGCGCTTGAGGAGGCGGGAGAGGGAATCACGGTTGAGTTCGTTGTCCTCGACCAACAGGATCTTCGGCATGTTCAGGTTCCCTTCCCTTCCGGTCCCCGGGCCCGGGTGATGATCTCCCGCACGAGTTCCACCAACTCCTTGCGCCCGTGGCCGCCCTTTTGCACCACGCGCTGGATCTGGGGCCAATCCAGGCGCGCGCGATCCTCTGGGGTGATGTCCTTGGCCGTCACGACGATCACGGGGATCTCCTTCCAGGTCGAATGGGCTTGGAATTCCGCCACGAGCTCGAAACCGTCCATCCCCGGCATCATGAGATCCAGCAGCACGAGGTTCGGAACGCGATCCTCCATGATGGCCAGGGCCTGCAATGCGTTTTTCGCGGCAAGGCAGCACCAGCCCGAGCGCTCCACCATTTGGCTGTAGGCCTCAAGGGTGGCCTCATCGTCTTCCACCACGAGGATGTTGAAGGGCGGGTGGCCCTTGCGGTGGTGATCCAGCACGCGGGCCACGGTTTCAGCGCTCACGGGCTTCAGGAGGTAGTCGGCGGCGCCCAGGGCGAAGCCCTTTTCCTTGTCCTCCACCATGGTGAGCAGCACCACGGGGATGGAGGCGGTGCGCCGGTCCGCCTTGAGTTCGCTCAGCACCATCCAGCCGTCCACCCCGTTCATGAGGATGTCGAGGGTGATGACGTCGGGATGGAGGGCCCGGGCCACCTCCAGGCCCTCGTGGCCATCCGCCGCCGTCGCCACCCAGTAACCCTCCTTGACGAGGGCCCGGGACATGGCGTCCCGCATGGCGGGATCGTCGTCGATGATGAGGGCCGTGGCCCGCCGGCCCCGGGCGGTGGCCTCATCGGAATGGCCGTCGGTGGAGGAGGCGCTGGGTTGGCCCTGGGCGCTGATGGGCAGCTCCACCGTGAAGGTGCTCCCCTCGCCGGGAACGCTGGAGACGCGGATATCGCCGCCCATGAGCTGCACCAGCCTCCGGCTGATGGTGAGGCCCAGGCCCGTGCCGCCGTAGCGGCGGGTGGTGCTGTCGTCGGCCTGGGTGAACTCCTCGAAAATGCGCCGGGCCTGCTCCGGGCTCATCCCGATGCCGCTGTCCTTCACGCGAAAGAACACCTTGCCGCCGCCCATGTCCACCTTCAGCTCCACGAGGCCCTGCTGGGTAAACTTGGACGCGTTGTTCAGCAGATTGTAGAGGGTCTGGCGCAGCTTGGTGAGGTCGGCCCGGATGGTGGTGATGGCGGGATCCACCTCCACGCGCAGCTGATTCTGGTTCTTCTCCACGAGAGGCTTCACGGTGGAAACCACTTCGGAAATGAGGGCGGCGACTTTGACGTCCTCCATGTAGAGGGTCATTTTGCCGGCCTCGATCTTGGAGAGGTCGAGGATGCCGTCGATGAGGGAGAGCAGGTGCTTGCCCGCGCCGTGGATCTTCTGGATATCGGGCACGAGGGAATCCATCCCCTGGTCCCGGGCATCCTCCTGCAGCAGTTCGCTGTAGAGGAGGATGGCGTTCAGCGGCGTGCGCAGCTCGTGGCTCATGTTGGCCAGGAAGGAGCTCTTGGCCCGGGAAGCGTCCTCCGCCTTCTCCTTGGAAATGAGGAGCTGGGTGTTCACCCGGATGAGTTCGTCCGTGCGCTCGGCGACCTGCACTTCCAGCTGGCCCTGGTTCTCGATGAGCTGCTGATCCCGGCGCTGGATCTCCTG
Organism: uncultured Solibacteraceae bacterium; assembly: GCA_964457075.1. Taxonomy (GTDB): domain Bacteria; phylum Acidobacteriota; class Holophagae; order Holophagales; family Holophagaceae; genus JAFDVN01. The sequence continues at coordinate 22,642 of CAYWDR010000019.1, forward strand.
GAGCATCCCATTGAAGGCGTGGGCCAGTTCCCTGAGTTCCCCGCCCCCGGTCTCTTCCACGCGGATCCCGTAGTCGTTCCCCTCGCTGATGCGGCGCGCGGCCTCCGCGAGCCCGAGCACGGGATCGGAGACCATGCGCTGGAGGCGGCTGCCGGCCAGGAGCACGAGGCCGAACACCACCACCAGGATCACGCCTTGGATCTGCATGGCGTACACGAGGCGGGAGCGGACTTCCGTCTGATTGCTGCGGATGAAGATGTAGCCCAGGAGCGCGTCCTCGCCCCTGATGGCGCTCCAAACCTCCAACCGGCCATCCTCGAAACGGGGCGGGGGCAGCTCGGCCGGCACCCGCGGCAGCACGCGGATATCCAGCTCCATGGGGTAGACCGCCGCCTGCCGCCCCTTCACGCCCTCCTTGAGAAAGACTTCCCCCGAGGCGTCGTAGATGGCGGCGGCCTCCACGTTCGGGGAGGCCTTGAGGCTCCCCAGCACGATCGCGGCGCTATCGGACCGGTCGAACCGCAGGGTGGCTTTGGCGTTGAAGGCCACGACTTCCGCCTGGGTGACCAGCTCCTGGCCGAGGGTCCGCTTGATCGAAACCAGTTCATAGACGAAGTAGGCGCCGGCGCTCGTGAGCAGGGCCACGGCCGTGATGAAGGCCATCAGGTAGGTGAGCTTCCGCCGGATGCTCTGGGGGTGGCCCTGAGGGACTTCCCTCATCGCTCCCCCCCCTCAATCCGGCGCACGGCCAGATCCAGGAAGGTCGGATCCATCACGAGGCTTGATTTGCGCAGCGACCCCAGGTTCACCTCCCAGTTCACGAGATCCTTTTCGAGGATGAAATTCACCATCACGCCGCGCTGGGCGTAGCCCCGGGTATCCCCCACGGTGACCACGGGACGGCTCTTCACCCAGCCCAGGATCTCCTCCAGCCGATCCGCCTCGGAGCGGCTGATGAACAGCATTTGGCATTCCTGGGCCTCCTCGGGCGTGCGGGGGAAAACCACCTTCACCCTCGCCTTCTTCACCGTCTGGGAAGCGTAAACCTGGGTCAGGAATTGCTCGAAGGGATTCTTCCCCACCACGCCGATCCGGTACACCTGCGCTGAATCCAGGAAGGAAGCGCCATCCTTCCGATCCGTGTAGGCCCCGATATGCCCCAGGTACATGGCCTTCACCTGGTACTCCTCCAGGCGCCGCCCGGGAGATTGGGCGACACCTTCCAGCGCCACCGATAGGAGGCATGCTGACAGGAGGCGACGGGGGATCATGAGGTGGGGGACCCCTGATATTGGGTAGGACTTTCCTCGGCATCCTCTCCTAAGTCCTTGAAAAGTGCCATGGGTCGCGTTCTAGGGCGTGGTAAGGCCTCCCGCCAATGGATAGACTTGGTGGTTCCGGGCCGCCCTTTCGGGGCTTTCCGCGCCCACCTTGGAGTTCCCATGAAGATCCTCGTCGCCCTCAAGCAGGTGCCCGACACCGAAACGAAGGTCAAAGTGGCCGCCGATGGCCGCTCCCTGGACCCCACCGATGTGAAGTGGATCACCTCGCCCTACGACGAGTACGCCCTGGAAGAGGCCATCCGCTTGAAGGAATCCGCCCAGGCCGAGGTCACCGTCGTGACCCTGGGGGATGACAAGGGCAAGGATGTGCTCCGCAACGCCCTGGCCCTGGGCGCCGATAACGCGATCCTCCTCAAGGGCGATGGGCAAGGCGACGCCTTCGCCGTGGCTTCGGCCCTGGCCGCCTTCGCCAAGGACAAGGGCTTTGATCTGATCCTGGCCGGCAACAAGGGCATGGGCGGCGATAACTCCGCCGTGGGCCCCATGCTGGCCGAGCTCCTGGGCTGGGCCCAGGCCAACGTCGTCGTGAAGCTCGAAATCACCGGCTCCACCTTCCGCGCCGAACGCGAGATCGAGGGCGGCGCCGAGGCCGTGGAGGGCTCCCTGCCCGCCGTCGTCACGGCCCAGAAGGGCCTCAACGAGCCCCGCTATGCCAGCCTGAAGGGCATCATGGGCGCCAAGAAGAAGACCATCGAGGAAGCCGACGCCGCCGGCCTAGCCGCCGCCTCCAGCTGGTCCGCCCTCACCCTGCCCCCCGCCCGTCCCGAGGGCCGCAAGCTCGAAGGCGATGCCGCCAGCCTGGCCAAGTCCCTCCTCGGCCTGCTCAAGGACGAGGCGAAGGTCCTTTAGCTCACAGATCCCGTCGAACCGAAAGGCACACCCATGATCCTCGTTTTCTGTGAACTGAAGGACGGCAAGGTCCGCAAGCCCTCCCTGGAAGCCCTCAGCGAAGGCCGGCGCCTGGCCGACGCATCCGGCAAGAAGCTTGGCGCCTTATTCGTCGGCGCCTCCGCCGCCGGATCCGCCGAAGCCGCCCAGTACGGCGCCGACGTCATCCTCACCTGTGAAGCGGCGTCCCTCGCCTCCTACTCCTCCGACGCCTTCGCGGTCGCCATCGCCGACGCGGTGAAGGCCAAGGGCGCCACCGTGCTGCTCGCCTCGGCCTCCGCCATGGGCAAGGACGTGCTGCCCCGCGTGGCCGCCCGCCTTCAGGCCGGATACGCCAGCGACGCCACCGGCCTCTCCATGGCCGGCGGCAAGCTGCAGGCCGAGCGCCCCGTGTACGCCGGCAAGGCCGTGGCCACCACCACCTTCTCCAGCGACGTTCAGATCGCCTCCACCCGCCCCAACGTGTTCCCCGCCACCCCCAAGGCCGGCGCGGGCGCCACCGAGGCCCTCCCCGCCCCCGCCGCCGACTTCAAGGCCGTGGTGAAGGAGATCCTCGCCAAGGCCGGCGGCAAGGTGGACCTCACCGAAGCCAACGTGATCGTGGCCGGTGGCCGCGGCATGAAGGACGGCGCCAACTTCAAGCTCCTCGAAGAGCTCGCCGACGCCCTCGGCGGCGTCGTGGGCGCCTCCCGCGCCGCCGTGGACGCGGGCTGGGGCCTCTCCCACAGCATGCAGGTGGGCCAGACGGGCAAGGTGGTCAGCCCCACCCTCTACATCGCCTGCGGCATCAGCGGCGCCATCCAGCACCTGGCCGGCATGACCAGCTCCAAGGTCATCGTCGCCATCAACAAGGATCCCGAAGCCCCCATCTTCAAGGTGGCCAACTACGGCCTCGTGGGCGACCTCTTCGAGATCGTCCCCGAACTCACCAAGGCCGC
>CAYWDR010000020.1:0-25531 GCA_964457075.1 uncultured Solibacteraceae bacterium
AAGGCCGGCCTGAGCCCCGCCCTGAACCTTGGAGGCCGGTGGTTCGGGTGGGTCGTACTCCCTTCGGCGGTTTCTGCGTGGCGCGCAGCGCCTTCTGCGTTTTCTGCGTTTTGTTTTTCTCCGCGCCCCTCCGCGAGGCGCCCGACGCCCTTCGCGTCCTCCACACCCAATTTTTCGCCGCGCACGGATCGCAGGCTCCGAACCATCCGTGCGGGGTGAACAGGCTGTGCCCCATTTCCATGCAGGAAGTGCCCACGATCCAGAATTGAGGGGGAGGGCGTTCCGCGCCGAAGGAGTGGATACGCACGGAGCGCCTTTGCCCTTGAATCGCCCCATCCCCATTCTCGTCGTGGACGACGAGGCCGACCTTAGGGCCCTTCTCATCGAAGCCCTCGAAGAGCAGGGCTACGCCCCCGAGGGCGCCGATGGCGGCGACGCGGCCCTGGCCCGGATCAAGGAACGGCACTTCCCCCTCATTTGCACGGATCTGAACATGCCCGGCGGCCTCACCGGGCTGGAGCTCATCAAGTCCATCCATGAGGTCGACAGCAAGGCCCTCACGATCCTCATGACGGGCTATGCCACGACGGAATCCGCCATCCAGGCCCTCAAGCACGGGGCCTACGACTTCATCCAGAAGCCCTTCAAGCTCGCCGAATTCGAGGCGAGCATGAAGCGGGCCCTGGAGCACTATGCCCTCCTGCGGCAGAACGAGGACTACCAGCACAACCTCGAACGGATGGTGGACGAGCGCACCCGGGAGATCCTCGGATTGAAGGATGAGATCGAGCATCTCTTCGAGGGCTTCGTGAACGCCTCCATCACGGCGATCGAGGCCCGGGACCCCAGCACCAGCGGCCATAGTTCGCGGGTGGCCACCCTCACCGTGGGGCTCGCCGAGGCCGTGAACCAGACGGAAGGGGACGGCTTCGGCGAGCTCTTTTACGACGACCGCCAGCTGCGCGAGATCCGTTACGCGAGCCTCCTGCACGATTTCGGCAAGGTGGGCGTGCGCGAGCACCTCCTCGTGAAGGCCAAGAAGATCGAGGGCGAGCGCCTGGAACTGATCTTCCAGCGCCTCCATCAGCGGGCCGTCCAGCGGGTGATGGGTGAGATGGAACGGGCTTGGCGGTCCGGCGAAACCTTTTCCGAAGGGAGGGTGGCCTATCTGCAAGAGCAGGTGGTGCTGGAGACCCAGCGCCTCGTGGCCCTGCTCATGCGGGCCAACGAACCCTCCGTCCTTCCCCAGGACGTGAGCGAGGGGCTCGTCGACGTGCAGCCCCTCACCTACAACCACTGGAGCGGGGAGGAGCGCACCCTGCTCACGCCGGCCGACTTCGAGATGCTTCAAATCCGCAAAGGCAGCCTCAGCCACGACGAGCGCCGGGCCGTGGAGAGCCACGTCACCCACAGCTATAAGTTCCTCGTGCAGATCCCCTGGACGGAAGAGCTGCGCAACGTGCCCGACATCGCCTATGCCCACCACGAACGCCTCAACGGCAAGGGCTACCCCCGAGGCCTCACCTCCGATGAGATCCCCCTGCCGAGCAAGATGATGGCCATCTCCGACGTCTTCGACGCCCTGGCGGCCCACGATCGCCCCTACAAGGTGGCCGTGAGCGTGGAGCGCAGCCTCCAGATCCTCGAAGAGGAGGCCAAGGCCGGCCTCCTGGATCACCGCCTCCTCCGCCTATTCATCGAGGCCCGGGTGTTCGAGCTCACCAACCTTGGGAAGGCGGCTTCATGACGGCCTTCCAGGAACCCATCCTCATCGTGGACGACGATCCCGAGGGGCGGGACGGCCTCGTGGAAGCGCTGCTGGGGCGCAGCTTCACGGCCGAGGCCGTGGATGGCACCCGGGGCGCCCTGGAGCGCATCCGCACCCGCCACTACTCCCTCGTCGTCACGGATCTCAACATGCCCGGGGGCCCCTCCGGACTGGAGCTGCTGGGGGCGATCAAGGGGCTGGATCCCCAGGCTGTATGCGTCGTGCTCACGGGCTACGCCACCATGGAGGGCGCGATCAAGAGCCTGCAGCATGGGGCCTACGACTTCATCCAAAAGCCCTTCACCTTGAATCAGATCGAGATGGTGGTGAGCCGGGCCCTGGAGCATGCCCGCCTTCAGCGCCAGGTGCGCGAATACCAGACCGAGCTGGAGCGGAAGGTCATGGGCCGAACCCAGGATCTCAAGAGCCTCTATCAGGAGGCCCTGGCCCTCTGCGACCTCACGGCGGCCAGCCAGCGCATGCCGGAAGATGGGAGCCTCGCCCTCTTCATGGAGCACCTCCAGGCGCGCTGGCGTCCCGATGGGCTCGCCTGCTACCTGCCCGGCGCGGCGGGGTGGCGCCTGGCCTACGAGCACGGCCCCCGGGGGCTCCCCGCCTCGCTGGGCGCGCTTGAGGTGGGGTGGGAGAGCCAGCTCGGATACCCGGAGGCGCACTCGGTGTTGCTCTCGGGCTCGGCCCCCCGGCCCTTCGGGGTGCTGGCAGTGGGTTACGAGGGGCGCAGCGCCTTCAGTTCCATGGATCCCGACTTCGTCCTCTTCCTTCGGCATCTCGAGCTGGCCCTGGGGAGGGCGGGAGGGCCGGTCCCGGATAAAGTGGCCTCATGAGTCAAGCGCAGGGCATTCTCTGGATGGGCTTCACGGGCCGGACCGCGGCGGAGGTTCGCACCGATCTCACTCCGGGAGGCGTCATCCTTTTTGGACGCAATTTGGATCCGGATCCCAGCGTCGGCCCAGCGTTCCTGAAGGCCCTGAATGAGGGCCTTCAGGAACGCTGGGGTCAGGACGCGCCCTTGGCCATCGCCTTGGATCAGGAGGGCGGGGCCGTGAGCCGCCTGCGGCCCTGGGTGGGAGAGACGCCCAACCTCCGCGCCATCTGGGAAGAGGGCGGCGCCACCGCCTGCGAAGGCTGGGGCCGCCTTTGGGGCGAGGGCCTAGCCCTGCTCGGCTTCAACGTGGATTTCGCCCCCGTGGCGGATCTCTGGGACGGGAATCCCGGCACGGGCATGGGTGATCGCTGCGCCAGCCGGAATCCGGCCGAGGTGGCCGCCGCGGCCGGCGCCTTCCTCCACGGCCTTGAATCGACGGGCGTGCGCGGCTGCCTCAAACACTTCCCGGGCTTGGGCGGTACCGTGCTCGACAGCCACCAGGGCCTTCCCGAACTGCGCGATTCCTTTGGAATCGCGCAGAATGTAAGACCCTTTATCGCCCTGGGTCACGAGGACCGGCTGGTGATGGTGGCCCACCTCAAGTTGCCCGACACCGGGGGATTGCCCGCCAGCCTCCACCGGGGTTCCGTGGCCGACAATCCCTGGGGCGTGCGGGGCCGCTTCCTGCCCGACGACTTGGAGATGGGGGGCTGCACCGATTGGGACTGGGACACGCGGGTGCGATTGGCGCTCGCCGCCGGCCATGAATGGCTCCTGGTATGCCAGACGGAGGCGGGCGTCTCCGCCTGCGCCGCCGCCCTTGAGCGCCTGCCCTCCTCCGCGTGGGATCACGCCCTCGAACGGTCGCGGGCGATGCGGGCGCACTTCCGGGAACCCCGGACCGGGGCCTTGGATGCCACCGCCTGGTCCGCCTGGGTGGCGAAGGTGCATGCCGCGTCCGCCAAACTTGAGGCGGTCTGAGATGGCCGCCAGCCGCGTCCTGATCGTCGACGACAACGCCATGATCCGGCAGGAGATCAAGGCCGTCCTCATGAAGGATGATTCGTTCGGGTCCTTCATCGAGGCGGGGGATGGCCTCAGCGCCTTCAAGATCCTCATGGAACAGCTTCCGGACGTGGTGCTCTGCGATCTCGTGATGCCGGGCTTCGACGGCCTGAAGCTCCTCGGGCTCAAGGCGAGCCGCCCGGAGCTGGCGCAGATTCCCGTGATCATGCTGACGGCGGAGGACGACCTCGATCGGAAGGCGGAGATCCTCGAACGGGGCGCCTCCGACTACGTGCTCAAACCCTTCCACGAGAAGGAACTCCTGGCCCGGGTGCGCATCCACCACAAGCTCAAGAAGCTCCAGGACGAGCTGCGGGAGAAGAACGCCCAGCTGGAGGCCCTGGCCGTCACCGATGCCCTCACGGGCCTGCCCAACCGCCGCCACCTCATGAAGCGGCTTGAGGAGGAGGTGGCCCGCGTGAAGCGGTTCGAGCAGCCCCTTTCCCTGCTCATGATGGACGTGGACCACTTCAAGCTGGTGAACGACACCTACGGCCATGCCATGGGCGACGAAGTGCTCCGCAACATGGGCGCCCTCCTCAAGCAGAGCATCCGGGCCACGGATCTGGCCGCGCGGTTCGGGGGCGAGGAATTCACCGTGCTGCTTCCGAACACGGATCTTGAGGGTGCCGTGCAGGCGGCGGAGGGCCTGCGGCTCAAATTCGAAGCCTCCTCCCACGCCCTCGAAGGCCAGATCATCCAAAAGACCATGAGCCTCGGCGCCGCCTGCCTCACGCCGGCCGACGACCGCAGCCCAGAGGCCCTCCTCAAGGCCGCCGACGAGGCCCTCTACCGCGCCAAGCACGGCGGGCGGAACCGGGTGGAGCGGGAGGAGGTCGCGGAGGTCCCTCGGCCGGTGGCGCGGCGGAAGGCGGAGCGGAAGTAGGCGCGGGGCCCTGATCGATGGGGCGGGGTGAAAAGCGGAACGCGGAGGGACGCGGAGAAAAGAAATACGCAGAAGACGCGGAAAAACGCAGAAGGCGCAGAAAAAAACAGGCTCCCGGCGTGAGGCCTTCGGGCGCGGAGCGCCAAGGGCCACGCTGTGGCCCTTGATCCTGGGCGGGGCCCCCGGCCAGCCCTTGAAGCTGCCCGGGGGCCCCGCCCAGGATCCGAAGGCCGGCGGAACGGATGGGTCGTGCCTCCTTCTGCGGTTTCTGCGTGGCGCGCAGCGCCTTCAGCGTCTTCTGCGTTTTGTTTTTTCTCCGCGCCCCTCCGCGCCCCTCCGCGAACTCCGCGTCCAGCTTCTCGCAGGCCCGGGGTCGCAAGCACCACACCATCCCCGCGGCCCAAGGCCGACGACGCCCCGCGGGATTCACCTTCGCCCACCCGGCCGCCGAAGAGCCCCGAGCCATCCCCGCCGGAGGATCATGCCGCATTCCCCTCGGTCCCAGCTCCGTCGAATGCTCCAGATGCGAGCGCCGATGTTCCTCTTCCTCGGCCTCCTTCCCGGCGGGGCGCAAACCCCGCCGGATGCGGAGCGGGCCCAGGAGGAGCGGGAGTTCCTGGAAGTTCTCAGCACGCCCATCTCCAGCGCCTCCAAGCGGGAGCAGAGCCTCTTGGAAAGCCCCCAGGCCGCGGAGGTGCTCACCCGGGAGCAGATCCGGGCCATGGGCGTGTTCGATTTGCTGGTGGCCCTCCGGACGCTCACGAGCGTGGATACGCAAGACACCTCCGCCATCAGCACGGTGGTGCTCCGGGGCATGGCGCCGCCGGGGCGGGGCTTCCCCCGCATCGTGCAGACCCTCGTGGATGGCGTGCCCCTCTACAACTCGGAGGTCTTTCCCGTTTTCTGGAACGCCCTCCCCGTCCCCCTGGATGCCATCGAGAAGGTGGAAGTGGTGCGGGGGCCCAGCTCGACCCTGTACGGCGCCAACGCCCAGGTGGGCGTCGTGGCCATCACCACCCGGGGCGCGGGCCCGGGTCTTTCGGGCTCCCTCCGGGCCGGGGGCGGGGAGGGCCATGCCCGAGGCCAGGCCTTCGTGGGCTTCGGGAAGGGCGGTTTCAGCCTCACGGCCGCCGCGGCGGGCTTCTCCCGCACGGATCGCGGCGGCGAGCAGCGGGTGCTCGGCACGGGGCGGATGGACCCTCAAACGGAAGCCAGCCATGGGTCCCAGGCCCTCCTCCGGCCCCAGCTCCGGCTCGGCGGCGCCACCCTCTGGGCCGAATACGGGCGCGGCGAACTCGGTGGCCTGGCGGAACGGGTGGAGAATCCCGCCACGGGCCTCGTCCTCGCCCGCATCAGCTCCCAGGGGCCGCGCGCGGAGATCCTGCAGGGCGGGTGGCGGCAGGCCTGGTCCCCCACCCTTCACACGGAGCTGCGGGTCCAGGAATCGCGCATCGCCTTCCACTACGGGGCTTGGAGCCCGGGCACGCCGGGAAACCCGCAGGCCACCCTCGTCTTCAACCTCCTCATGCAGACGGATCCCCGCCTCCGCGAGGGCTACGACGCCCAGGCCTTCCGGGCGCGGGAGGTGACGGCCCAGGTGAATTGGGATCCGTCGCCCACGGCCCACCTGATCCTGGGTGCGGATGCCCGCGAGCTCCAGGCCGACGCGTCGGGCATCCTTGGATTTGCTACACGGCAGGAGGCCAGCGGATCCGGGGCCTTCCTCTCCGCCGAAGGGCGCTGGGGGCCCCTGCAGGTCTCAGGCGGGCTCCGGGCCGAAAACGAAAGCCTGGGCGGGGCCCGCACGAGCCCCCGGCTCTCCATCGCCTACGCCTTGGGCCCCGGCTCCAGCCTTCGGGCGGGGTATTTCACTTCCACCCGGAGCCCGCAAATGGCGGAGAAATCCGCCACGGTGGTGCTCCCCAATCAGGCGATCATCCCCAATCCGGGGATCCGCCCGGAGAAGGCCACCTCTTGGGAAGTGGGCTTTCGAAAGGCCATGGGCCGCTGGGCCCTGGATGCGACGGTCTATCGCATGAAGCTGGAGCGGGCCTCGGCCCTCGTGCCCACGGGGGCCACGACGAACCTCGGCCCCTTGGCCGTGCCCGTGAACCAGTTTCGGAACGGGGCCGAGCTCACCAACCGGGGCCTGGAACTCACCCTGCGGGGGGAGCTTCGCCCCGGGTGGATCCTGGGCCTGAACGCCACCTACGTGGACTACGAGGATCCCGCCACGGGAACCCAGGCCGATAACGCACCGAAGATCCTATCCAATCTATGGACCCGCCTCGAAAGCGGCCGCTGGTTCGCCTACGGGGGCCTTCGATTCAAGGGGGCCTACGGCGTGGAGGCCGCCGTGGGGCCCGCGACCTATGCCGAACGGCTGCCGGGGAGGCTGCAGGCGGATGTCCATGCGGGGGCGGAGTTGGGCCGCGGCTTCAACCTGTCCGCCTACGCCTTCAACGCCGCCCGGGAGCGCACGGGAACGAAAACCGGCGGCATTCAAAACGTCGCCAACGTCCACACCCTCCGGCGGGAGGTGGGGATTCAGGGGAGCTGGCGGTTTTAGCCCGAATGCGCGAGCACCCGCTCCGCCAGCACGTAGAGGTGGCCATCCTCCGCGGCGATGCGCTTTCGCACGAGGGCGAGCAGGCTTTGGGTGGCTTCGATGAAACCGGTGGGATCCCCGTGCAGGGCCGGGGCGCCGTGCCATTTGGCGTAGTAGCCCTGGAACTCCCGCATGAGGCCGCCCATCTCATCCTGGTAGCGGTGGGCGGCCTTCCCCACGTCGGGATCCGGGTGGGTGAAGAAGGCGGGATAGAGGAAGGAGTCCTCCAGGGCCAGATGCACGCCCAGCTTCGAGGAGAGGCGGCTCAGGAGGGCCTGCACGGCCACGGCGTGGGCGGCCACGAAGGCCGGGGCCAGATGCGATTCCAGCTCCTGGAAGAGGGCCTCGATCTCCCGATGCTGATTCCGGTATTCATCCAAGGTCGGCATGACGGCTCCCTACCCGTCATCGGCCGAGCGACGGGCAGGAATGAATGGCGGTGCGATTTCAATCCCAGCTTTATCAGGTGGATAGTTCTGAAAGGTTGGCCGGCGCGGGGCAGGGGATGAGCACCGTGAACCGGGTCCCCACCCCCTCCTGGCTTTGCACGGTGATGCGGCCGTGGTGGGCGGCGACGAGGGAGGAAACGATGGCCAGGCCGAGGCCCGCCCCCCGCGCCGAGTCCTTGGCCAGGACCTGGCGGTAGGGATCGAAGACGAAGGGCACTTGATCAGCCGGAATCCCCCGGCCCGTGTCTTCCACCCAGAGCCGGAGCCAGTGGGTTCCGGCGTCCACCCCTTCGCCCTCGAAGGCATCGGCCCCGAGGTGGATCCTGCCGCCCGGAGGCGTGAACTTCAGCGCATTGGCGAGGAGGTTGGCCAGCACGCGCTCCAGCTTGGCGGCATCCGCGTGGATGGGGGGCAGGGCCTCCGGCCACTCGGTGATCAGGGCCACCCCCTGCGCCTGGGCCGTGGCCCGGAAGGCCTCCGCGCTCTCCGCGAGCAGGGCGGCGGGCTCCACCGGCTCCAGGCGGAGCTCCAGCCCCTTGGATTCGCCGCGGTAGACCTCCAGCAGTTCGTGGAGGAAGGTCAGGCACCGCTTCACTTCGCCCTGGGCCCGGTCCAGCAGGGCGGGATCGAAGCTCTCCCCGGCCTGCATCAGCTCCAGGCTCATGGAGAGGCCGCCCAGGGGGTTGCGGAGGTCATGCACGAGCATGGCCGCGAAGCGGGCCTTCATCCGGTCCAGCTCCTCCAGCTGCCCCTTGGCCTCCTCCAGCTCCCGGTTCCGCGCCTCCAGGGCGGATTGGAGGGCGGCCAGCTTCAAGTGATGCTCCACGCGGGCGATCACTTCCGAGGCCTGGAAGGGCTTTTGCACGTAATCGGTGCCGCCCACCTGGAAGGCCTTCACCTTGTCCAGGGGCTCGTCATGGGCGCTGATGAAGATCACTGGAACCTGGGCCAGGTTCGCATCCGCCTTCAGGAGGTCGCAGACTTCGAAGCCATCCATGCCCGGCATGGAGATATCGAGCAGGATGAGATCCGGGCGGACCCGCCGGGCGGCCTCCAGCCCCCGGTGGCCGTCCGTGGCCACCCGCACGCGGTAGTCCCGCTCCCGGAGGATGCCCGCCAGCACGCCGAGGTTCATGGCGTTATCGTCCACCACGAGGATGTCGAACTGGGTTCCGTTCAACATGGATGGTCCTCCCCGAGCCAGCGTTCCACTTCCCGCACCCGATAGGCCCGCAGCTCCCGCCTCAGGTGGCCGGCCACGGGAGCGGCGGAGGGGGGCTGGCATCAGGCTCCCCCTTCGCCGGAGAAGAGGCGCTCCAGCTCCGCGATGCGGAAGGCCTCCAGCTCCTTTTGGACGTAGGCCACGAAGGGGTCGAAGGCGGCGGGGAGGCCCACCATGAGCCGCTGGGCCTCCTCCAGATCCCCCTGGGCGAGGGCTTCCAGGAAGTTGAGGCGAAGGGCCTGATCCAAGTCCTTCACGCCGGAAAAGTGAGAGGAAACCGTCCGGACTTCCGCCTCGTCGGGCACTTCCTGGAACCGCACGCCCGCGTGGGTCTTCAGGAGCTCGAAGAGCTGCTGTTCCCTGAAGGGTTTGCCCATCATGCCGTCGCAGCCCGCTTCGAGGACCGTGCGCCGGTTGTGGTCGAAGACGCTCGCGGTCACGGCGATGATCGTCGTCCGCCGCTGCCCCCCTTCGCGCTCCAGCCCGCGGATGCGGCGGGTGGCCTCGTAGCCGTCCAGGAGGGGCATGCGCATGTCCATCCAGATCACGTCGGGGCGCCAGGTCCGCCACGCCTCCAGAGTCTCCTGCCCATTGGCGGCGGTCCGGGTTTCGAAGCCGGCGGTCCGCAGCAACTCCTCCAACAATTCCCGGTTATCCGCCTTATCGTCGGCCACCAGATGGCGCTGGCTGGGCTGGCCGGGCTCGAGCCTGAGCCGCCGCTGGGCCTGGGCCGGGGCCAAGGCCTCGGTGGGGGCCAAGGGGATCTCGAAGGAGAAGGTGGATCCGCTGCCCAGCTCGCTTTGGGCTTCGATCTTTCCGCCCATCAGCCCCACGAGGGCCTGGCTGAGGTAGAGGCCGAGGCCCGAGCCCTCCGTGCTGCGGCGCCCCGATTCCGTTTGGATGAAGGTGCCGAAGAGGTGGGTGAGTTCCGCGGAAGCGATGCCCGCCCCCGTATCCACCACCTCGAAGCGCACCCGCCCCCCGGGGAGGCTGAACACCCGCAGCCCCACGCCGCCGGCTTCCGTGAATTTGGCGGCATTGCCCAGGAGGTTCAGCAGCACCTGGCGGAGCTTCCCCTCGTCCCCCTTCACGAAGGCGGGAAGCTCCGGATCCACTTCCACGTCGAAGGAGAGGCCCTTGGCGTCCGTGCGCACCCGGAGCATGGATTGCACGACGTCGATGAGGCGGCGCAGCTCGAAGGGTTGCAGGTTGAGGGTGAGGCGGCGGGCCTCGATGCGGGCCACGGAGAGCACGTCGTTGATGAGCTCGAGGAGGTGCTCCCCCGCGCCCATGATCTTCTCCAGATGGGCCTTGTCCCGGGCCGTGCGCCCCGCCTCCCCGGCCATGATCTGGGCGAAGCCGAGCACGGCGTTCAGGGGCGTGCGCAGCTCGTGGCTCATGCTGGCGAGGAAGGTGCTCTTGGCCCGCGAGGCCTCCTCCGCCCGCTCCTTGGCCTCCATGAGCTCGCGGTTCATCTGGAGCAGCTCCAGGGTGCGGGCCGCCACCTCGCTTTCCAGGGTCTCCGCGTGGGATTGGAGCCGGACCACCATATCGTTGAAGGTGTGGGCGAGGGTGTGGATCTCGTCCACGTTCGAACCCAAGGCCTCGCGGAGGTCGTAGTCCCGGCCCTCGCGGATGGCTTGGGAGGTTCGGGCCAGCTGCCGGATGGGCCCCGTGAGGGAACCCTGGAGGCGGGCCACGAGGGCCAGCACTACGGCGATGGCGCCCAGAAGGAACGCCAATTGCACGCCCAGGGAATAGAGCACCCGCTGGCGGACGGGGGCGAGGCTCGCCTGGAGGTAGATCCAGCCCAGGGTCTCGCCGTCCACCTGGATGCGGGTGGCGTGATCCAGGGTGCCTTCGCCCCGCGCGGGGGGCGTGCCTTCCGGGGGCGGCGCGGCGGGGAAATCCGCCATGGTTTTCCCATCGGGGTAGGCGGCGAAGAAACGCCCCTGCTCCGTGTAGAGGCAGGCCTTGAGGATGGTGGGGGAGCCCTTCAGCACGCCCAAGGCCCGGGCCGCGTCCCGGGCGTTTCCGAACTGCAGGGGCGGGGCGGCGGCGAGGCCCACGACGGAGGCCTGGGAGGATAGGTCCGCCGCCAGGGCCCTGCGGGAGGCGACCGTTTCGTATAGGGCGTAGGCCGCGGCGCTCAGCGCCATGGAGACGGCCAGCGCCGTGCCCACAAGGAGCATCAGGCGCTGGGCGAGGCTGCGGCTTCGGGCCATGCGTTCCTACCGGGCGTGGATCTTGGAATTGGACAGGAAGAAGGAATCGAACTTGAGCCCGGCCCTTTCGGCGGCGGGCAGGTTCACCTCCGGGCGGATGCGATCCTGCTCGATGGCGAAGTGGATCATCGTCCCCCGCTCCAAAAAGCCGGGCGTATCCCCCACCGTGAGGATGGGCCGCCCCCGCACCCACCCCAGCACTTCATCGAGGCGCGCCCCCTCTGAGTGGGCGATGAAGAGGATGTCCAGGCCCTCCATCTCCGCCCTCCCCTTGGGGAAGGCGAAGCGGACGGGGCGCCCCTTCAGGAGGGAGCCGGGGGGCAGGATGAGGGGGAGGCTCACGGCGAGGGGGGAATCCCCGAAGACGCCGATGACCCAGGGCCGTCCGGCGTTCGCCCCCGGGAATTCCGTGAAGAAGGCCATGGATTTCAGGGCCTTGGCCTTCAGGCGGTATTCCAGCCCGGGCGCGGGATCTTGGGCGTCCGTCCCGGCGAGGGCGAGGATCGCCGGTGCGAGGGCCGCCCAAGGGTGCATTTCACCCCCTCGCGGGGGCGGGTGGGCGGGTGGTGCGATGGAAGGCGGGGGCAGGCCTCATGCAGGAGTCCCGGGGATGCGGGAGCTATCGACGCAAGGGCGGGCCTGAATGAGTTCGGTAGTGCGGGTTCCCCCTTACCGTTCGGCGGAGGCAGGGCGCCTTCGGGCCGGGAGCATGGGCGGCTCGGATCGGAAATACGATCCCGTGGCACTCCGGCGAGGTCGCGGAACACCTTGTGTCAAGTCCGGTGGGCCTGGGGAACCCCCGGACACCTCCCTTCCCCTCCTTCCAAACCGGGGCCACGGCCCCATTTCCGTGAGGTACAGCATGAACATGCAACGATTTGCCGTCCTCGTCCCCCTCCTGCTAGGAGGTAGCGTCATGCCTGCGGCCCCTTCGGGAGCCTGGGCGGCCCAGGCGGCCACTCCCGCATCGGATGGCATGCGCCAGAAAGAGCACCCCGATGGAAGCGCCAAATGCCCGGTGACGGGCCACTTGATCCCCAAAGGCAAGGGCGTGACGGCGAAGGCCCAGGGGCACATCTACCGGGTGGAGGATGCGGCCGCGGCGAAGGAACTGGAAACCCACCCGAACCTGTACCTGCTGGCGGATGGGACGCCCAAGAATCAGTGAGCCGGGGGCGGATCCACGCATTCAAAAGGGCCGGCCCAGGCCAGGCCGGCCCTTTTTGAATGAACCGTTCCAGTCCCTTACTTCGCCGCGGCCTTGAGGGCCTCAGCCTTGTCCGTCTTCTCCCATGAGAACTCGGGGCGGCCGAAGTGGCCATAGGCCGCGGTGGGGCGGTAGATGGGGCGGCGGAGGTCCAGGGTCTCGATCATGGCCTTGGGGGTGGCGCTGAAGACTTCGCGCACGGCCTTCACGATGGCCTCGTCGGAGACGTGGCCCGTGCCGTAGGTATCCACCCGGATGGAGACGGGCTCCGCCACGCCGATGGCGTAGGCGAGCTGGATCTCGCAGCGGTCGGCGAGGCCGGCGGCCACGATGTTCTTGGCGATGTAGCGGCCGAAATAGGCGGCGGAGCGGTCCACCTTGCTGGGATCCTTGCCGCTGAAGGCGCCGCCGCCGTGGTGACCGGCCCCGCCATAGGTGTCCACGATGATCTTGCGGCCCGTGAGCCCCGCATCGCCCATGGGTCCGCCGATGACGAAGCGGCCCGTGGGATTGATGTGGAATTTCGTGTCCTTGTCGAGGAACTCGGCGGGCAGGGCGGCGCGGATGACCAGGCGCTCCACTTCGGCGCGGATGACCTCGTTGGTGACGGCCTCATCGTGCTGGGTGCTGATGACGACGGCGTCGATGCGGCGCACCCGGTCGTCGTCGTATTCCACCGTCACCTGGCTCTTGCCGTCGGGGCGGAGCCAAGGGAGGCTGCCGTCCTTCCGGGCCTTGGAGAGCTGCCGGGTGAGGGCGTGGGCGTACTGGATGGGCGCGGGCATCAGCTCCGGGGTCTCCCGCGTGGCGTAGCCGAACATGAGGCCCTGGTCCCCGGCGCCGCCCGTATCCACGCCCATGGCGATATCGGGGCTCTGCTGATCGAGGGTGACCATCACGGCGCAGGTGTGGCCGTCGAAGCCCTTGCGGCCGTCGTCGTAGCCGATTCCGTTCACGACCTCGCGCACGAGCTTGGCCACGGGGATGTAGGTCTTCGTCGTGATCTCGCCCGCCACGACCACGAGGCCGGTGGTGACGAGGGTTTCGCAGGCCACGCGGCTGGCGGGATCGTCGGTCAATGCGGCGTCCAGGACGGCGTCGCTGATTTGATCCGCGATCTTATCGGGATGGCCTTCGGTGACGCTTTCAGACGTGAAGAGGTGCCGGCCGGTTTTGGCCATGTGGACTCCAAGGGGTGCGGGGAAGCGGGTTCCTGGGAACTCAATATCTTATCAGCCTCCAGCCCAAGCCCCACAAGGCTCCTTGCCCGGGGTGCGGCCCCCCCGCTATCGTGGGGGACCACCCCACCGGCCCGAAGACCCCCAGTCGCGGAGGATCCCCATGAATCGCGCCCTGCGTACCACCCTCCTGGCCGCCGTGGCCTCGATGGCCCTGATGTTCACCGCGTGCAAGCGCGAGGATCCCCAGATCCGTGAGTTGACCCAAAAGGCCGCCGAGGCCGACAAGGCGGGGCAGCAGCTGGGCCAGGCCGGCACCGAGCAGCAGAAGAAGCTCGCCCAGGCCGGGGTCAGCGACGTCCGCGTGAACGCGGAGACCATGCAGTTGTCCGAGGAGCAGAAGAAGGCCCTTGAGGAGCGCATCAAGAACGAGAAGAACAGCTCCTACGTCGCCCTCCTCCAGGAGGTGCTGGACAAGGACAAGGAGATCAAGGATCTGAATGGCAAGATCGCCAAGCTGAAGCAGGATCTCCCGACCCCCGACCGGGCGCGCGAGGGCGACAGCCACTACGGCATGGCCATCAAGTTCCTCAAGAAGAAGGGCGTGCGTGACGCCGAGGCCCGCAAGCTCGTCTCCAACGTGAACATCATGGAAAAGCTCGCGCCCGGATTCGAGATCTACCACTTCTACGCCAATGGCGTGTATGGCACCTGGGTGGCCAAGGGCCGCGCCAAGATCACCCCCTCCGAGCTTCAGAAGCAGGAGCGGGAGAAGATCGAGGGCGAGCGGGATACCGCCGTGGCCGAAAACGAGAAGCTCCAGGAGGACGTGCTGGACCTCGAAGATCAGAAGAAGAGGCTCACCGAGGACATCGAGGGCCTGCGCACCGAACGCTCCAGCCTCATCGAGGAGCGGGCCAAGCTCCAGGGCGAGAATGCCCAGCAGCTCTCCCAGCTGAACAGCCTCCACTACATCGTGGGGAACCGCGATTCCCTGAAGAAGGAGGGCATCATCGAGATCCCCGTCTTCGCCAAGGATCGGGCCGGCAAGAACTGGCGCGACGACCTCTTCACGATGAGTCTGGACCTCCGCTCCAGCGAGGCCATCACCATCAAGGCCGCCGATATGAACCTCAAGAAGATCGGCAAGGTGAACGTCGTGCCCGGCTCCTACGTCAAGGACGAGCACTACAAGATCGTCCTCTCCGAGGACAAGCAGACGGCCACCGTCACCCTGCTCAAGAAGGACCGCTTCAAGAACGACAAAGTGGTGTTTGCCGTCGCCGAGTAGGCTTTCCCTTCCTCATCAAAAAGGCCCGCGGACGCGGGCCTTTTTGATGAGAGGCGCCTGACTCGGGGTAGGTTCACGCTCAATGCAATTGAGGCTGGAATTCCGCCCTGGGAGTGCCTATCGTCAGGTCCACACACCCTTTGTCATCAATCCGTTTCACCACGAGGTCACCCATGTCACGTCTCCAACGCGGCGCCCTCCTCGGGCTTCCCCTCCTCCTCCTGCTGGGTTGCGGCGGGAACACCGACGTCAAGAGCGTTCCTCCGCCGAATGCGGGGGATACCTCCACCACGGGCGGCACCTGGGCCGTATTCGACCCTGCGACGGGTTCGGTGCCCCTTCCCAATATCCTGGCCACCGCCACGACGACGAGCGTCACCTACACGGCGACGCCCACCCCGGCCGCAGGCACGGTGAACATCGCCCTTGGGTATCCCCTCACGCCGGATAAGGCCCTGGCCTACCTCAACCTCAAAGAAGTGGGCGGCACCCATGCCGTCTCGGGCTTGAACGCGCCCATCTACATCGGGTTCTCCAGCGCGCTGGATCCCGCCTCGGTGAACGGCGCGAATATCAAGGTGTTCCAGATCATTCCCGACACCAGCTCCTCCAGCTCCACCGAAACGGCGACCCTGGGCTTCCGGGACATCTCCGCCGGGTTCACCTACTCCGTGCTGCCCAGCGGCCGGGAGATCTACGCGATGCCGAAGGTGCCTCTCCTTCCGGGCACCCGCTACATCTACGTCGTCACCGATGGCGTGAAGGATTCCCAGGGCAAGAGCGTGAGCTCCAGCCTCACCTTCACCTGGCTGAAGTACGTGAAGGGAGGCGCCGCTTCCTACGCCACGGATACGACCAGCCTGGCGGACACCTTGGATCCCGCCAATCCCGCCAAGCTCGCAGGCCCCTCCGCGGCCACCTTGGAATCCATCTGCGCCAACGTGAACGCCGCGCCGGGCGTGGTCGCCCTCTCCGGCTATCGCAAGACGATGTGGGATCTCATCGCCAACGCCTCCGCCGACGTGAGCGGGCATGCGGGCGGCGGCGCCACGGGCATCGCGAGCCGGGCCAACATCGCCCTCATGGGCCGTTTCATCACCACGGGCACGGGCGTCACCAAGCCTGATCCCATCGGCAATCCCGCCAGCCTCATCCCGCTGGAGACGGCCCTTTGGGGCTGGGCGAACCATGCGGATCTGAGCGCAGGCATCCCCGGGGCCAACTTCAGCACGGCCGAGAGCCGCGCTTGGTCCAACTCCGTCTCCAACTTCCAAATGATCGCCAACAGCGCCGTGGCCGACCCTGGGGCCGGCTCCATCGGCAGCGTGTTCGGAAGCATCCCCCACGGCTCCGTGGGCATGGTGGCCTGGGGCAGCTTCGAGGGGGCCAACCTCCCCATCGAACCCTACATACAGAACGCCAATCCCGCCGTCGCCGGCGGCGACCTCAGCGGCGTGACGGTCGGGCCCGTCAGCTCCTACAATCCCGGCACCAGCGCCACTCCCGGCAACGGCACCCTGCTTGCCTTCCGTAACGGAACGGGTGTGCTGCGCGGCTTCTACCATACGAGCCGCACGGTGCCCTTCGTCGTCATCGCCCCCAAGGATGTCCCCGCCGGCGGTAGCTACCCCGTGTTGATCTTCATGCACGGCATCAGCCGTTCCAAGGAAGACGTGCTCGCCCTGGCCAACACGGCCTGCGCCGCGGGCTATGCCGTCATCGCCATCGACCAGTCCGTCCACGGGCACCCCGGGGGCGCCACCGGAAGCCTCACCCCGCCCGCCGTCACCGTGGGAGGTGGCAATGGCCGCCCCCAGGCCGAGTGGGCCAGCAACTTCTTCATGCTGCCCTCCCCGCTCACGGCCCGCGCCAACGTCTACCAGAGCGCCTTCAACCTCTGGCGCCTGGAGCGCATCCTCAAGCAGCCTACGGTGGATCCCACCGGCCTCCAGGCGGCCATGGTCGGCACGGGGAAGCCCCTTGCTTCCGGTGGCGCCACGAAGTACGTCGGACAAAGCCTTGGCAGCATCGTCGGCTCCGTCTTTCTCGCCGGGAACAGCAGCCAGACGGGTGGCTCGAACATGACGGGCCTCCTCAGCGTGCCCGGAGGCCGCTTGGCCTGGATCCTCCATGACAGCCCCGCCTTCAAGGCCTCCGTGGATGCCGGTCTCGCCGCGGTGGGCGTGGCCACCGATAGCCCGGCCTACAACCAGTTCTTCGTCCTCGCTCAAACCCTGGCGGATTCCGCGGATCCCGCCACCATGGCCAACCCCATCTCGGCCGTGGCGCCCTCCCGCTTGGCGGGCCGGATCGTCGTCCAGGAGGCCGTGGGCGACCTCGTCATTCCGAACTCCAACGGACGCCACTTCGTGAACGCCATCGCGGGACGCCTGCCCCAGCTCGGCGCGGATATCAGCGGCGGCTTCACCCAAGTGGCCCCAGGGGCAGCTCCGGCGGTTCCCTTCGTCTTCGGGTCCTCCTTCACGACCTTCAAGACCGCGGTGGCACCGGCCGTGGGCGCGGCGGTGACGCCCACCCAGGGCGTCTACCAATACGGCACCCCTGGCACTCCCGCGACCCATGGCCTGCTGCTCGATGGCAGCACCAACACGGCCGCTGCTCAAACCCAGATGGCCCGCTGGCTCCTCACGGGCCTCGTGACCGACGGCTCGGCCGCCTACCCGATCGCCCCGACGACGGGTCTGGAGACCTTCTCCTTCGTCCCCGAGCACCTGAAGGTCTTCTACCCCAACCCACGACCGTAATTAGTTAATGCTCCACGAAACGCCGCCTTCGGGCGGCGTTTTCGTTTGGGGAGGAAAAAAACTTTAGCCAAGGCTTCGCTGATGTCTTGGAGACGCAAGCTGGGGTCACGAGACGCGGATGAGATCCCGGTCGATGCGTTGACGGAGCAACGGCCTTACCGCCTTGGGGGTGACGAGATCCACTGATTCGTGCAGGATCCGCATGGTTTCCTGGAGAGTCATGGATGCCTCAAAAGGTATTCTGTGCCATCCCCTGGGTGGCGCCAAGTTTTCCATCCCGCGGATCAGATTCTGGCGAGCCCCGGACAGGCCTCCGTCAATTGCGCCTTGGCTTCGAGGAGGGCCGAGACCTTGGGGTGCCTCCGGGCGCGGAACCCGCGTACGGCCTGGAGATCCTCGCCCACCCGTTCCGTGAGGGGGAGGCTGAGCCAGGCGGCGAGGAGGCCCAGGGGGAGCCAGGCCCAGGAGCCGAAGTGGAGGGTGCGATAGCCGAGCCAGGCGAGGCCTGCGGCCCACATGGGCAAGAGGAGGAGGCCGCCCAGGAGCTTCACGGTGGCGGTGACGTCCACCTCGTCCGTAAGGCGCCCCGCCAGCCATCCGATGAGGCGGTACATGGGCCAGAAGAGGAGGCCGAAGGGCAGGCAGGCGAGGAGGCAGGCGAGGCGCAGGAGGGCCTTGGGAACCCACCGGGCGGCCTCCATGAACCCATAGGTGTAGCCCACTTGATCGGGGCGCAGGCCATGGCGGCGGAGCCAGGTCTGGATGCGGCCCACATCCGCCCTCAATCGGGCCTGGGCCTCGTGGGGCTGGGCGGAGAGAAAAGTCTCCAGGGCCTTCACGCGGCTCCGCAGGGCCTCCAGATCCGCCGTCGACTCAGGCCCCTCGGCCAGGAGCCAGGCGAGATCCTGGGCAAGGCGCAGGCGCTCGGCCTCGGGGCCGTGGAGGGTGAGGGGGCGCAGCGCCTCGCGGATGCGGGCCGTGAGCACCTGCACGCTCTCGGGATCGGAGCCCGGCAGGTCGTCGTGGCGGATGGGCCCGCCGACGCGCAGGAGGGCGTTATGGCGGAAGAGCTCCCGGTCGCCGTAGACGAGGCCGGCGGGCACGAGGGCGGGGCGCACGGGGCTGCCCAGCACCATGCGGGCGGCGCCCGTCTTCAGGGGGGCGAGGTCATGGCCTCCATGGCTGATGCCCTCCGGGTAGATGCCCACCACCTCCCCTGCCTGGAAGGCGAGATGCACGGCGCTGAAGGTGGCCTGGATGGCCGCCTGCCGCTGGGCCTCGGCGGCCCCCGGCGGCAGATCCTGGGCGCGCTGCACGGGGATGGGGCGGAAGAGGGCGATGAAGGGGCGCAGGGGCAGCAGCCTCCACAGGGTGGCCTTGGCTACGAAGCGGGGCGGGCGATTCAGGAGCGCCGTCGCCACCAGGGGATCCAGCAACCCGTTGGGGTGGTTCAGCACGAGGAGCACGGGCCCCTCGGGCAGGGCCGGGCCCTCCCGGCGGAGGGTGCGGAACCAGAGGCGGCCCGTGGCGTGGGCGAAGGCCTTGAGGGCGGCGGTCATGGGTGGCCGCCAAGGGAGTCGAGGGCCCAAAAAGCAGGTTCACCACGAAGGCACCAAGGGCGCTGCGCGCCTGCACGAAGGTCACGAAGCGCGCCCCAGGTGGGTTTCGCTAGACCATCCGGGCCGCAGGCCCAAGGTCCAGCGGAGCTGGACCTTCCTTTGGGTGCGGCGCTAGGCGGACTCTCGAAGGTCCGCTGGGCGCCGCACCCAAAGGGGATGGCTGGGAATGGGTCGGGCTCCCTTCGTGGCCTTCGTGCGCCCGAAGGGCGGCTTCGTGCCTTCGTGGTAGGTTTTTGGCTTTTCCATCCCGTAAACATACGTAAGCCATCGTGCCCACTCATGCCCCCGCCTCCCCCTTCCGTGCCCACCATAAGGCGGCCCCCGACAGCAGGATCGCGGGAATGGCCACGAGCATGGCCCTTCCCAGCGCTACACCGGCGGGCAGGCCGGCCCCGTGCAGCAGGTCGCTGCGCCATCCCACGAAGGAGGGACTGACGGCGTCGCCGAGGAAGTGGATGAGGAAGACGTTGATGGCGATGCCCGTGGCCCGCACGGAGGCCGGGAGGCTGCTCACGGTGAGGGCGTTCACGGGGCTCGTGTTGATGAAGAGCAGCAGCATGCCCGCGAAGAAGAGCGCATAGACGAGGTGGAGGTCCCCGGCGACCAGGGCCCAGGCCACGACCGGGCCCGCCGCCAGCAACGTGAGCCCGCTGATCCACATGCCCGCGTCGGGGAAGCGATGCTGCATCCGGTCCGTCAGCGTGCCGCCCAGGAAGGTGCCCAGGATGCCCGTGACCACGGCGATGCCCCCGAACACGGTGCCCGCCTGGCCCGTGCTCACGGCGAATTTGCGCTGCAACAAGGTGGGCCCCCAGTGGGAGAGGGCCCCCATGGCAAAGGTGTAGGCCACGTAGCTGCCCGTGCAGGCGAGCCAGATGCGGTTGCGGAAGATGGCTTCGAGGCGCTCGCCGAAGGTCAAGTTGCCGTGGAGGTCGGGCGTGCGGTCCATGCCACCCCGCAGGGGGTCCGGCAGCAGCATCATGCGCACGGCGAAGGCCAATCCCGGCAGGCCCGCCACCATGAAGGCGGCGCGCCAGCCCCAGTGCTGGGCCACAAGGCCTCCGAGGCCGTACCCGAAGGCGCTGCCCACGGGGATGGCCAGGTAGAACCACGTGAACTTCGCGGCCCGCTCGTCCTCCGGCACCACGTCCGCGAGGATGGCGGGCCCCAGCGTCGCGTAGGCCGCTTCACCCACGCCCACGAGGGAGCGAGTGAAAAGCAGGGCGGGGTAGGAGTGGACGAAGGCGGCGCCGCAGGTGGCGAGGCTCCAGAGGGCCACGCCCAGGGCCACGAGCTTGGGTCGGTGATAGCGATCCGCCAGCCAACCGAACAGGGGGGCCGAGATCATGTAGACGACGACGAAGACGAAGGGCAGGGTGCCCAGCTGCCCATCCGTGAGGCGCAGATCCCGGCCCAGGGGCTCCAGCACCGCCGCCACCACGTAGCGGTCAAGGTAGTTGAGGAGGTTGATGCCTGTCAGGAGGATCAGGAGTCGGGTGCTGGTGCGCATGGGGGGGCTCGGATTCAGCCTACCCGTTCATGTCAGGGGTTCAACACCCATGTGAACCTTTGCTTCGCGACGCGAGGGTTAAGGGCGCTTTAGCGCGAAGGCAAAGGCCAGGCTGGCGGCCCCAAAGGAGATGGTCGGCGGCGCGAGGTGCGTGAGGGCACCGAAGCGCCACCTGCGAGGGCACGGTGGGGTGGCTGCCCCCCGATACACCCAGCGCATGCGCCACCGCGGTGAGCAGCAGCAGCACGCTGCCCACGGTAAATCCGCGCGAACCCGGTTTCCACATGCTCACCTCCATCACAGGTACTTCGCCAGCCAGGCCCGCACTTCCTCCGTCCACTGGAGGTGATTCTCCCCCTTGAGGATCCAGTGGTTCTCGTCGGGGAAGACGACGAGGCGGCTGGGCACCTGGAGGCGCTGCTGCATGGCGAAGTTCATGAGGGCGTTGCCCACGGGCACGCGGTAGTCGAGTTCGCCCACGGTGATGAGAATGGGCGTCTTGAAGCCCGTGCCCTGGGCGTGATTGGCGCCCTGGGCGAGGGGGCTCTGCTCCCGCCACACCTTGGAGGCGCCCCAGGGTGGCCCGCCGTTGGTGAGCTCCCGGTGGAAGGCGCCGTCGCTCGTGCCCCACTGGAGGGCGAGGTCCATCTCCCCCGCGTGGCTGATGATGGCTTTGAAGCGGGTCGTCGTGGCTTGCAGCCAGTTGGCCAGGTGCCCGCCGTAGCTGGCCCCGGCCGCCGCCTGACGGGTGCCGTCGAGGAAGGGGTAGCGGCGCAGGGCGTCGTCCGCCGCCGCCAGCAGATCCTCCCCGGGGCCCTTCAGGGGATCCAGGGCGATGGCCTGCGCGAAGGCCTCCCCGTAGCCCGTGGAGCCGCGGTAGTCCGTAAGGAGCACGGCCTGGCCGGGTTGGGTGAGGAGGTCGTAGTTCCACCGCACGGAGAAGGCATCCCGCCACATGGAGGCGGCGCCGCCGTGGATGACGACGAAGAGGGGAATGCGCTGGCCTGCGTCGAGACCCTGGGGTTTCACGAGCATGGAGTGGAGGCGCCGGCCCCCCTTCGCCGTCGTCCAAAAGTGTTCGAGGGGCGCCCAGCGGAGACCGGCGACGGCCTCGGCGTTGAAGCGAGTCAGGGGCTCTGCGCCCCGCTCCGTGAAGGCGTGGACCTCCGGCGGATTCGAGGCGCTCTCCCAGGTGCCGAAGAGCCGCCCGCCCCCCGTGGCCAGGGCGCCGATGCAGCCCCGGGCGGGGCCCGGTTCCTCCTTCACCTCGCCACCGCCCAGGGGCATCGAATGGAGCCGCTCCAGGCCCGCGTGCTCGAAGGTGAAGTAGACGTGGCCGCGCCCCTCCGGCACGACGAAGCGCGAGATGGCCCGATCCAGCCCCGCCGTGAGCACCTTGGGTTCGTTCCGGAAGGGCCAGGGGAAGGCCGTGAGCTTGCTCGCGTGGTAGACCTTGCCATCGTTGGGGGCGGAGAGGCAGAGCAACGCCTTCCCATCGGGCGTGAAGGCGGGCTGGGAATGGTCCCCGTGGCCCGACGTGAGCTGCAGGGGCTCGCCGCCCTCGGCGCTCACCTGGAAGAGGTGGGAGTCCAGCTCCGTGCGGGCCGCCTCGTCGAGGTGGGGCAGGGCCACGAAAACGATGGCGCGGCCGTCGGGCGTCCACACGGCCTCCAGATTGGCGCCCTCATTCCCCTGCGTGCCGTTGAAGCCCGCGGAGGCCAGGGCCTTCGTGCCGGCGAGCAGGTTCTTCGGCGTCGCGCCCGGCTCCGTGGACTGCACCCAGAGGCTCGGCTTGCGATCATCCCGCCAGTGATCCCAGCGGCGCACGGGGAAGGCATCGTAGGTGCGGGCCGTGCCCTTGCGATCCTTGCGGGCCTTGGCTTCCTTGGTGAGGGAGGGGACGTCCTCCGCGCCCGGATAGACGTCGCTGACGACGAGGAGCCTTGTGCCGTCCGGGCTCCACTTGGGCGCCTTCGCACCCAGGGGCAGCTCCGTCACCCGCCGGGCCTCGCCCCCGGCGAGGTCCAGCACGTAGACCTGGGTCTGTTCGTCCCCCTCGCGCTTCGCCGTGAAGGCGAGGCGGCGGCCGTCCGGGGCCCAGGCGAGACCCCCCTCGGCGGTCTTCGTAAAGGTGATCTGCCGGCCGGGTTCGTCACCCCTGAGGCCCTTCAGCCAGAGGTCCGAGCGCTGTTCCTTGGGGTCGTAGGCGGGCTCCGTCACGGAGAAGGCGGCCCAGGCCCCATCGGGGCTCACGGCGGGCGCGCCCACTCGCTTCAGCATCCAGATGTCGCGGTGAGTGGGAAGGCGCGGGGCCTGCGCGGCCAGGGGAAAGGCAACCAACCCGCATAGCAGGAGCCCGGCGAGGGCGCGAAGGACCTTCATGGCAACTCCGGGAAACCCCGCGAGTTTAGCGCGGCCCCTTGCGGCCACGTCCGAGCGCGTTGGCCGGTTAGGCCTCGCGGGATTAATACTGAACAATGAAGAACCTCGGAAGGGTGAGGGAAAGTGCAAAAACGAAACCTCCCCAAAAGCTAGCAAGTACGGTTGTTGGGTGCCCCTTAGACTGTCGCCAAATCCCGTACATGTGAAGAGCTCCCCCGGAGATAATTGGAGAAAGCCATAGGCTTAGGCCCTGAACCCTTGGGGTAGGGAAGATCCGCTGGGGAAACACCCAACTAAACAGGAGGCTGCCCATCGCACCAATCAGACAGATCCCGATTGCGATGCCGATGGGGTTTGCTTCTCTCGCGACCTTGATGCCCCTAGACGCGGTTTCAATACCTATCGAGAGGAAGAATTCAGCAAGGGCTTCCAGGATGAGCTCGATCACTAATTCAAAGATAAATTCGCCCAAGGCATGCCTTTCAAATAGGGGTGAGGCCTAACTTTCAATTTGAAGTGCATCGCATCAAAGGGAGAGGGGCGTTCCCAGATCTTAGGGATTCACAATTTTTATGGGCCGCGGCCCCTCGTCGTCCGCCCTCTGCCTAGGCCCCGGCCTCCCCGGCCCCTGCTTCTTGGGCAGGAACACCCAACCCAGGATTCCCGCCACGGCGGAGGAGATGAGGGCGCCCCAGAAGGCGGGCCAGAAGCCGTCCACGGAGAACTGCAATCCCAGCACGCGGCTGAGGGAGCCGGCCCACCAGAAGATGAGGCCGTTGATGACGAGGTTGAAGCAGCCGAAGGAGCAGGCCATGGGGACGAGGGCCAGGAGGCGGAGGAGCTGGCCAACGGTGGCGTTGAGGGCGCCCAGGAGCACGGCCACGATGAGGAGGTCCACGAAGGGGCCGTGGTGGATGCCGGAGACGAGGCTGGAGGCCACGAGGAGGCCCACGGCGGAGAAGAGGAAGCGGAGGAGGGTGTTCATCAAGGTTGGCTTTGGGAGTCTTCCAGGCATCCAAGGAAAAGAGCTATCCGCAGATTTCACAGATTACACAGATTTCACGGACGCCATGCCTCACCGCTCACCCCGTGGCATGAACGCCTCGTTGAACCACGAAGACCACGAAGACCACCAAGCACTGCAGGCGCCGTGGGGCCGCTCCGCAAGGCCATCCGGGCCTGCGGCCTCAGGTCCAGCGAGGCTGGACCTGCCTTCGGCGGCGGCGCTGGGCGGTCCCTCGAAGGCCCGCCCGGCGCCGCCGCCGAAGGGGATGGCCGTGATGGGTCGGATCCCCTTGGCGTCCACCTCATCAACACCCCGAAGCTCATCCCCTCCATCCCCTTAATCCAGGCCAATTCACTTTCCCCCGGCCCCTCGGGCCCACCCTTCCGCCGAAGGCCAATCCAATCTGCGGAATCTGCGGATGATCCTCTGGCTTTTCCCCCACGATTCATCACCGCAAGAATCGGATTGAGCGAGAACCCCCAGAACCCGACTCTGGATCCGGGAGCACACCATGCCGCTCAGCGACTACACCCGCATCGAACACGCCATCCGCCTCCTGCAGTCCCGGGCCCGGGAACAACCCTCTCTCGCGGAGCTCGCCGCCGCCGCGGGCCTCAGCGAATTCCACTTTCAGCGCCTCTTCCAGCGCTGGGCGGGCATCAGCCCCAAGCGCTTCCTCCAGGTGCTCACCCTCGCCGAGGCGAAGCGCATGCTGGCGGAATCCCGCAGCCTCCTGGACACGAGCTTCGAGGTGGGCCTCTCCAGCCCCAGCCGCCTTCACGACCTCTTCCTCACCCTCGAGTGCATGACCCCCGGCGAGTACAAGGCCCGGGCCGCGGGGCTCACCATCCGTTGGGGCGTGGAGGAGACGCCCTTCGGCCCCGCCCTCTTCGCGGCCCTGGACCGGGGCCTCTGCGGCCTCTCCTTCCTCACGGAGGACGACCCCGAGACGGCCTTCGCCCAGCTGCGGGAGCGCTGGCCCGAGGCCACGCTGGAAGCCGCGCCCGCCGCCGTCCGCCCCCTCGCCGAGGCCTTCGCCACCCGCATGGCGGGCCGCACGGATCAGCCCCTCTCCCTCGTCCTCAAAGGCACGCCCTTTCAGCTGCGCACCTGGGAGGCCCTCCTGCGCATCCCGCCCGGCCACGCCCTCGCCTATGCCGACGTCGCCAAGCTCGCGGGCTCGCCGGGCGCCTCCCGCGCCGTGGGCTCCGCCGTGGGCGCGAACCCCATCGCGGGGCTCATCCCCTGCCACCGCGTGATCCAGGGGACGGGGGCCCTCGGCGACTACCGGTGGGGGGCGCCGAGGAAGGCCGCGCTGCTGGCCGTGGAGCGGGGCCGGAGATTGGAAGCCGGTGAACTTCGATGAACGAAAAGACAAAGAAGGCCGGTGATGAACAGTGATGAAAAGCTGATGAACAGTGAGTGCGCCAGGCCAAGCCTGGGCGGGGGGGAAGGATGAGCTAA
>CAYWDR010000021.1:0-25219 GCA_964457075.1 uncultured Solibacteraceae bacterium
GCACGATCAGTGGATCTACAGCGGCGACCTACCTCGGGAACCGGACACTAGTGATCACCGGTTTTCTTTTTCTTTTCGGCGAATCCACGCCGACCCGCACCAGGCCTGAGTTAAAAAAACAACCAGTGATGAACAGTGATGAACAGTGATGGGCAAAGCGATTGGCCATCTCCGTTCATCTCTGTTCATCTCCGGTTTGTTCTTTATGTCCTTCTTCGGGCCTTCGCCGGCAGGTCTACGGCTCCGGCCTCAGCCCCAAACCCGCTTCCCGGCCACCCATGTGCCCACCGTCTTCCCCGGCAGCTCCCAGCCCTTGAAGGGGGTGTTGTAGGACTTGCTCTGGATGAAGTCCCGGTCGACCTTCACCTTGGCCTCGAGGTCGATGAGCGTGAAGTCCGCCGGCGCGCCCACCTTCAGGCTGCCCAGGCCTTGGCGGTCCAGATGGAAGACCTTGGCGGGTTCCCAGGTGAGGAGGCTCACGGCCTTCTCAAGGGTGATGACCCTCTTGTTCACCAGGAGTTCGAGGGCCAAGGGGAAGGCCGTCTCCAGGCCGATGACGCCAAAGGCGGCGATGGGGAGTTCGCATTCCTTGTCGTCCCAGCCGTGGGGGGCGTGGTCCGTGGCGATGGCGTCGATGGTGCCGTCCCCGAGGGCCTCCAGGATGGCCTGGATATCGGCTTCGCTACGGAGGGGCGGGTTCATCTTGAAGTCGGAATCGAAGCGCATGAGCTCCTTGTCCGAGAGAGCGAAGTGGTGGGGCGTGACCTCGGTGGTGACCTTGAGGCCGCGCTTCTTCGCCTCGCGGATCATGCGGAGGCTGCCGGCGGTGCTGATGTGGGCCAGGTGCAGGTGGCCGCCCGCATGTTCGGCGAGCACGATGTCACGGGCCACCATGGCCTCCTCGGCGGCGGCGGGGATGCCCAGGCAGCCCAGCTTCGCGGAGATGTGCCCCTCATGCATGTAGCCCTTGCCGGCGAGATCCTTGTCCTCCTCGTGGGCGACGATGGGGACGTCGAGCCAGTTGGTGTATTCCAGGGCCCGGCGCATGATCGCGGAGTTCATCACGGGCAGCCCGTCATCGCTGAAGGCCACGCAGCCGGCGGCTTTCAGCGTGCCGTAGTCGGCCAGCTCCTCGCCTTTGAACTCCTTGGTGAGGGCGCCGATGGGGAAGTATCGGGCGAGGCCCGCCTTCTTCGCACGGTCGAGCATCAGCTCGGTGATGGCGATGTTGTCGTTCACGGGCTTGGTGTTCGCCATGGCGCATACGGCCGTGAAGCCGCCGGCCACGGCCGCGCGGCCGCCGGTCTCGATGGATTCCTTGCGGGTTTGGCCGGGTTCGCGGAAGTGAACGTGCAGGTCGATGAAGCCGGGGCTCAGCAGCGCGCCGTTCCCTTCCACCTTCTCGGCGCCCGCGGCCTGGGGGTGGGAGGCGGCGTCCGGTCCGATGGCGGCCACGCGGCCATCCACCACCAGGAGGGCGCCCTTGGCATCCAATTTCTGGGCGGGATCGAGGAGGCGGACGTTGGTGACGAGCGTGGACATGAGGTCTCCGGAACGATCCAGTTTACCGGGCCCTACTCCATGCGGTAGTTGGGAGCTTCCTTCGTGATCATCACATCGTGCGCATGGCTTTCGCGCAGGCCGCTGGCGCTGATCTGCACGAACACGGCCTTCTTCTGGAAGTCGGGGATGCTCTTGCCGCCGCTGAGGCCCATGCCGGCCCGGAGGCCGCCCATGAGCTGGGTGACGAGCTGGCTCATGCGGCCCTTGTAGGGCACCTGGCCCTCGATCCCTTCGGGCACGAGCTTGGTGTCGTCCTTGCCTTCCTGGAAGTAGCGATCCTTGCTGCCCTGCTTCATGGCGCCCAAGGAGCCCATGCCGCGGTAGGACTTAAAGGTGCGGCCCTGGTAGAAGATCGTCTCGCCGGGGGCCTCGTCGGTGCCCGCGAAGAGGCTGCCGATCATCACCACGTCGGCGCCCGCGGCCACGGCCTTGGCGATGTCGCCGCTGAATTTGATGCCTCCGTCCCCGATGCACGGCACGCCGGCTTCGCGGCAGGCCCTGGAGGCCTCGGCGATGGCGGTGATCTGGGGCATGCCCGCGCCCGTGACGATGCGGGTGGTGCAGATGGAGCCGGGTCCGATGCCCACCTTCACGCAGTCGGCGCCGGCATCGATGAGATCCTTGGCACCCGCGTAGGTGGCCACGTTGCCCGCGATGACAGGGGTGTTGGGGAAGGCCTTCTTTAGCTCCCTCACGGCATCGATGACGCCCTGGCTGTGGCCGTGGCTGCTGTCGAGGCAGAGGACGTCGACGTGGGCGGCCACGAGGGCGCTGGCGCGCTCCAGCAGATCCTTGCCCACGCCCACGGCGGCGCCGACGCGGAGGCGGCCCATGGCGTCCTTGGCGGCACTCGGG
Source organism: uncultured Solibacteraceae bacterium (assembly GCA_964457075.1). Classification (GTDB taxonomy): domain Bacteria; phylum Acidobacteriota; class Holophagae; order Holophagales; family Holophagaceae; genus JAFDVN01. The sequence goes on from CAYWDR010000021.1 coordinate 2,419, forward strand.
TACTCGATGCTCTTCTCAATGTCCTTGACGGTGATGAGGCCCTTCAGGACGCCGGCCTCATCCACCACGAGGAGCTTTTCGATGCGGTGGTGCTGGAGCTTCACCTTGGCCTGCTCCAGGGTGGTGCCCACCGGCACGGTGACGAGGTTCTCCTTCGTCATGGCCTCGGAGACGGGGATGTCCCAGCGGGTTTCGAATCGCAGGTCGCGGTTGGTGAGGATGCCGACGAGTTTGCCGTCCTTCACCACGGGTACGCCGCTGATGCGGAACTTGGCCATCATGGCCTCGGCGTCCCGGATGGGCTGATCGGGGTGGATGGTGATGGGGTCCGTGATCATGCCGCTCTCGGAGCGTTTGACCCGGTCCACTTCCTCCGCCTGCCGTTCGATGGGGAGGTTCTTATGGACGATCCCCAGGCCTCCCAGCTGCGCGATGGCGATGGCCATGCGGCTTTCCGTCACCGTGTCCATGGCGGCGCTGATCAGGGGAATGTTGAGGGTCAAATCCTTCGCGAGGCGCGTCTTCAGATCGACGGCGTTGGGGTGAACCTCCGAGTGACCGGGGGTCAGCAGCACGTCATCGAACGTGAGGGCCTTCATGAGGGGCAAGGTGAGCATGGAAGCCTTCCGAACAGGAGCCCCATGCCCAGGATCAAGGGCGGCGGGACCTTGCAAGGCATGTTCTCACGGCGGGGACCTTAATTCCAGCGAAGCTTCCCGGGAACGCGCCCGGAAGGGGTGGAAAATATTGATATGGGAGTTGGCCCATACAAAAGGGCCCAGGCCCCCCCGATTCAGGACTTTGCGAATGTAAGGATAAGAAGTGCGTTTTCCGCCGCTTGACGGGTCGGGAACCACGCCTAGGATTTGGGCACCGTAATCACAACCAAGGACCCCCGCTAAAGGGCCCTTGGAAATCCAATTTTCAAGGGGAGGCACGATGGAATTTCTGCGACCTGATCTCCAGGACCGCCTGATGAAAGAGCATTTCGAATTCAAGAAATTATTCGAGGAACATCGAAGCGCGGACGAACGGCTTCGGAACCTCCAGAACAAATCCCGGCTCAGCGCTCAGGAAAGCATGGAGGAGGTTGAGCTGAAGAAACAGAAACTCCGGGCCAAGGAGCGGATCTACCAGATCGTGCAGGAGCACAATGGGCGAGAGCATTAGCCGTTTTGCGACTCCCAAGCAGAAGGGCCCGCGATGCGGGCCCTTCTGCTTGGGAGGGGGGCATCTCGATCATGGTGTAGCCGTTTCAGAGGGCCGCGTGTCGAGGCCGATAGGTTCCCCCCACCCAGTACACCCACTCCAGGGGATCCTTCACGTCCCAGAGCAGCACCTTGGCCTCGGCGCCGGGGTGGAGGTGGCCCAGATCGGGGCGGCCCAGGCTCTGGGCGGCATGGAGAGTCATGGCCGTGTAGGCTTCTTCGAAGGTCATGCGGAGTTGGAGACAGCCCAGCCGCAGCACGAGCAGCGGATCCAGGCAGGGGCTGGAGCCGGGGTTGAAGTCCGAGGCCAGGGCCACGCGGCAGCCGGCCTCGATCATCTTGCGGGCGGGTGCCCAATCCCGCATGCCGAGGAAGAGGGTGGTCGTGGGGAGGAGGACGGGGGTGACGCCTGCGGAGGCCATGGCCTTCATGCCCGCCTCGCTGCAGAACATGAGGTGGTCGGCGGAAGCGCCGCCCATCTCCGCGGCCAGCTCCGCGCCGCCTGTCCAGGTCAACTCGTCGGCGTGGATTCGAGGTTGGAGGCCCAGCGCCTTCCCCGATTCGAAGATGCGGCGCCCCTGTTCCACCGTGAACACGCCCGTCTCAATGAACACGTCGCAGTAGCGGGCCAGCCCCGGGAAGCGGCTCACGAGCTCCGGCAGCCACTGATCCGCCACGAGGCGGCTGTACCTCTCGGCGTCGCCCGCGAACTCCGTGGGAATGTCGTGGGCGGGCAGCAAGGTCACGTCGAGGCTCCAGCCCCGGGCCTTCAGCTCCAGGTAGGCCTCGCAGAGGCGGCTCTCCGCCTCCAGCTCCAATCCGTAGCCCGTCTTGGCCTCGATATGCACGATGCCGCGGTCCTGCATCTCGCGAAGCCGCGCCTCGCCTGCGGCAACGAGCTCGGGGACGGTGGCCGTGCGGGTGGCCCGCACCGTCTCACGGATGCCGCCGCCTTCCGCCGCGATTTGCGTATAGGGCACGCCGTGCAGCCGACGGTTGAATTCGGCGGAGCGGTCGCCGCCGAAGAGGAGGTGCGTGTGCGGATCCACGAAGCCCGGCGAGGCCCAGGCGCCGCCGCCGTCCACCACGGGGGCCTCCGCATAGGTGGCGGGCAAGTCCGCTTCGGCGCCGATCCAGGCCACGCGTCCGTTTTCCACCGCGAGGGCGGCCGTGGAGATGCGATCCACGGACCAGGCCTTGCGGGGATCGGGCGTGAGGAGACCTCGGAGGTTCTTCAGGACGCGAATGCTCATGGGAGAATCATGACCGATGACCCGATGGCACCTCTACCTCCTCCGCTGCGGCGATGGCACGCTCTACTGCGGCATCGCCCTGGACGTGCCGGCGCGGTTGGCGCAGCACGAGGCGGGGAAGGGGGCCAAGTACACCCGAGGCCGGACCCCGCTGGAGCTGGTCTACAGCGAAGTCTGCGTCAGCCGGAGCGAGGCCCTGAAGCGGGAGCGGGCCGTGAAAAGTCTCACACGGCCGGAGAAACTAGAGTTGATCGAAGGGAAAAGCAACCGGAGATGAACATGGATGAACGGAGATGGACCTAGGTTTGCTTTTATCTCCGTTCATCTCTGGCTTTGCTTTTTCTCCCGCAGAATCTACGGCCCTTCCTCGCCATCTCCGGCCGTGGCACCATTCGCCATGCGCGCCGCCCTCCTCTCCTTCTCGTTGCTCGGCCTGCTCGGGGCCTGCAATCACGCGATCGTGGTGCATCCTCCGGCGGATCGCGAGGTCCGGGAGGCCCGGGCCCTCGAAGCGGTGCAGCGCCTCGGGCAGCCGGGGGATTGGCTGGTGATCCGGGGATACCACGCCACCGATAACTTCGTGAGCGCCGCCACCAATGCGCCCTTCAGCCATGTGGCCGTGCTGGATCCAGAGCGGGGCCAGGTGATCGAGGCCGAAGGCAAGGGCCTTCACACGACGCCCCTGCCCGAGTTCATGAAGAAGGCCCACCGCCTCATTCTCATGCGCTCCCAGTGGGCCACCACGAAGGAACGCCAGGCGGCCGCCGTCGAGAAGGCCCGCGGTTTCGTGGGCAGATCCTACGACTTCACCGGCCTCGTGGGCCTCAACATGCCCGACCGCTTCTACTGCAGCGAACTGGCCGTGGCCATCTACGCGCCCCATGCCTCCCGGAGGGATCATCTGCCGCCCGTGCTGCCACCCGCGGATATGCACTTCTGGGCCACCATCCTATGGGATAGTGGCCCGGTGACGGCCGCGCCTTGACTGCCCTAAGTCGCTGTAACGAAATGATCATTTCGTCAAAACGGCGAGAGCGACATAAGGGGCCGTAACGGACCAACCAGAAAAGCACTGGTTATTCCGTAACGGCCCCTAAATTGAAATGGCGACGGCGAGGGACACGCCAGGATGCCGGTGGCTGCGGAGGTAGTAGCCGTCGAAGGTGTATTCCAGGTACACATCCCCATCCAGATACCAATCCTCGCCCCAGAATTCGGGCCAGGGATCCACGATGAAGAACCAGTAGTTCCGGTACCAGAACCGGGGGTAGCCGTAATAGATCACGGGGCGGCTGGAGATCCTGAATGGGTGGCGGTCCCCGAACCAGAGCATGTACTGATCCCTGGGAATGCAGTGGCCGCCGTATCCGCCCCGCTGGGTCCAGGTCCGGTGCTCGGACTCCCAATGCGCCGTGCGGTGGTCCCGCCAGGTGGAACGCGGTTGCCAGGCGCCTTGGCGCCAAGTTCCGCCTTCCATCCAGGCGCGGCTCTGCTGGGGAGTCCGATTCATGGAGGGGTAGTTCCGGGTTGGGGACGCGCGTTCTGGCCGTGGCTGGGGGGGCTGTGCCCAACCGCGCTCGGGCCGGGCTTCCGGGCGGCTTTCTGGGCGGCTCGGACGTGGATCGTCGCGTTCCTGGACTCTACCTCGCGGATCGGCCCGTTCCACGTGCCGATCCCGATCGAGGCCTCGCCTCGGTTCAAACCGCTCCCGCCCAAGTTCGCGTCCTTGGGCCCGAGGTTCGCTCCGCTCGCGCTGAGGCTCGCTTCGGCCAAGCCCCCCCTGTCTGCGGAGGCCCCGTTCACGGCTCTGCTCGGGCCGTCCCGGCCGCTCGCCCCGATGGTCGGATTGAGCCGAGGCAGGTGGCATGGTTCCCAGCGCCAATGCCAGCGCCAGCAGGGTTACGAATGGGTGAAGATTCCGGTGGCGTGTCATGGAAATCCCTCCTTCCGGGCCTTCCATCCCTCCAGGGCGAAACATGCGACAAGTCGGGGGCGGGTGCCACCCGAATGGCCGATTTGAATGGCCTGACTGACGGCATCCCGGCCCAACGGGCCGGAATCCTGGGGGAGGGGCGAGCTTGATGGGGGAAGCTGGGATCCCCTGGGCTTAAGTTCTGCCCTTCATCATCTCGGCCTGCAGCTCCTTCACTGCCGCCACGGGGTCGGCGGCCTTGAACACGGCATTGCCGGCCACGAGGCAGTCGGCGCCGGCGTGGACGAGGCCGGCGGCATTGCCGATGCTCACGCCGCCATCCACCTGGATCATGAAGGGCGCCTGCCGTTCGGTGCGGAGGGCATCCAGGCGGCGCACCTTATCGAGGATGCGGGGGATGAACTTCTGGCCTCCGAATCCGGGGTTCACGCTCATGAGCAGCACGAAGTCGAATTCGCCCACGAGATCCACGAGGGTCTCCACGGGGGTGCCGGGGTTCAGCACCACGCCGGCCTTGGCGCCCGCGTCCCGGATGGCTGCGAGGGTGCGGTGCAGGTGGGGATCGGCCTCCTGGTGGACACTCACCCAGGAGGCGCCGGCCTTCACGAAATCCACGGCATAGCGCAGGGGCTCCACGATCATCAGGTGGCAATCCAGAGGCAGGCCCGTCTTGGCGCGCATGGCATCAACGACGGGCATGCCGATGGTGATGTTGGGCACGAAGCGGCCGTCCATCACGTCCACGTGGGCCACCTCGGCGCCGGCCGTCTCCAGCATGGCGAGGGCTTCGGCGAGTCGCGTGAAATCCGCGGAGAGGATCGAGGGGGCGAGGAGGGGCTTGGCGGGGCGCAGGCTCATGCCCAAGCATACCCGGCGGGGGAAAAGGACCTTAACCAGGGTGGTCGAAGAGGGTGTGGCTCTACTCAATGACGAGCAACCGCGAGCCCGGCTCCAGGTTCATGAGCTTGTCGGCGTATCCGAGCCTGCACAGCTGCCCACCGTGGGCATCCGGTCCGGGGAGGGCGATGCGGACGGAATTCCGCCCCGCTTGCTTGGCCCGGTACAGGGCCGCGTCGGCGAGGTTGAGGGTCGCCTCCCAGCTGAGCCCGTTCGGATCCCGGGGGCTGAAGGGGAAGGGGGCGCCGCCGATGGAGCAGGTGGCCCGGAATCGCTGGCCATTGGGCAGAACGAATTCGAAGGCCTCCACCTCGGCGCGGATGCGCTCGGCCAGGGCCTTGGGGTTATCCCGTTCCACGTCCTGGGCGATCAGGAGGAATTCCTCTCCGCCCCAGCGGGCTACCAGATCGGGGCGCCGGGAGGCCAGGCCGAGCAGCATGCCGAGTTGGGCGAGCACGGCGTCGCCGGCCGCGTGGCCATGGGTGTCGTTCACGACCTTGAAGTGGTCGATGTCGAGGATGTAGAGCCCCAGGCTCCGGGCGTTGTCGTCCCCCCGGGCCCACTCGCGGAGGATCAGGCTGGCGGTGGAATCCATGATCTCGTCCACGAAGCGCCGGTTGTGAAGGCCCGTGAGGCCGTCGCGGAGGGCGGCGTCCCGGAGGCGCAGGGCCGTGAGGGCCTGGGCCTTCACGGAGACGTGGACTTGATGGGCCATGAGGAGGCCCACGGCGCTGAAGACGGCCATGAAGAGCAGGAACACCTGGGGGATGCCGGGGATGGGGTGGATCCAAAGGCTGAGGATCAACACGACGGCGTTGGGCAGCAAATACAGGGCGTAGGCGAGGAAGCTGGAGCCCATGCTGACGAGGGCGAGGGAGGTGAGCCCCACGTTGCACACGCAGTAGAGGGCCACGTCCAGTGGCGTCAGGATGTGGAAGACCCGCATCGTGATGCCGCCCAGGAGGCTCCCCGTGAGGAAGGCGCCAACGGCGAAGATGAGGTGCCGATGGTGGGGATCCGGTACGCGCTTGCACAGGGCCGTGTAGCGCAGCGCGAGCAGCATGCGGGCCAAGATCAGCCCTGAGAGGATGAAGAAGACGTTGCGCAGGGCCGCGTCCGCCGTGAGCGGCACGTCCAGCAACCGGGAGAGCAGGACGAGGAAGACGGAGAGGCCCAGCAGGCCCGAGCGGGACCGCTCGTAGAGGTCCCGCACCATGTCCCAGGCCAGATCCTGCTGGTAGGCCTGATCCTCAGGGGGCAGGAAGAAGCTGGCGAGGCTCAGGGCCATGGGCCGCCTCTCATGGGGCCGCCTCCACGCCGTTCACCCAGAGCCTTCCGGGGCGGAGCTTGCGAAGGGCGGCGTGGTCGGCGGTGGGCAGGGCGGCTTCCACCCATAGGAGATCCGCCACGGCTCCCGCGCGGATCACGCCGAGTTCGGCGCGCCCGAGGGCCTTGGCGTTCCATGCGGTGTAGGCCATGAGGCTCTCATCGGGCGTAAGCCGCTGATCCGGGAGAAATCCGCCCTCGGGATCGCCGTTCGGGGCTTGTCGCGTCTGGGCCGCCGCGAGGGCCACGAAGGGGTTCGGCTCCTCCACGGGGGCATCGCTGCCGAAGGCGAGAAGGGCCTTGCCCTCCAGGAAGCGGCGCCAGGGGAAGGCTTCGGGAGTCCGCTCGGGGCCCAGCCGGGCGGGCGTCCAGCTGTGATCTGAAGTGCAATGCACGGGCTGGACGGAAGCGACGATGCCCAGGCGGCCGAAGCGGGCCGCATCCACGGCCGTCACGATCTGGGCGTGCTCGATGCGGGGGAGGACGCGGTTCTGGGCCTTCTTCCGGGCGGCCTCCAACAGATCGAGGGCGGCCCGATTGGCGGCATCGCCGATGGCATGCACGGCGGGCTGGTAGCCGCTGCGCAGGGTGATGGCGGCATCCCGGGCCACGAGGGCGGGATCCGTCACCCACAACCCCCGCGTCTCGGGGGCATCGGCGTAGGGCGCCAGCAGGCGCGCGCCCCGGCTGCCGAGGGCGCCATCCAGGTAGAACTTCACGCCCTGCACCTGGAACCAGGCCGCGGCCTTGGGACGGGGACCCTTGAGCTCCTTGAGCATCAGCTCCCGGTCGTGGTGCAGGTAGGCGAAGACGCGGATGGGGATGGTGCCTGCCGTGGCGAGATGCCGGTACGCGGCCAGGTCGGTGGCGCCCACGCCCATATCGCATACGGACGTGAACCCCTCGGCGCGGAGGGCCTTGAGCCCCGCGAGGAGGTTGGCTTCCACCTCCGCCGCGCCCGGCGTGGGCAGCACCTTCTCCAGGAGGGCCATGGCGTTGTCGACGAGGATGCCCGTGGGCTGGCCCGCCTCGTCCCGAAGGATCCGGCCCCCCTCGGGATCGGGGGTGTCTCTCCCGATACCCGCCAGATCGAGGGCCGCGGCGTTGGCCCAAAGGGCGTGGCCATCCACGCGGAAGAGCACGGCGGGGCGGGTGCCCGTGAGCCGGTCGAGGTCCGTCGCGGTGGGAAAGGCCTTGGTGGGCCAGCGGTTCTGATCCCAGCCCCGGCCCAGGACCCACCCTTGGGGATGGCCGGCGGCCCACTCCCGAACGCGCCCCAGGGCCTCGGGCAGATCCTGGCAGCCCACGAGATCCACCTGGGCCTTGAGCTTGCCCAGGCCCGCCACATGGGCGTGGCCCTCGATGAGGCCGGGGAGGAGGGTGCCCCCCTTGAGCTCCACCACCTGGGCCTTCGCGTGGGCCTTCGTCATCTGGGCCTCGGGGCCCACGGCGAGAATCTTGTTCCCCTTCACGACGACGGCCTGGCCCGTGCGGAGGGCCTCGCCCGTCCAGACGTCCGCGCCCTTGAGGAGCAGGTAGGCCGGGGGCGGAGGGGGGGGCATTGGCATGGGAGGTCCTGGGGGTGTTAGTGACAGTTTAGTCTTGGTCGCTCTGGCGTTACATTGAAAGGTTGCCGGAGACCTTATGTACGCCCAGGACTTCCTCGATCAGGTTCGCACCCAGCTCGCCGTGAAGGAGGATCCTTCCAAGCTGCGTCAGCCGGCCTTCGAGACCACCTCCGGGATTCCCCTCAAAAACAGCTACACGCCCGCGGACGTGGCCTCGTTGGACCCCCTGACGGATCTGGGCGCCCCCGGGAGATATCCCTATACCCGCCACGTGCAGGCCACGGGCTACCGGGGCCGCCTCTGGACCATGCGCCAGTACGCGGGCTTCGCCACGGCCGAGGCCAGCAACGAGCGCTACCGCTACCTGCTGGCCAATGGCACCACGGGCCTCAGCGTCGCCTTCGACCTGCCCACGCAAATCGGCCTGGATCCCGACCACCCCATGAGCTTCGGCGAAGTGGGCAAGGTGGGCGTGTCCATCGCCTCCATCCACGATATGCGCACGCTGTTCAAGGACATCCCCCTGGACAAGGTGACGACGTCCATGACCATCAACGCCCCGGCCGCCGTGCTGCTGGCCCTCTACCTCGCCGTGGCCGAAGAGCAGGGCGTCTCATGGGAGCAGGTGGGCGGCACGATCCAGAACGACATCCTCAAGGAGTACATGGCCCGGGGCACCTACATCTTCCCGCCCCGGCCCAGCCTGCGCCTCATTACGGACATCTTCGCCTTTTGCGCGGAGCAGGTGCCCGCCTGGAACACCATCTCCATCTCCGGCTACCACATCCGCGAGGCGGGCTGCACGGCCGCCCAGGAGATCGCCTTCACCCTGGGCGACGGCATCGCCTACGTGGAGGCGGCGCTGAAGGCCGGTTTGAAGCTGGAGACCTTCGCGCCCCGGCTCTCCTTCTTCTTCAACGCCCACAACCAGTTCTTCGAGGAGGTGGCCAAGTTCCGCGCCGCCCGCCGCCTCTGGGCCAAGATCATGAAGACCCGCTTCAAGACGGACGACCCCAAGAGCCAGATGCTGCGCTTCCACACGCAGACCGCCGGCAGCACGCTCACGGCCCAGCAGCCCGATAACAACATCGTGCGCACCACCGTGCAGGCCATGTCCGCCGTCTGCGGCGGCACCCAGAGCCTGCACACCAACTCCCGCGACGAGGCCCTGGCCCTGCCCACGGAGGTGAGCGCCATGATCGCCCTGCGCACCCAGCAGATCCTCGCCCACGAGAGCCGCATCGCCGACGTGGTGGATCCCTTCGCCGGCAGCTACTACGTGGAGCACCTCACGGATGAGCTGGAGAAGCGCGCCGCCGAACTGATCGGCAAAGTGGACGCCTTGGGCGGCATGGTGAGCGCCATCGAGAAGGGTTTCCCTCAGAAGGAGATCCAGAACGCCGCCTATGGGCATCAGAAGGCCGTGGAAAAGGGCACGCAGGTCGTCGTGGGCGTCAACAAATTCACCATCGATAAGGAGCAGGCCCCGGATCTCCTCCGCGTGGACGAGGCCCTCGGCGCCGTGCGGCGCGCCCAGATCGCCGAGGTGCGCGCCCGGCGCGACAACGCCGCCACCCAGGCCCGCCTCGCCGAGCTGGAAGTCGCGGCCCAGGGCACGGAAAACCTCATGCCCCGCATCATCGCCGCCGTGAAGGCCGAGGCCACCGTGGGCGAGGTGTGTGAGACGCTGCGGAACGTGTTCGGGGAATACCAAGAGCGGTTGGTCTTGTAGAGGCTCTGGGCTCTGGGCTCTTGCTGACCTCGACCCATGCGAACCGGAGGAATGGGTCGGCGGCAGCTAGAGCCCAGAGCCCAGAGCCGATAGCCTGTACCCATGCCCCTCCGCCGTCCCGTCGATCGCTGGCTCCTGTTCTTCGCCGTCATGCTCATGGCCATCGGGATGGTGTGGGTGTATTCGGCCTCCTGGGTGAGGGGCGCCCAGGGCGGCGGCGGCGCGGCCACGGCCTTCCTGGCCCGTCAGATGGTGGCGGGGCTCCTGGGGCTCGTGTTGATGCTCCTCCTCACGCAGCTGGATGTGGCCTCCCTCCAGGAACAGTTCCGGCCCCTTCAGATCGCCTATGGCGCGCTGATGGTGCTGCTGGTGGCGGTGCTGATCATCGGCCCCAAGGTGAACGGGGCCCACCGATGGATCCGCCTGGGGCCGATGGGCAGCATTCAACCCTCGGAGCTGTTCAAGCCGCTTGCGGTGCTCTTGGCCGCGGCCTGGATGGTGAGGAACCGGGAGGCCTGGAACGACCGCTTCGGAAGCGTTCCCAAGCTGGTCCAACTCTTCATGATTTTCATCCCGCCCATGGCCCTCATCCTGTTGCAACCGGATCTGGGCACGGCCTTCCTCATCATCTTCGTCGTGATGCTCATCGTGTTTCTCGGGGGTGCGCCCCGGTGGATCTTCGCCGTGACCATCCCGATCCTCGGGCTCGTGGGCTTCCTCTTCATCTGGATGACGCCTTGGCGCTGGGCCCGGATCATGGCTTTCCTCAATCCCTGGGCGGATCCGCAGGGCAAGGGCCACCAGGCCATCCAGAGCCTCCTGGCCGTGGGCAGCGGGGGCCTGCTGGGCGTGGGGCCTGGGCAGGGCCAGCAAAAGTACTTCTACCTTCCCGAGGCCCACACGGACTTCATCTACGCGGTGATCGGCGAAGAGGCGGGGCTCGTGGGCACCGTGGCCGTGCTCGCCCTCTTCATGGGCATCCTCTGGCGCGGCTACCGCATCGCCCGGCGCAGCACGGATAGCTTCCTCCGCCTCGTCGCCATGGGGCTCACCCTGTTGCTCGTGGTGCAGGCCCTCATGAACATGAGCGTCGTCCTCAGCCTCGCCCCCAACAAGGGCATCCCGCTGCCCTTCATCAGCTTCGGCCCCAACAGCCTCATCACGAGCCTGGTGTGCTTGGGGTTGCTGATGAGCATCTCGAAGGATGCCTCCCCGGCCTAAGTCGCTGTAACGAAATATTCATTTCGTCAAAACGGCGAGAGCGACATAAGGGGCCGTAACGGACCAACCAGAAAAGCACTGGTTATTCCGTAACGGCCCCTAATCGCCCAGCCTCAACGGCTCGTCGTCGTCCTCATCCACCAGCGTGATGTTGCCGCCCGAGGTGAGCAGCGTGGCGTCCTCGTAGAGGTTCTTGAGCTTCGTCTCGAATCGCTCGGCCTTGGCGAGGCGGGGGTCTTCCTCAAGGATGACGTCTTCCCGCACGAGGCCGCGGAGTCCGGCCGCGTCCACGCCCAGCAGGCCGCCCAGGAGCTTGAGGGGGTTCAGGGCCACGCCGGATTGGAGGGCCATGGTGAAGCGCAGGGTTCCGCGATCCAGATGCATCTCGGTCACGTGGGGGCGGAGGTCCACGAGCTTCTCGGCCTTTTGGCCTTCCACCTTCCCGGCCTTGCCGAGGTGGAACACCGGGGCGGCCAGGAAAGCCTCCACCCTGGCGCGCGCTTCGTCGAGGGGCAGGGTGCAGGGCCACGCGTAGTGTGCCTCCCGGGCAAGGCCCGTGGACGCGCTCGCCCAGGTGGGGAGTTCCGCCCAGGCGACGAGGGCGAGCCCCTCGGGCAGGCGGTCGTTGACCCGGTGCACCACCTGGCCGGCCTCCTCGCGCACGGGCTCGAATAGTTCGCATTCCGCGCACTCGCGCCAGCCTTCGACGCCCACGCTGAGGGGCGGCGCGATCTGGAGGAGGGGCTTGGGGTTCCGGCTCAGTTCGAGGGCGGGGCGGAGGCCTTCCAAGCGCAGGGCTTCCACCAGCAGCGTCTGCAGCTCGGGCGTGCCGAGGGCCACGAGCCCGGCGCCCCGGGAGAAACGCAGCCGCACGCGCACGCGCTTGGCGTCCAATTGCCAGTTCGCGGAGCGGCGCTTGCGGGCCTGTTCGGCCATGGGATCCATCTCGAGCTTGAGGGCCTGGAGGGAGGGCGCCTGCCTCACGGATTCCCGCACGCGCTCGTGGGCCTCTTCAAGCAACCCCTTGCTTTGCAGTTCGGTGAACAGCGCGCGCGCGGCGCTCACGTCCCTGCGGCGGAGGCTCTCACGGAACAGCGACAGGGGCGCGGGTTCGCGGCTCGGCGCCTCCTGCGACATGCGGGAGATCAAGGATTCCAGGGTTGGGGAGTCGGAAGTCGGATTGCTCATGCCTCCAGCATACGATTTCCACAGGACCCCACGGAGAACCCCCGGGTGTCAGGGCGTCTTCCCATGATCCACAAGGCAGGGTGTGGGGTGCATCGGGGATGAGGCAGGCGTGGGGTGCCTATTGCATTGCCCGGGGGGTGGGGGTATTCGAGGCGTCCCCATCCAACGACCCCGGTCGATTGATTTCTTCGGCGAAATCGAGCAAGGCCGGCGCGAAGTAGGTCCACTGGTGCGCTCCAGGCCGCAGGCGCAGCCGAACCACGCGGCCGGGCCGCTCGCAGCGTTCCGCCAATTCCCGGGTGGCCTTGGCCAGGCCGTACTTATCCTGGAGGCCACAGCCGAGCAGCAGCTCCGCTTTTCCGCCGCGATGCTTCCACGGATTCCACGGTGCGAAGCTCGCTGGATCCGAGGGGAAGGCCTTCCGTAGTCCCGGGCGCATGAACATGCCCGCCCCCTTGAAGGGCGGCTCCAGCAGGGCCGGACTGATGGCGGCGCAGCGCCCGAAGAGTTCCGTGCGGCCGGCGAGGTTCAAGGCGCCCAATCCGCCCATGCTCAGGCCCACCACCGTGCGCGCGCCGGGCCGGCCGCCGTAGTTCGGAAATCTCCGCTCGAGTTCCGGCAACAGTTCCTCCAGGAGGAATCGGCGATAGGGGAAGGAACCATCCAGGGCGTCCATGTACCAGGCGTGGTAGTGGGTGACGGCCACCCATAGGGCCGGGGCCAGGGTGCCTTGGGCTTCCCGCCGGTCCAGCTCCGCGAGGATGCCCTGGCGATGGAGATCCCTGGGGCCGTCGAAGTAGCCGGGAAGGAAGAGCACGAGCCGCAAGCGGTCTCCAGGATGGGCCTTCAGCCAGGCCTCTGCGGCGGAAGGTTCGGGGGCATGCACCGCGATCGGAACCTTACGGGCCAGGAGCTTGGATTGAAATCGCTCCAAGGGAGCTTGGCCCAGGAGGCCCGAACAGGCGAAGCTGGTGAGGAAGCCCATGAACCAACCCCGAACGTCCATCCCCAGCCCTCCCGCCGCTTGGCCCTTTGAGCCTCGCACGGGTGCCCCCGCGTGGGAACGGCGGGAGGGTGTGGCCATTCCAGGTTTCGGCGCCGGGTGGAACCTGGAGGCCGTGGCGGGGCTCAGCCTGGAGGGAGTCCCTGGGCCCATGGGCGGCGCCTTCGGCCGCGGCGGCGTGGCCCGGCTCGAAACGCTCGTGGTGCGCCCCTACCGCAGGGGTGGGCTCATCCGGCATCTGAACGAACGCACCTATCCCGGGCCTTCGCGGTTCCTCGGGGAGCTGGCCGTGCACCGGGCCCTGTGGTCGGCGGGCCTTCCCACGGTAGAACCGATGGGCTGCGCTTGGCGTCGCCATGGCTGGGGCGTGGAAGGGCTCTACCTCACGCGATGGCAGGCGGGTGAACCCTGGCCCCGGAACTGGCCCGGCGCCCCTTGGCCCGAGGTCGCTGGCATCCTCCGGGCCCTTTCCGCGTGGGGCTGCTGGGTGCCCGATTTGAACGCGACGAACGTCTTCATCGATGAGGCGGGCGCGGTGCGCGTGCTGGATTTCGACCGGGCCTCCTTCATTTCCTCCGGGGATTTGGAAGGCCGCTATCTGGGGCGGCTGCGCCGCAGCCTCGCGAAGCTGGGGGCGCCCGGCGCGCTCCAGGCCCAGGCGGCGGGAGGGTTGCCGTGAAGACCACGCGCCTGATCTTGCTCAACCTCGCGGTGGCCGCCGCTTTCCTGGCCTGCGCGAAACTGGGCTTCGCCCTCGGGGGCGATACGCTGCCGGGATCTCCCTTCTGGATCCCCAAGGCCCTCGGCCTCGCCGCCATCCTGCTCCTCGGCGGGAATCTGTGGCCGGGCGTCCTGGCGGGTTCCATCCTCACGGGCCTCGCGATTTCCTCTCGATTGACGTGGGCGCAGCAGCTGGGGCTCGGGGGCTCCAACGCCTTCGAGGCGTGGCTGGGCGGCGTGCTGCTGCTGCGCGCCCGGTTCGGGCCCCGGATGGATCGCTTCCGGGATGTGCTGCTGCTGATGCTGATCGGGGCCGGCCTCACCTCCGCGCTGGGCGCAGCCATGCGGAGCCTCGTGCTGGGCCTCGGCGTGCCCTGGCTCGACGGGGCCTTCTGGGGCCACTGGTGGGCGGGGGACGCCGTCGCCGCCATCGTCTTCACGCCGGCCTTCCTCCTGGCGGGGGAATTCACGGAGGGCCTCACGTGGCGCCGGTCCGCCGAATTCGTGGGGGTTCTCGGGCTCACGGCCCTGGGCCTATGGGTCGCCTTCGGGGACGCCTTCGCATCCGGCCGCCACCTGCCGCTGGAATTCATGCTCCTGCCCATCTTGGGGTGGGGGGCCTTCCGCTTCGGTCCTCCCGGGGCGGCGCTCATCCTGGCCCTCGCGGCCTTCGGCGTGACCCGGCTGACGGCCGCGGGGCATGGCCCTTTCGTGGGGCACGGTTTCCCTCAGGCCGAGTACCTCCTGAGGAGCTACCTGGCCATCGCGGGAATCACCACCCTCTCCCTCGCGGCGCTCACCCGGGAACGGGACCGGGCCTCGGAGCGGGCGGGTAAGAGCGAGGAGGGGCTGCTCACCCTCGTGGAGACCCTGAGCACGCCGATCATGATCCTCAATCGGGTGGGCCGCATCCGCTACGCCAACGCGGCCTTCCACGACATCGTGGGCCTCGGCCGCGGCGAGGCCGAGGGGATGGATTCCTCGGCCTTCTATGTCCAGCCACGCCGCCGCAGCGAGCTGCGGGAGAGGCTGGATCGCCAGGGCACCCTGGAGAACGTGGAAGTGGAGCTGAAGGACGCGCAGGGCCGTGCCCGCCCGGTGCTGGCCTCCGCGAGCCGCCTTCACTTCCGCGGCGAGGCCACCACCCTCGTCGTGTTCCAGGACATCAGCGAAATCCTGCGGCAGCGTCTGCAGATCCAGGAGAGCGAGGCCCGCTACCGCGTGCTCGCCTCCAGTACGGAAGAGGGCGTGATGATCCTCGAAAACGGCGTGGTGGCCGACGCCAATCAGGCCGCCGCCCGCATGTACGGGGGGGCGCTCCAGGATTTGCTCGGGCGCCCCGTGCTGGATTTCGTCCATCCCTCGAGCCTTGCCCTCGTCGGGGAAGTCATGCGGAACCAATCCGAGACGCCCTACGAGATCCGCGGGCTGCGCAAGGATGGCAGCGACTATCCCATGGAGGTCCGCCCCAAGACGGTGACGCGCCAGGGGCTCGCCGCCCGCGCCGTCGTCCTCCGGGATCTTTCCGCATGGCATGCCGCCGCCGAGGCCCTTCGGGGCAGCGAGGAACGTTACGCCCTCGTGGTGCGGGGCGCCCAGGTGGGCATCTGGGATTTCAACCTCCAGACCGGGGAACTCTATTGGAGCCCCCGGCTCAAGGAACAATCGGGCCTTTCGGAGGACGAACCGAGCCCCACGCTCCAGTCCTGGCGGGAGGCCACGCACCCCGACGACCGGGAGCGCGTGGATCGGGCCCTCAAGGATCATCTGCGCCATCGCGGGCCCTACGCCGTGGAATACCGGATGCAGGTTCCAGGGCGCGGCTGGCGCTGGTTCCACAGCCGGGGACAGGCGCTCTGGGATGCCCAAGGCCGCCCTCAGCGGATCGCCGGCAGCATCTCCGACGTGACGGATCGCAAGGCCGCGGAAGCCGAGCTGCTCCGGGCCAAGGAGGCCGCGGAGGAGGCCTCCCGCGTGAAAAGCGAATTCCTGGCCATGATGAGCCACGAGATCCGCACGCCCATGAACGCCATCATCGGGATGAACTACCTGCTCCAAAAGACGGAGCTGAACGGGGATCAGCAGGAACTGGCCGATACCGTGGGCCGCGCCGCCAAGGGGCTCCTCACGGTGCTGAACGACATCCTCGACTTCAGCAAGATCGAGGCGGGGCAAATGGATTTGGAACGCACCCGCTATGAGCCGGGGCCGGTGGTGAGGGACGTGCTGGATCTGCTACAGGCCCAGGCCCAGGAAAAGGGGCTGGCCCTCCGCCTGGAGACGGACGTCGCGCCAACGCTGGAGCTGGATGGCGATCCGGGCCGCTTCCGGCAGATCCTCGTGAACCTCGTGGGCAACGCCCTCAAGTTCACGGAGCGGGGCTCCGTGCGCGTGCGCACCAGCCTCGAAGGGCAGTGGATGGTGGTGCAGGTGGTCGATACGGGCGTGGGGATTCCGGCCCACGTGTTGCCCGCCCTCTTCGAGAAATTCACCCAAGGGGATGCGAGCATCACCCGGCGTTTCGGCGGCACGGGCCTGGGCCTCGCCATCAGCCGCCAGTTGGTCCAATTGATGGGTGGCACCTTGGGCGTGGCCAGCGAGGAGGGCCGGGGGAGCACCTTCGAGCTGCGCCTGCCGCTGCCCGACGAGACGGCCGGGGACGTGGACTTGGGCCGCGCGGCCGTGCTCCTCGTCCACGCGCCGGGCCAGGACCCCTCGCGCATGGTGGGCTGGATGAAGCGGTGGAACCTTCAACTGGAAGTGCGGGAGCTGGAGCCGGGGCTGCCGGTGGTGCCGCCGAAGGGGGCCGTGGTCCTGGCGCTGGGCCTGCCGCTGCAGGATGGGATGCGGGGGATCAGCTTCCCGTCCACGCCGATGGAGCCGTTTACCGTGCTGGAGGCGCTGATGGCCGTGATGCGGTAGGGGCTACCGCTTCTTGGCCGATGGCTTCGGCTTCACTTCCGTGGCATCCAGCACGACCACCGGCTTCACCGGCACGTCGCGCATATCGTCGCGGGTGGTGGTCTTGGCGTTGCGGATCTTCTCCACCACGTCCATCCCGGTGACCACGCGGCCGAACACGCAGTAGCCGTATCCGTCGGGTGCTGGGGGGTCGAGTTTGGCGGAGTTGTCCACCACGTTGATGAAGAACTGGCCCTTGGCGCTGTCGGGAATCCAGGTGCGGGCCATGGCGAGGGTGCCACGGGTGTTCTTCAGCCCTTTGGCCAGGGCCTGCTTCGCCTCGTTCACCACCGAGGGGCCGGCCTGCTTCTCGCGCATGTCCGCCGTGTAGCCACCGCCCTGCACCATGAAGCCCTTGATCACGCGGTGAAAGATCGTGCCTTTGTAGAATCCCTTGTGGACGTAGCCCAGGAAGTTCTCCACCGTCTTGGGCGCCGCTTCCGGCTCCAGTTCCACCATGAAGGAGCCCGCGGAGGTCTTGAACAGTACCCTCGGTTTCGGGCCCGCCAGCGCGGGCAGCGCGGCGAGGAGCAGGGTCAGGGCAAGGCGGAGGGCGGGACGCATGGAAAGACTATAGTTCAGATCCCCAAGGCCTTTTCCAAGGCATCTCTCTGCCCTCGGAACCCATCCACGCCCTTGGCGGCCTGGAGGGTGGCCTTGGCGGCTTCCCGCTGGCCGAGGCGGAGCTGGGCCTGGGCGCGCATGAGGCTCACCCAGCCGATCTGGGGCTGGCTGGGCTTCGTGGGGTAGAGGGCGAGGGCGCCGCGGTAGTCGCCCGTCTGGGTGCGGAGGTCGGCCACGCGGATGAGGAGGGGTTCCTTGGCCTCGGGCTTCTCGGATATGCGGCCGAGCCAGCCTTCGGCTTCCCGCCGCCGATGGGCGGGGGTCTCGCCCTTGGCGAGGGGGCGTTGGAGCAGGGTGGTGAGGGCACGGACGCGCTCGGGGCCGGGTTGGGCCTTGGGAAGGCTGGTGCGGGCACCCTTCCAATCCCGGAGGGTCACCAAGGCCCGGAGGCGGGTGAGCTCCTGGGCGGGAGAGGCCTTGGCGGGAAGCAGGGCGAGCACGGCCTTGGGTTGGGCCTCGGGTTCCACCTTGGCCAGGGCGGCCAGGGCCAGGGGACCCTGCTCGGGGCGGGGGGCCTCCTTGATGAGGCGGGGGAGCTCGGCGGCGAGGCCCTGCATGGCGAGCAGCTCGGCCACGCCCGTGCGCTGCTTGGGGCCCAGGGCGGCGAAGGCCCCGCCCCGCATGCGCTCGAGCATCACGCCGGCATAGCCTTTCTCCAGGCGGGAATCCACCCACAGGCCCCAGGCATCCTTCCAAAGGCGGCGCACCTCGGCGATCTGGGACGCTTCGCCTTTTCCGGCGTATTCGGCCATCCAGTCGTCGGCGCGCTTGAGGATGTCCTCCCAGAGCTCCTTTCGATAGAGGATCCGCAGCTCGACGACGCCCGCGAGGGCTTCATCGCCGGGGTGGCCGCCCTTGCGCAGCTCGGCCAGCAGGCCCTCGGCGTCGGGCATTCCCTTGAGATCCTTGCCCTTCAAGGAACCATCCGTGAGCAGGGTGGCGAGGGCCAAGCGGGCCTCGTCGGCCTCGGGGGTCTTGGGGAAGTCGGTGATGAGCTTGCGCAGGGACTGGGCGCAGGCCCGGGGATCGTTCATGCGGCCCAGCATCTGGGACCAGGCCAGTTCCACCCGGGGCGTGAGGGGGCCCTTCTCGTAGAGGTTGTGGAAGGTTCTCCGGTTCGCATCCGCCTCGTCCTTCCGCTTGGCTTCGCTGAGGATGATCACCATGGCGGCCAAGCCCTTATCCGAGGGCTCGGCGTCCTTCTCCAAGGGGCGGAGGGTATCGAGGATGGGCAGGCCTTCCAAGGGACGCCCGGTTTCCACGAGAATCCAGAGGAGGAGCTCCTGGGACCTTCGCTTGCGCTCGCCCGGGATATCGGAATCGAGGCTGGCCCTGAGCCTGGTTTCACTCTCCTTGAGGCGCTTCCGGGAGAGGGCCTCTTCCGCCAAGGGAAGTTGCGCCTCGCCGAGGAAGGAGGACTTGGGGAAGGTGGCCTCGAGTTTCTTGAGGGGCGCCGCGGCGTCCTCCACCTGACCCGACTTCCATAGGGTCATGCCCTGGGCGAAGAGCACCACCTCCCGCTGAGGGGCCTTGCTGCTCTTGAATACGTGGCCCTTGAGGCGTTTCAAGCCCTCGGCCAGCACCTTGGGATCCTCGGTGCGGAGCATCCCATCCGCGATCTCCTGGGCCTGGGCGTCCGTCATGCGGGCTTGGGATTGCGGCTCGGCCTGGAGGCTAGGGACGATCAGGATCGCCACCGCGAGGGGGGGAAGGGATCGCGAGGCCGGGCCCAAGACGCAGATTTCGCTCATGGATACCAGACGGAGGGCAGAAGAAAAGCAGGAACGCAGAAGACGCAGAAAAGCGCAGAAGACGCAGAAAGATGAAATTGGGAGGTTGGCTGGAGGGGCCTCATTTCGCAGTGTTCTGCGTTTTTCTGCGTTTTTCTGCGTCTTCTGCGTTCCACTTCTCCTTCCCGCAACCTTCCAATCTCCAAATCCCCGCGACTCCTGCGTCCAGCTCTTCGATCGACCTGGCTGCGCAGCTTCGAAGGGAATTCGCCTCAAGGCAGCCACCGCGCCAGCAAGCTCCGCTTCGCGGCGTCGAACTCGTCCTCGGAGAGCAGGCCCCGGCTGCGGAGGGTGGCGAGGCGCTCCAGATCGCCCAGTTGGCTGCCCCCCTCCATGGGGCCGGCGGGCGTGATGCGGGTGGCCAGCATCTCCATGCGGCCGAGGGTGGCGTCCTTTTGCTCGAGTTTGTTCTCCAGTTCCTTCACCCGCAGGCGCAGCGCATCCCGTTCCCGGGTGAGCTGCTGGTGCTCCATGAGGCGGCGCAGGGTATTGCGGAAGGGATCGATCTGCATGGGCTTGGTGATGAAGTCGAAGGCCCCCAGCTCCATGGCCTCGGTGGCCTCGCGTACGCTGCCGAAGCCCGTGAGCATGAGCACCGTGCAACTGGGATTGATCTCCAGGGAGGTGCGCAGCACGTCCATGCCCCCTTTGCCGGGCATCACCAAATCCGTGATCACCAGATCGAAGGCAGGCTGGGACCTGAGCAGCTTTACCTCCGCTTCCTCCCCGCTGGCGGCCTCGACCACCACGAAGCCCTCCTGCTGGAGCAGGGAGCTGAGGGTCTCCCGCAGCACGGGATCATCGTCCACGAGCAGGATTCGGGGCGCGGGCAGGTGGGGGGGGACGATGGGGCGTGTCAAGGGCTCACCGGTTGGATGGACAGTCCATCGGCACAAGGGGCGGGCGGCTGGAGCGGGCCATGAAGCCTAGCATCGGGTTGGGTGGGGCCGATAGGGATAGGGATGGTTCGACTGAACACGCAGTTCACGCCGCCCCCCTCAACCGGTACACGAAGGCGATGACCTGGGCGACGGCCTGGTAGAGCTCGCCGGGGATGGGCTGGCCTATATCCACCTGCCGGTATAGGGCCCGGGCCAGTTCGGGGCGCTCAAGGATGGTGACGCCGCTCTCTTTGGCTTTCTCTCTGATCTTAAGGGCCAGGTGATCCAGGCCCTTGGCCAGGCAGATGGGGGCGGCGGAGCTCTCGTCGTACTGGAGGGCGATGGCGACGTGCGTGGGGTTCGTGATCACCACGGTGGCTTTGGGCACGGAGGCCAGCATCCGGCGCCGGGCGGCGGATATCATGAGGCTGCGTTGCTGACGCTTGACCTCGGGGTTGCCGTCCGCGTCCTTGGCCTCGTCCTTGACCTCCTGCTTGGTCATCTTGATGGACTCCTCGAAGGCGTGGCGCTGGTACATGAAGTCGGCCAAGGCGAGGAGGAACATGGCGATCAGCGTATTCCGGTAGAGGACGAACAGGGTGCCCTCCAGCAGCTGCATGGCCTGGGGCAGGCTCATGCGCGAGGTCAGCATCAGGGCCGGGATCTGGGGGGAGACGGTGCGCCAGGCCACGAAGATCAGGAGGAGGAGCTTCAATAGACTCTTGAGCAGCTCCACGGCGGAGCGGGAGGAAAACAGCTTCTTGAATCCCTGGGCGGGATTCAGGCGGGTGAATTTGGGCGTGAGCGGCTTCACGTTGGGCGAGAACCCCCGCTGGAGGAATCCGCCCAGCATCGCGATGAGGAGGTTCGTGGCGAGGAAGGGGCCGAGGCTGCGGGCCAAGATCCGCATGATCTCCATGAGGATCAAGCCCTGGCGGGCCTCCGCGAGGGCGCCCGGGCGGGCGAGGCCCAGGAAGTAGGCCACCTCCTGGCCAAGGGCCGCGACGGTGGCGCCCCCCAGGGCGATGAACAGGAAGAGGTTGCCCCAAAGGAGGATGGCCGCGTCGAAATCCGCCGAACGGGGAACGGAGCCCTCGTCGCGGGCCTGTTGACGGCGTTTGGGGGTGGCCTTTTCGGTGCGTCCGGGTTCCGCCACCTCAGCCCCCCATCATCTTGGGCAGGACGCGGGACACCTGCTCCATGAGGGGCCTCAGCCAGGTAGGCAGCTCCCGGAGCATGAAGCCCAGGAGCAGGAGACCCAGCGCGATCTTGAGGGGGAAGCTCAGCTGGAGGAGCTGGAGCTGGGGCATGAATTTGCCCGCCAGCCCCATGGCGAGGTCCAAAAGGAAGAGCAGGGCGAGGATGGGGAAGGCGAGCATGAAGCCCCGGGCCAGCAACTGGCCCAGGAAGGCCACCATTCCCAGGGCATCGATGGTGGGCAGCCGGCCCGGGGGCACCACCCGCCAGCTGTCATGCAAGGCCTGGATGGCCACGTGATGCAGGCCCGTGGTGAAGAAGAGCAGCAGGGCCACCTGCCCCAGGAGGGAGCCAGCCACGGAGGTGGGATTGGCGCTCACGGGATCCAGGAATTGCACGAAGGAGAAGCCCATCTGCGTATCCATGAGATTGCCGGCGAAGGCCACGGCCTCGATGATCCAGGCCACGAGGGTGCCCAGCAGGAGGCCCACGGCCAGTTCCCCCGCCAGGGCGAACACCATGTCCGGCATGCCCCAGTTCTTCGCGTTGGCGGGGATGGCCAGCGCCGGTGCCATCAGCGTGGCGAGGCTCACGCCCAGCACCACCCGGAATTGATTTGGGATGCGTTCCGCGCCGAAGCCGGGCATCGCCCCCAATAGGCCGCTCACCCGGCTCAGCGCCAACATCCAGATGAGCACGCGCTCTTGGGTGAGGGCCCAGGTGGCGGCGTTCGCGAGGGTGGGTGGCAGCGCCGGCTGGAGCATCGCTAGCCCAACCCGCGCACGACCGGCCCCCACTCCGTGAACATGCGCGTGGCGAAGGCCGCCATCACCCGCAGCATCCATGGGAAGGTGACCACCACGACGATCATCACCACCACCATCTTCGGCACGAAGGCGATGGTCTGATCCTGGAGGCTCGTCACCACCTGGAAGACGGACACCATCAATCCCACGATCAGCGATACCAGCAGCGCGGGCCCCGCCACCATGAGTGAAGTGCGAAGGGCGTCCTGGGCGAGTTTGGCGATGACGAGTTCGTTCATGCGGGCCTCCGGCCCGCGGGCTCCGGGCTCCGGGCTCCGGGGTCCGGGGAGATGCGGAGGCGGGATGAAGTCCCGCATGAAATATTGAATGCTGGGCGCCAAGCGCCCAGCGGCGAATTCCACCCGGAGCCCGGAGCCCGGAGCCCGGAGCCCTGCGAAGCGCAAGCGAAGCCGCTCATCCCGTGTACCCCCGCACGAGACTGGAGACGATCAAGTACCACCCATCCACCATCACGAAGAGCAGCACCTTGAAC
>CAYWDR010000022.1:0-24194 GCA_964457075.1 uncultured Solibacteraceae bacterium
GCTGTCTGCCTACCCCGTCACCCGCGTCCCGCCACCGGCGAAATGCTCGCTGTTTTGCGCGTCGAAGAAGGCCTTGCCTGCCATGGCCGCCACGTCGTATCCGGGCTGGGAGACGGGATCGGGTGAGGCCGTGGTGAGGGAGATCCCCCAGCCGTCCTCCAGGGCCTGGGCCGAGTAGGGCGTCCCCACCACCGTCTTCCGGAGGAAGGAGGGATAGACGAAGCCGCTGCTGCCCGTGATGGCCACGAAATCGCGGGTGGCGCCCCGGAACATGAGGGGCACGTCGCCCGTGGTGACGATGCCCCTGAGCACGTCGCCCGTGGGGCTGAAGGCCTGGTCGGCGAAGCGGCCCAGCCAGCCCGTGGAGTTCAACACGCCGCCTTGGGCCCAGAGGTCCGTGGCGGTGAAGTGGCTCAGGCTCGCGCTGGGCATGCCGATGCCCGGCACCCAGGCCACGCGGCCCTTGTTGTGGAGGTCGATCATGCCAAGGAAGTCGTTGTTGAGGGAAACGCCTCCCGTCATATCGCTGGCGCTGCCCGGATCGATCTTGAGATTGGAGCGCGCCGCGACGTAGGCGGAAGCGTTCGCCCCGGCGGTGGGCACCATGAGGTTCAGCCAATCCTGGCCGCCATCGAACATCACGACGACGAGGATGGGATCGGAAGGAATGGGCTTGGGAGTCTGGGGGTCGTACGCGGAGCCACCACCCCCTTTGCCGCCGCCGCAGGCCGTGAGCCCGCCCAGCGCCAGCCCCGCGGCGCCCATGCCCTGGATGAAGGATCGTCGAGTGGTCATGGGAACCCCCTAGTAGAGCTGGCCCGAGGGGCAGCAGAGGATGAGGTAGGCGAGTTCGCGAAGCTTCGTTTGGTCGCTGGCCACCATGGGATCCACGGCGGTGCCGGCCCCGCCGAAGAGGCCCGTGAGCCAGGCGCTCGCCACCGCGGCGGGGATGGGTGCGGGTTGGAGCAGCGCCCCGAGGCGGTCGAAGGCGCCCTGGGCCGTGCCGGGTGCCACGGGGAACCAATCCTGCACGCGATTGGGGAAGAGGGTGAGGGACTGGCTGGTGGTGCCCGTGCCGTTGTAATAAGAGCTGTTGTAGGTCTCGCCCAGGGCCAGGGCCGCGGCGAAGCGGCCGCGGTACCGCATCGTATTGCTGTTCAACCAGGCCGTGTGCTCGTGCCATCCATTGGGGCCGCGCGGATTCAAGAGATCCATCCCCATGTTGTCGAAGGTGTCGGGATTGTAGGCGTCCCCCACCACGGCGCGCCAGGCCGTGAAGCCTTTGCCCGCGTTGGCGGGCAGGCCCGGGGGGAGGGCGCCGTCGGCCACGGCGAGATCGGGGCAAAGCATCCGGGCGGCGCGCACGCCCCAGGAGACGGGGCCCTCCACGAGGACGAAGCGCTTATCGGCGGCGAAGAAGTAGGGCGTCTTGAAGAGGGCCTTCAACACCGTGCCGAGGTTGAAGTCGGCGCTGCGCAGGAGGGCCGCCAGATCCTGGTAGTCCGACTGGGAGTAGGCCGGCGTCACGAAGTGGAGGAGCAGCCGCTTGGCGAGGAACTCGGATACGTTCGTGCGAAGGCCGGTGGGGTTCGCCGCGAAGAGCCCCCGAAGCGCGTTTTCGCCCGGAGCCTGACCGCCGGGCGGGGTGACGAAATCGAAGGTCGCCCCCAAATACGCGATCTCCGTGCTGTGGCTTTGGCTATTGGCGGCCGAGGTGGGGTGCATGCCGTAGACCTTCGACCCCGTGCCTCCCCACCAAAGGCGGTGGCCAGACGGCATGTTCTGGCCCTGATAGACCATGAAGGTCCCGCCGGTGATGAGGGTGCGCGCAGGATTCGCCGGGTTCACGATCCAATCTTCGGGGGGCACCGTGAAGCTCCATCCGGAGAGGGCCCGGGCGAGGTTCGTGATATCCGCCTGGTTGTAGCCGTTGTCCACGCCGAGGGAGTAGAGTTCCATCACTTCCCGGGCGTAGTTCTCGTTGGGCACGCTGCTCCAGGTCGCGCTATTCCGAACGGAATCCAGCCACACGCACATGGCGGGATCCTTGGAGACGGACACCAGAAGATCCTCGAAGCGGCTCCGGCCCAGTCCGCGGAGGAGGTCCATCTGGTTCTGCATGAGGGGCAGGCTCCCCACCTTTTCGTAGCCCGTTGCGAAGAGGTTGTGGAGGAAGAGGGCCAGCCGCTCGCTGAGACAGTGGGGGTTGTATTGCATGCGGAAGGCCCAGTAGGCCTGCCCCTCGCCGGGGCGGAACTGGCTGCGCCAGGCCTGGGGACCCTGCACATGGAAGGGGTGGGGCGCCTCCACCGGGCCCTGCGCCACGCCCCCGTTCGAGGCGTCGACGGCATCGCTCGAGAGGACGTCGGCCCGGGCCCCCAGCACCGTATTGAAGAGGGCCGGATCCCCCACCACGGCGAGGTCGCCATCCACCCAGCCGTCGATGACGGTGGCAGGGCTTTGGGCTGCGAGGACGGCCGCCTGTTCCGGCGTGACCCCGAAGCCGGCGCGGCGGGCGAAGTGGAGGACGTCCTCCGGCGTCCAAGACCCGATCTGAGAGAAGGCGATGGACATGGGTGACTCCTATGGATTCGCGCCCTGATCTATCCAGCGCTGGAGGGTATCCGTGGTGGCCGTGCATAGGGCCCCGCCCAGGGGCATTTGCGAGCCGACGGGGTTCCCCGCGGCGAGCCCTGGCTGCCCGCCGGAGGTGGGGCGGACCTTCTCGTAAATCCAGCTATGGGCGGAGTCTCCGGGCTTCACGATGGCCCAGCCCGGCGTGTTGAAGGTGGTAGAGGGCTGATTCACGAGGGCGGCAAATAGGGCGCTGGAACTGGCGCTGTAGTCGAGGCGCCCCTGGGCTCCAACTCCGCCATGGCAGGAAATGGCCGAGGAACCGCAGGTGGGGCTGTGCAGCAGGGGATACACATCCCCGGCCCAGGTGGGCGTGGCGGGCGCCGTGGGGATGGGGCAACTCACGACGGGCGCCGGGGAGGCGCCGCTTGAGGCGCTTCCCCCGCCGCCGCCACAGGCCACGGGCAGGGCGAGAAGCAGCGCGCCTGAGATCAGGGAGAGGGTGCGGAGTTGCATGGATGGGTCAGGGGTGGGCCATAGAGTAGGCCCCATCGGCGCCGGAGGGCGGCTTCGATAGGGGTTGGACCGCCCGGATGGGCGGACGGTTGACTCTCACGGCCGAATGGCCGGGCCTACCGAGTACCAGGCTGTCGTCGGATAGGATGGGGGGACGAGGTCCCCCGTGTCCCTGGATGCCCCCACTCCGCTCTATCAAGGCGAGCGCCTTCGGGATCTCCTGCTCTGCTATGCCGGGCCCTGGGCCTTCCTGCCCTACCTGAGGGCCCGCGAGGACGAGGAGCTGCTGTGGCACGCGCGGCAGGGCGTGATCCTCGCCTTCTGCGAGTGCGTCATCACCCTCCTCTGCCTCATCCTCGGCCTCTTCCCCCTCGTGGATCTCCTCAGCATCCGGATCTTTCTGCCCCTCTGGCTGCTCTGGTGCCTCGCCATGAGCGTGGCGTCGATCCTCCAGGCCACGAAGGGCAAGCGGCACCGGATTCCGGTGATTCATCAGTTCGTGGATTACCTGTAAGCGGCTGGCCCAAAGACAACAATTTCAACTGCGAATGACGCGAATGGTCGCGAATGGAGCACAGCCAAAGGGGCCCACTCACCTCGCGCGCAGCACCTTTTCAATTCGCGTCCATTCGCGTCATTCGCGGTTTATCGTTTTTCCCGCTTCGTGGTTCCTCACCGCCGCGCGTTCAAGATCAGCATGGCGTCGCCATAGCTGAAGAAGCGGTAGCGTTCACGAATGGCTTCGGCGTAGGCGGCTTGAGCGACACCCAGGCCCAGGAGCGAGCTGACGAGGACGAAGAGCGTGCTCTCCGGCAGGTGGAAGTTCGTGAGCAAGTGGTCGGCGGTGCGCAGGCCGTAGCCGGGGGTGATGAAGAGGCGCGTGGCGCCCTCCGGCGTGAAACGGGTGCCGTCCCAGGCGCCTTCCAAAGTTCGGAGGGCCGTCGTGCCGATGGCGAGAAGGGGGCGGTGGCGGCGGGCCATCACGTCCTCCAGTTCCAGCCGCGCCGCCGTCGGAATCTCGAAGCGCTCTTCGTGCATCACGTGATCGGCGAGGTCGTCGGCCTCCATGGGGCGGAAGGTGCCCAGCCCCACGTGGAGGCGCACGGGCCTCCAATGGCAGCCCTTCGCCTCCAGGGCCGCGATGAGTTCCGGCGTGAAGTGGAGTCCCGCCGTGGGTGCCGCCACGGCCTCGCCTTCATCGGCCGCGAAGACGGTCTGGTAGCGGGTCTCGTCCTCCCCACCCGCCACATGATCGATGTAGGGCGGAAGGGGGAGGCGACCGATGCGGTCGATCTCGTCCCAGTCGAGGGGGTGGTCGCTCGAAACGCGCACCTCGCGGAGGCCCTCCGGAAGGGTGGCGAGGATTTCCAAGCGGGCGAGGCCGGCCCCCGTTTCCGGATCCACCACCGTGGCCCGCGCGCCGGGTTTCAACCGGGCCCCCGGCCGCACCATGGATTCGAAGTGGCCCCCTCCCAGGGCCTTCAGCAGCAAGGCCTCGCCCTTCCCGCCCCCGGCGCGGCGGAGGAAGAGCCGGGCATGGCGCACGCGCACGTCGTTGGGCACGCAAAGCGCGCCTTCAGGCACGAGCCGCGGCAGATCCGTGATCTTGCGATGGGAGAGGGCCCCCGTGGCCGCGTCCACGACGAGGAGGCGGGCCCCATCGCGCCGCTCCGCGGGATGCTGCGCGATCAGCTCCGGCGGAAGATCGAAGTGGAAGTCGACGCGTCTCAAGCGTTCGCGAACTGCAGTTTGTGGAGCCGGGCGTACTCGCCGTCCTTTGCCAGCAGCTCCCCGTGTCCGCCGGATTCCACGATCTGGCCGTGCTTCATCGCGCAGATGCGGGTGGCCCGTTGGATGGTGCTGAGGCGGTGGGCGATGACGAGGGTGGTGCGGTCCCGCATGAGGGTTTCCAGGGCCGCCTGCACGGCGTGCTCGCTTTCGGTGTCGAGGGCGCTCGTGGCCTCGTCGAGGATGAGGATGGGGGGGTTCTGCAGGAGGGCGCGGGCGATGGCGAGGCGCTGGCGCTGTCCGCCGCTGAGGCTGCTGCCCGTCTCGGCGAGGGAGGTGTCGTAGCCCTTGGGCAGCGTGGTGATGAAGTCGTGGGCGTGGGCCTTCTTCGCCGCCTCGATGACGGCCTCGCGGGTGGCGGGGGCGCCGTAGGCGATGTTGTCGTGCACCGTGTCCATGAAGAGCAGCGTCTCTTGCGTGACGATGCCGATGCGGCGGCGCAGCTCCCGGGGATCGAATTCGCGGAGGTCCGTGCCGTCCAGCGTGAGGCGGCCCTTCGTGGGATCGAAGAAGCGGGGCACGAGATTGACGAGGGTCGTCTTGCCGCCGCCGCTGCCGCCCACGAGGGCCACGGTCTCGCCCCGCCGCACTTCGAGATTCACGCCCCGGAGGACCGGATGCTTGGGGTCGTACTCGAAGTGAACGTCCTCGAAGCGGAGCATGTCCGGCACCGGCGGCACGGGCCGCGGCGCGGCGGGCACGGCGAGGGTGGGCTGGCGATCCAGCATCGTGTAGACGCGATCGAGGCTCGCGCCCGCCACCTGCACCTCGTTGTTCAGCTTCGTGAGGCGGCGCAGGGGATCGTAGAGGGCGTAGACGGCCAGGATGTAGGTGAGGAAGTTCTCGGTGGTGAGCGTGCCGTCCTGGAAGCGGCCCGCGGCGTAGGCCGCGAGGAAGGCCAGGAGGAATCCGCCCACGAGCTCCATGATGGGCGTGGAAAGGGCCGCGGCCCGGGCGCTCTTCATGCCCAGCGTGTACAGCTCGCGGTTCTGCCCCTCGAAGCGCTTCACCTCGTAGTTCTCGCGGGCGAAGCCCTGCACCACGCGGATGTTGCTGAAGACTTCCTTCAGTCGCTGCAGCAGGCGGCTGGAGGCCTCCTGGTTCCGGTGGTTCACCTTGCGGATGCGCTGGCTGAGCTTCCGCACGGGGAGCACCACGAGGGGCCCCGCGAGGAAGATGGTCAGGCTCAGCCGCCAGTCGATGAGCAACACCGTCACGAGCATGGTGATCGCCACGCAGACCTCGCGCACGGCCTCGGCCAGCTGGTTGCTGGCGATGCCCTGCACGGCGCCCACGTCCGTGATGCAGCGGGTGAGCAGCTCGCCCACGGGATGCTTTTGGAAGAAGGAGGGCTCCTGATCCAGGAGGCGGGCAAAGAGCCGCTCACGGAGGGCCTGGGTGGCCCGGATGCCGCTGCGCACCATCATCAGCGTGCCCGCGTAGGTGAACAGGCCCTTCAGGGCGAAGAGCGCCACGAGCAGGCCGGGCACGAGGAAGCGGCCCGTACGGAGGATGCCCGACTGCGGCAGGTGGGCCAGGGCCCAGTCGCGGAGGTGCTCCACCTTGCCGAAGAGGCCGGGCTGCACCACGTGCAGGGCTGGGCTCTTGCCGTCGTCGAAGACGAACTTGAGGCTGGTGATGAGGGCGCCCTGGCAGAGGCCCGCCAGCAGCAGCAGGGCCGTGGCCCCGGCCATGAGGGGCAGGTGGGATCGCAGATGGTCGTTGAAGAAACGTCGGAGCTGATTCATGGCCAGGAATCAGGGTACCCGTTACGGGCCCTTACTCCACGGACACGCTGACGCTGGAGTCCTTGTCCTCCACGCTGAAGAGGATGGTGCCCTTGGGGGCGTTGACGATCTGATCCATGAGGCCATCCAGATCCACGCCCTTGCGCTTCGCCTGCAGGAGCTGCTCGTCGGAGAGATAGCCCCCCACGGCCCGGGCGAGGCCCGCGGCGACGCGAATGACGACGGGATCGGGCTTGCCCTTCTCCTGGATCCGGATGACGAGGAAGCGGGGCGGCGCCTGGGGTGGGGCCTCGGGCTTCACGCCCATGGCCTCCAGGGCCAAGCGGCAGGCATCGGCCTGGCGGGGTTGGGAGAGCCCCTGCTGGAGGGCGGGCACGGCGCGGCGATCCCGGGCCTTGGCCAGCTGGAGGGCGCCGGCGACGCGCACCTCGGAGACCCCGTCCTCGAGGGCCGCCAGGAGCCCCTGCGTGGCCTCCGGGTTTTGGCCCTGCCGGAGGCCCCAGCAGCGGATGCGGTTGAGGCGGGCCTCCTTCCCCAGCAGGCGCTGGTCGGAGTGCAGCCTCAGGAATTCGCCGTAGGCCACGGCGGCCTCATCCCAGCGCTGGTCTTGCTCCATGGTGGACGCGAGCCAGAATCGGGCCTCCGGCAGGCGGCCGGAACGCGGGTTCTCCTGGATGAAGCGGCGGTAGACGGCGGCGGCTTCAAAGAAGCGCCCGGCCATGCGGAGGCTGCGGGCCTCTTGATAGCGGGCGTCCTGGGAGGGCGCCTCCGTGAGCGCGGGCACCGGGAAGGCCATGGGGAGGAAAAACGTCACGGTCGCTCACCCTTCAGCCGGCGCTCCATGCGCAGGGCGTTGTCCGAGAGATCCTTGGCCATGGCCCACTTGCGGAGCTCGTTGGCCCGCTTGGGATCCAGGCAGCCCTCCTCAAGCGCCACCTCGGAAAGCCAGTGATGCAGATCCTGACGGGTGGCCTCGGCTTCGGGAACCCGGGCCCCCTGGGCCGCCAACTGATGGCTGGCCTGGAGCAGGGCCTGGGCCTCCTCCCGCTCGGCGGAGCGATCCTCCAGCTTCTCGGCGGTGCAGAGCTTGGGATCCCTTGCGAATTCCTGGATCAGGGTGCTGCTTTGGGTGAAGAAGGCCGCCCACGCTCGCTCCTGGGCGCGGGCCCGGGCCACCTGATCGATGCGGGAGAGATCCTTGGCCTGCACGAGGGTGCGCTGATGCTGGACGACGGCGTAGGTGGCGGGGACGACGCCCACGATCAGGGCGGCGGCGGCAGCCAGCCAGGGGCTATTCCAGCGGCCGAGGGGGCGGACGTTCTCGCGCAGGGAGGGGCCATGGGCTTCCAAAGCCAGGTGCAGCTCCAGCATCCGGGCCAGTTCGGCCTGGCTCTCAGGGTCCTCCGGCCAGTCCTCGGGCCGGTAGAGCAGTTCGAAGGCCTCTTCATCGGTCAGGTTTTTGAACTCTCGGGGGGTCATGGCGGGTTCCCCATGGTTTTTCGCAGTTTGGAAAGACTTTGGAACAGGGTGGCTTTCACGGTGCCCTCGGCGCAGCCCAGATCCTGGGCGATCTCCTTCACGGGCTTCTCGTGAACGTAGTAGGCCTGGACCATGGCCCGTTGACGGGGGGTGAGGGACTCCAGGGCTTCCCGGAGTTCCTTCAGCCGTCGGCCCTGGTCCAGCGTCTCCCACGGGGAGGGAGCATGGGGATCGGGAGCGTCAAAGGCCTCGGGAGGGGGTACCTCCCGTCCTCTTCTACGCAGATGGTCCGTCGCCGCATTAGCCGCCAAGGTAAAAAGCCAGGCGGCCACGGGGCGGCCCTCCTCGAAGCGGTCCTTGTGCTTGAGGCACTTGAGGAAGACCTCCTGGACCAACTCCTGCACCACGCCCGTCTCCCCCGCCAGACGGCGGTGGATGAAGGCGAAGACGGGCCGCTCGAAGCGGGTCATGAGGTGGGCGAGGGCCTCCTCGTGACCCGCCTTGAGGCGGCTCATCCAGAACTCCGGGCTCTCCTCCCCGGTGGCGAGGGCTTCGGCCATCAGGCCTTCGGGCCCGGCTTGGGGGGGGTGAGCCGCAGTTGGGGGAGGCCAAGCTTTCCGAGGGCCGTTTCCAGCTGGCCCGGATCCAGGGTGGCCTTCAGTCCGGCGCGGCGGCCCTCCTGGAGGATTTGGACAGGGGCCTGCCCCTGGGGCCGCACGGCATCCAAGGCCGCGCCCAGGCGCTGGAGCCAGGGCGTGACCTGGCTGATGGCCGTGGCTTCCCCCCCCAGTACGATCTCGAAGGTCCACATCGCGCCATCGCCCTGGGGGCCGGCGCCCCACAGGATGGTGTCCACGCCTTCGGGGAGTTCCCTCACCCACTCGGCGGGGAGGTGGCCCCGGAGGCTGCCCAGGATGGGTTCGGGCCGGATGGCCCCCTGCAGCTTGAGCTCGGGGGTCAGCCACTGGGCCGCGGCCACGACGCCGGGACGGTCCGCCAGGCTTTTCGAGCCCATTCCAGCCAGCGCCGAGAGATCCCCCAGCCACAGTCCCCCCCGGGGATCGGCCACCACCCGGAGGTGGAGCTGGGTGCCCCCCTGCTGCAGATCCATGATCACGAACTGGGGCCAATCCTCACCCCGCACCCGGAGGAACCCCTCGGCAGGGAAGGATTCCGTCACGGCGGCCTGGAGGGCCTTCGGGTTCCGGAACCCGGAGAGGTGGATGAGGAAGGCGCCGCCCACGGCTTCGATTCCCTTCGCCCCCGCCTTGGGGACGGGGACGTTGAGCAGGTGGAAGGTGATGCGCCCCGTTTCGTTCTGAGCCTTGATCTGCGCCTTCTGGAGGAAGAGATCCAGCAGCTGCTCGGCGAGGGGGTTCTTCGTGATGGCACCCTGCAGTTCCTTGTTCTCCAAGATGAAGCCGGCCTGACCCGATACGGAGGTCACCGCCCCTTCGGGAATCCCCTGAACCCAGGCCGGGGCCTTTGAGGACCTGGGTTTGCAGGCCAAGCCCCCGAGGAGCGCGATTGCGACGATCGGGGCCATGAGGCGCATGTGGACTCCAGGGACCCTGGCTACGGGAGGTCTGATGGCGAAGCTTAGGTACACCGGATTATGCCAAGTGGCGCAGCGTCGTGGGGAGGTGGGGGCTCTTGAGAAGCTGCTGCTGCTCCGCCTCGGACATGAGGCCCCAGAGGCGGAGGCTCGACTCCCGGGGCGTCTTCGGATTCAGGAGCAGCTCGCTCATGATGGCCGTGTGGGCCAGCAGCACGGGGTGGGCGGCGATGAGCTCCAGCACGCCCCGCGGGGTCAGCTTGTTGCGCGCGAGGCGGAGCAGGAGGCTGGGATCGAGCTGGCGGTCGGCCACGAGCACCCGAAGGGAGGCCTCATCCTGGAGCACCTCCTGGGGCAGGTGGCGCATGAGTTCGGCGCCG
This sequence comes from uncultured Solibacteraceae bacterium, assembly GCA_964457075.1. Classification (GTDB taxonomy): domain Bacteria; phylum Acidobacteriota; class Holophagae; order Holophagales; family Holophagaceae; genus JAFDVN01. The sequence goes on from CAYWDR010000022.1 coordinate 10,041, forward strand.
TAGGAGCGCAGGGCCGTGAGCCGCTCCTCGGAGGCGATCTCCTGGTAGAGGGATCGGAGGCGCTCCAGCGCCCGGCGCTTCACTTCGAGGTGGGGCACCCGGGGGTCCTTCACCACCTCCACGAGGGCCTTGATGCCGCTCAGCTCGTCCAGGATGCCCAAGGCCTGGTTTTCGCCCAGCAGGGGGTTGTGGAGGAGGGATTCCCGCACCTCGGCCTCCCGGCCCCAGGTGTGGTGGGTGGCGAGGAGGTCGATGCGCTCCCGCTCCAACACGGGGATGGCCGCGTGGAGGAGGCGGGGCGTGAGGGCGGGATTCTCCAGCGTGAGGCGGAAGACCTGCAGATCGGGATCCCGCAGGAGCTGGGCCAGCTGCTCCGGCGAGGTGGATTGCGTGGCGAGGAAGACCCGCTCCTCCAGCGAGGCCCACTGCCCCTGCGACTCGCGGCCCAGGCCACCGGAGGGCGCCCCGGCCTGCCGGCGCTGGCGATCGTAGAAGTACTTCACCACCCGCAGCAGGTGGGGCGCATGGCGCTTGCACCAGTAGGTGACGTACTGGTATTCGCTCTCATCCAGTTGGGCGAACAGGCTCACGGCCCGCTGGATGCTGATGCGGGAGTGGCTCCCCTGCTCCAGCAGTTCCACCAGATGGCGGGAGAGCCCGATGCGGCGGCAGAGGTCTTCGGGGCTCGCGGGCGCGTCGAGGACGGCCTCCCGGATGCCCTCGCGAAAGTACCAGCGCGCCTCGCCATAGACCTCGTCGAAAAGGGCGTCCACGGGGGAGAGGTGGAGGGCCTGGCAGACGATGTCCTCGCTGAGCATGGGGTTGCCCAGGGCGGCCTGCCGCAGGTCGTCCTGATCCGCCAGGAGCCCCGTGAGGATGTCGGAAGGGTTCTCGGAGGCTCCCGCCGAGGCGAGGCGGTCCTGATGGGTGAGCGCCACCGGGACGGCGGGGGCCGCGGGGGGCCGGGTGAGGGTCTCCCAATCCTGGTCCGCGTCCGGCAGGGGTGGCATCTCCAGGGTGGTGCCCGTGCCGCCGATGGGCTTCGCCAGTTGCTTGGCGAGGAGCTTGGCCACGGGCTTCAGCTCGGGCCTCAGTTGCTGGTAGACCCCCTTCACCACCTCGGCCCGCTCGGGCCGGTCCGCCGCGGACGCGGCGTCCATCTCCCGCATGAGGTCGAAGAGGCTCACCACCAGTTCGAGATCCCGGCGCGTGGATTCAGGCGCGGCTTCGTTGCCCGCGAGCGCCTCGAGCACCTCCCAGTGGGAAAGCCAGTGGGGCGTGCGCGCCATGAGCGTGAGCAGGCGAGGCTGAGTGAGCGTCGACGCGAGGCCCGTGAGCATCCGCAGCTGCCCCTCGGAGGGGATCTGGGGGCGGATCATCACCAGGTGGCGGAAGTGCAAGCGCTCGGCCTCGGAGAGCTCCGGCCAGAAACTGAGCTCCATCTCCTGTAGGGCCATGGTCAAGCGCAGGCCGGCTGGAGCAGCCCCAATAGCTCGGAGTCGCCTACGAAGAGCAGGGCGTCCACGAGGCCCCCATGAAGGGTGTGCGTGGCCCGGGCCGCTTCGAGGTGGGCCCGCGTGGTGAGCGTGCCCCCCATCAGCAGGGGCAGACGCGAGGCCTCCTGGATGACGCGGGCCGTTTCGAAATCGGGCTGGGCCCCCACCTGGGCGGCGAGGTCCACGAAGTGGAGCCGCTTGAACCCCAAGGCCTTGGCGCGCAGCGCCATATCCTTCGCGGAGATGCCCGTGCCCTGGCCGGAACCCTGGGCCCATCCGCTGCAGTGGACTTGGCCCCCGCGGGCGTCGATGCCCGCCGTGAGGTGGTTTTGAAAGCGCCCCACCAACTGCTCCACCACGAGGGAAGACTTCTGAAGCAGGGTGCCCACCACGAGCCAATTGGCCCCGTGATCCAGCAGGAAACCACACTGATCGCTGGAGCGGATGCCGCCCGCCACCTGCACGCAGGGGCGCGTGGCGCGCCCCTGCACGTGGCGGAGCAGCTGGGCCAGCAGCTCGCGGTTGTTCCCCTTGTTCTGGGCCGCATCCACGTCCACGAGGGCCAGGTGCGAGCAGCCGCTATCCAGCAGCCGGTCCAGGATCTCCATAGGCGCGAGGGCGGAAGGCGCGTGGTCTCCAAAGGTGGGGATCACGCGGCCCTGCTGGATATTGAGGGTGGGGAAAATCTTCAAATCGCGGCCTCGCCCGTCTGCGATCGAGTGTAACGCATCCGTCACGAGGGCAGGGCTTCCTTTGCGAGGCGCGCGAGCAGGCTGCGGGCGGCTTCAGCCTCTGCCTTCTTGAGCGTGGCGCCGGAGGCCTGGGCTTTCATGGGACCCACTTGCACATTCACGCGGAACGAAGGGGCATGATCGGGCCCGCTCCGTTCCACGAGCGCGTAGGCAGGAGCTTCGAGCCCCAGCGTGGCGGCCCGCTCCTGCAGGGTCGTCTTCGCGTCCTTGTGCTCCCAGAGGCCCGCGTGGGCCGAGGCCACGGCGGATTCGAAACGCCTCGCCACGAGCCCTGCCACAAGGGGGAGCCCATCGAGGCCCCGGGCGGTGGCATCGAGGTAGATGGCGGCCAGGAGGGCCTCCATGGCGTCCGCCATGGGCTTGTTCCCGAAGGCCGCCCTGCCCTTGGCCTTGCCCCCGCGCTTGAGCTCGACGCCCAGCTCCACCGCCCAATCCGCCAGGCTATCCGTGCAGACGAGGAGGCCCCGCAGCTTGGACATGGGCCCCTCCTCCCAGGCGGGTTGGAGGCGGTGGATGAGCAGCGTCATGGCGAGGTTCACCAGGGCATCGCCCAGGAATTCCAGGCGCTGGTTATCTCGCGCCTTTCCCGTGGAGGCATGGGTGAGGGCCTCCTCCAGGAGGCGGCGGTCATGGAAGGTGTAGCCCAGGCGTGTTTCCAGGGGCCCGGGGCGCGTGGGCGAAGGCATCAGTCGTTCAAATCCGCGGGTAGTTTTCCGTTCAGCCGGGCCTTTTGGTAGGCGGACTTGAAACGGACGTTCCGGTTGAACATCTGTCCAAGGATGCCCATGCGGCGGGCATCCCTCAACTCCTGGATGAATTCGGAGGTGCGGTTGTTCTCGGCCAGCGTGGCCGCGAGCCACGCGTGGGCCATCACGTTGCCCGCGTCGGCCTTGATGGCCTGCCGGAATCCCTGGATCGCCTTCTCGGGATCCCGCTCCACGAGTTGGATCGACTCGCTCAGGGAGAGGTTCCCGAGGTTCAACCGTTCATGGACCTCAAGCTTCTCAAGCTTCTCGGGCTGGTATCGCTCCGGCTGGTCGATGAGCTTCTTCTCCGGTACGGGCCTCGGCGGCGGTGCCGCGTGGACCTCCGGATCCTGTTTCACGGAAAGGGCGCCCTTGCCTGGATCGGCCTTCAGCACCAAGCCAGGCTGCCCTGCCTCCATTCTCGCCGTGCCCCCCCTGGCGGCGGGCCGGGCGCCCTCGGGCGGGGTGGTGGGCGCGGGGCCGGTCGCAGGGTCGGTCGCGGGCACCTGCGCCTGGGGCGCGTCCGGCTTGCGCCCCAGGAACCACCAACCGCCGAAGGCGCCGCCGAGCAGCAGCAGGACGGCCACGCCAGCCCAGAGGCCCTTGGAGGGGCTGGAGGGCCGGGGCGCCTGGATGGGTTGCGTCGCGGGCCCGGCCGCGGGCACGCCGGCCGTGGGAGCCGACAGCACCTGGGTGGCGGGCTGGACGGGCGCCGTGGGCGCGCTGGGCGAGGTCAACGCGGGCACGCCGACGGGGCCGGCGCTCGCGAGAAGGGAGGTGCCCTCCTCCATCTGCCCGCCCCAGGTGGGATCCTTCGCCGCGCGCAGGGCCCGGCCGAAGTCCTCCGCCGTCTGGAAGCGCTGGTCGGGGTTCTTCGTGAGGGCGCGGTCCAGCACGGATTTGATGGCGGGGCTGATGCCCTGGAGCTGGCTCGTGTCGATGGGATCCGGCGGCTCGTTGACGATCTTGTAGAGGATGGTGGGTGTCGTATCCCCGGCGAAGGGCTTGCGGCCGGAGAGGGCCTCGTAGAGCATCACGCCCACGGCGAAGAGGTCGCTGCGGGGATCGGGCTTGCCGCTGCGGATGTACTCGGGAGCCATGTAGCTCACGGTGCCCATGACCATTCCCGTGGCCGTCATATCCGAGTTCCCCACCCGCGCCACGCCGAAGTCCATCACCTTGGCCACGAGGCGGCGGCCGTCCCGCTGCACCCGGACGTTGGAAGGCTTGATATCGCGGTGCACGATATGGGCGTGGTGGGCGAAGGCGAGGCCGTCGCAGACCTGGGCCAGCACTTCCAGGGTCTCGCTGCGGGTGAGGGCCTGGTCCCGGTACAGCTCTTCCAAGTCATGGCCGCGGACGAACTCCATGGCGATATAGAGGACGTCCTGATCCTCCCCGAACTCATAGATGGTCACGAGGTTGGGATGATTCAACACGCCGGCGGCCTTGGCCTCCCGGGCGAAGCGCTCCTTGGCCTCGGGGCCCTGGGTTCCCGGATTGAGGATGGTTTTGATGGCCACCTCACGCCCGATGCTCGGATCGACTCCGAGGTACACCTCGCCCATGGCGCCGGCCCCAAGGACCTTCTGAATCTCGAACTTGCCCAGTTTCTTGAACATTCAGGGGCTCCTGCGGGCGGGTATCCCGAAGCATAAGGCCCCGGAGTCTGATGGCCAAGGCTAGGGGCCCCTCCTCGTAAACCGCCCCCCATTGCACTTGAGGGCGGAAAATGCCAAGGTTGTGAAACCCCAGCGTTAGGAGGTCTGTTGGCCGAAGTTCGAGCCCGCCCCTTTCTTCCGGCCCTCCTTGGTGCCCTGCATCAGGAAGGCGCGGAGGGGGAACTTATCCTCGAGCAAAACGACGGCAATCGCACCCTATTTTGGAAGGGGGGCGATCTTCGCTACCTCCGCAGCGACGCGGTGGGGGAGCAGTTCGGGAACTACCTGATCCGCCTCGGGATCCTCGACCTCGCCGCCCTGCAGGAGCTGCTGGCCGACGGCGAAGGCGCCCGCATGGGCGACCGGGTGGTGCAGTGGGGCCTGATGACCACCACGGAGCGGGATCAGCGGCTGCAGGAGCTGCTGGCCTCCATCCTCACCCATGCCATGGAGCATCCCGTCCTCAAGATGACCTGGACCCCGGGCGCCCTCAGCGGCAGCCTCAGCGGGGACCTCCAGTTCCGCCTGGACCACCGCAAGCTCATCTGGGACGTATTCCAGCGCATCCGGAACCTGCACGAGCTGCGCGACTACCTCAAGGGCGAACCCTCCTGGCGCTGGAAGGCGAAGGAGGATCTCCTCTTCAAACTCAGCGACCTGCCCCTCAACCCAAAGATCGCCTATGCCCTGAGCCTGCTCGGCACGGAGCCCCTCGGCTACGAGACCCTCACCTCCATCACGGGGCTCGAAGACGAGGAGGCCGCCCACATCATCGTGGGGCTCTGGGCCCTGGGCGGGCTCACCCTCACCCACGGCGAGGTGCCCGTGCCCCCGGGCCTTCGGCCCTCCCGCGAGCCCCAAGGGCACCCCAGCGGATTCGCCGCGCCTCCACGCGCCCCCCAGCCCCCGGATCCCGTGAATCTCAAGCTCGAACCCGTGGCAGCCGCGACACCCATGCCCGATATCGAAGTCGAGATGGAGGTGGCCGAGGATGAACTCTTCGAGGCCAGCCCCATTCCCCTCGCGGCCGAGCCTCATCGGGATCCGATCCGCCTGGACCCGACGCCCCCGCAGGTGCTGGAGCCCATGCCCACGATGGCGACGCCTCCCGTGACCGTGGACCTCGACGCGCTGGCCACCCCGGAGTTGAAGGCGAGGGCCTACGTGAAGAAGGCCCAGTCCCTTCTCATGCAGGACCGCGCCAGCGAGGCCATCCGGGCCCTGGAGCAGTCCATCAAGCTGGATGGCGAAAGCCCCCGATCCTACGAAGCCTGGCTCCTCCTGGGAAAGCTCCGGCTCGCGAACCCCGCCTGGTCCACCCGGGCCATTGAGGCCCTGCAGGCGGCCAGCCGGGCCAACGACAAACTCGCCGAACCATGGGCCCTCATGGGCGAGCTCTACCATCGCAAGGGCTTCCTCGCCAACGCCCAAGGCTGCTACAAGAAGGCCCTGGAGCTGGATCCCTCCGTCCAGGTGCCGGACGACGTGATCCTCGCCGTGGAAGGCGGCAAGCACCCGGGGGGCCTGTTCGGCCGGCTCAAGTCGATGCTGGGCGGAGACAAGGAGTAAGGGGCTACTATCCGCACATCCCCTTCAACCGCTCCAGCCCTTCGTTGCCCGGAAAGGCTTCGAGCCCCATGCGGATCACCGTTTGAGCCGCCCCCGCCTTGCCCTCTTTGAGCAGGCTCGCCGCCACGAGCCGGTGCCATTCGCCCTGCCCGCCCTTCGGAAGCGCTTGAATCGCCTCCCAGGCGTCGGCCGCGGCCTGCGCGGGCCCGATATGGCCCAGATCCAGCTTCACGATGGAGCTGAAGAGCTTCTCCTCGCCCGGATTGGCGGCGATGCCCCGGATGAGCGCCGACCTCGCCTGCGCGTAGCGGCCCACCTGGCCCTCCAGTTCCGCGAGATTGATGTAGGACACGATGAATCCCGGCTGGGATGCGATGGCCTTCTCCAGGCAGTCCCGAGCCTCGTCCAGCCGCCCGAGGGGGGCGAGGTTGTGGGCCTTGTAGGTGAGGGCGACCGTGTGATCAGGCACCGCGGCCAGGAGCTGATCCAGCCAATGGAGCGCCGCCGCGGGATTGCCGAGGTGCTGCTGGGCCGTGCCCGCGGCGAGGAACACGAGATAGGGCGCGTCCCGCTTGAGGCGGATGTAGGTCTCCGCCGCCTTGAGGCAGGTGCGCCACTCGCCGGCCACCATGGCCTGCATCATGAGGTTGAAGTGGGATTGATGGTTCGTGGGATCCCGGAGCACCTCCTCCTCCGTGAGCCTGAGGTAGAAGTCCTTCTTGTAGGCCTCCCGCTCGGTGAGCACCTTGCCATAGTGGTGGATCACCGGATCCGCCTTCTCGATGGCGATCCCCCGCGCTTCAAGGAAGGGATCCATCAGCTCGTGGATGCGCCCCGTGAAGTGGAGGCCCGGCACGCGACGGCAGAGGCGCAGGGCGTGGAAGTCCGTGTAGTAACCGAACTCGCGGCCCTCGGAATAGCGTGAGGCGTTGGGGATGGGCGCGGAATCCAGGGTGGTGTGGGCCGCGTTGGGCAAGTAGCTGCGCAGGCGCAGGCGGTAGGCCTGGGGCCCGTCGTCCCGCAGAAGGGCCCGGATCGCCGCGTGGTCCATGGGATCCACGGCCTCGTCCGCGTCCAGGATCAGCACCCAATCACCCGTGCAGAGCCGGAGGCTTTCGTTGCGCGCGGCCGCGAAGTCATCACGCCACGCGAAGAACCCGAGCCGGGCCCCGAACCGTTCCGCGATTTCCACCGTCCCGTCCGTGGAGCCGGTATCCACCACGACGATTTCTTCGGCCAGCCCCTGCACCGAGGTCAGGCATCGGGGGAGGTGGTCCTCCTCGTTCTTCACGATCATCGCGATGCTAAGGATGGGCATGCAGGCATCTTAGGCTTCGATTCCCCGGTCTCGAAGGAAATTCGCTAAAGCCTCCTGGCCCCCCTGCCGAAACATCCTTCAGCACGGAAAAGTCCCGTGCCTCAATTCCTGGCGGCAAGGACGCTGCCCTCATGCATCAAGGAGGATGCCATGGCTTCCATTCTGAATAACGTTAGTGCGCTCGGTGCCAGCCGTCAGCTGGGTCTCACGGGCGTCGGCCTGGAAAAGACCATCCAGCGCCTCACCACCGGCAAGCGCATCAACCAGGCTTCCGATGACGCCGCCGGCCTCGGCATCAGCAACCAGTTGGGCGCCGATATCCGCATCGCCTCGCAGGGCAAGCGCAACGCCAACGACGGCGTGAGCTACCTGCAGGTGGCCGATGGCGTGTTGGAAGAGGTGACCAACCTCCTCACCCGCGCCTCGGAACTGGCGCAGCAGGCCCAGACGGGCACCATCAGCGCCACCAACCGCTCCGCCCTGGACGCCGAGTTCCAGAACATCATCACCACCATCGCCGACATCGGCCAGAGCACGAAGTTCAACGGCACCGCCGTCTTCGGCTCCTCCCTGACCGTGGCCGTGGCGGGCTTCACCTCGGTGAACGTGACGGTCGGAACCGTCTCCACCAGCGGCACGGCCGCCCTGGGCCTGACCGCCGGCACCAGCGCGCTCACCAGCGTCGCCGCGGCCTCGTCCGTCGCGACGATCCTATCCGCCGCCCTGACCTCCGTCTCCAACGTGCGTGCCACCATCGGCGCAGGGCAGCAGCAGCTGAACTCCGTCTCCAACAGCCTGGGCATCCAGGTGGAGAACTTCACGGCCGCATACTCCCAGATCCGGGACGCGGACATCAGCGCCGAAGTGGTCAACCTGACGAAGTTCCAGATCCTCAACCAGAGCGGCACTAGCGCCCTGGGTCAGGCCAACCAGGCCTCCCAGTCCATCCTGGCCTTGCTCAGGTAATGAAGATGGCGGACGAGGGGGAGGCCATCGCCGCCCCCTCGCCCCGCTGATGGAGCTCCACCATGGCTGATCAAGTCAACCCCATCGGGAGCTTGACGCCGGGTCTCACTCCCGCCGCCACCGTGGCCGTGACCGCCGCCCAACCGGCGGCCGCTTCCAGTCCCAAGGCGCGGGTACCTTCCCGGGTCGAAGCTGCCTCATCCGCCGACGAATTCGCGCCGGCGAAGGGGGCCGTGCCGCCGAAGGCCGAGCTCAAAGCCAACCTGGAGGAGGCCACCAAGAACCTCCAGGCGTACCTCAAGGCCCTGCCCTCCGATCTCCAGTTCCGCAAAGACGAAGACAGCGGAAAATCCTTTTTCAAGGTCGTGAATCCCGTCACCCGGGAAGTCATCCGTCAGGTGCCCTCCGAAGAAGTGCTCGCGATGGCCCGGAAATTGAAGGAACTGGATCTACTGGGCAATAAAGCCCACGGCTTACTGCTCGATCACGAGGGCTGATGTCCTCGGGAGGTGTCCCATGGCGTCCGCCATTAGCTTCCAAGGCCTTTCCTCGGGCCTTCAAACTGATCTGCTGGTCAACGCGATCCTTCAACAGGAGGGGCTCCCCCTCCAGCGGCTCCAGAATCGCGTAAACCTGAACAACCAACGTACCCAGGCCCTGCAGGGCATCGTCAGCAGCCTGCGCAGCCTGGGTACGAGCCTATCCACGCTTCAGAACACCAGCTTCCTGACGCGGTCCGTCTCCAGCACCGACTCCACCAATGCCTTCGTCACCGCCACGGCCTCCGGAGGCGTGAACGGCACCTATGACGTGAAGGTCACCCAGATCGCCACGAAGGCGACCCTGGGTGGCGCCGCCTTCGCCGTGGCAGACCCCCTGACGACCAAGGTCTTCAACGACGGCAGCTCCGCCTCGGCGGACTTCGCCGTGCAGGGCACCGATGGCACCGTGAAGACCTTTTCCCTCTCCTCGAACAACAACAACATCTACGGACTGCGGGACGCCCTGAACGCCTCCGGCGCCGGCATCACCGCCACCGTGGTGAACACGGGAAGCGGCGCGAACCCTTACCAGCTGGTGCTCACCGCCAAGGACTCGGGCACGGGCACCACCTCGGGCAAGATCACCCTCGCGGAAACCACTTCCGGAGGCCCGTTCAACACCCTGGGGATCGCCGCGGGGACCTCCACGCCGACCACCATCACGGGCGGCACGCAAAGCGCCGGGGCCCAGATCTCCCAGGACGCCATCTTCACCGTGAACGGCATCGAGCTCACGCGTAAGACGAACGTCGTCAGCGACGCCGTGGACGGCGTCACCTTCACCCTGAAGCAGGGGGGCCAGACCACGGCCACCGGCTTCACCGTGACCCAGGACACCTCCGCCATCACGAGCCAGCTCCAGGACGCGATCACGAAGTTCAACGCGGTGGTGACGGCGGTGACCACCGGATCGAAGCCGGGTGGCGCCCTCGCGGGCGACACCACCACCCGGAACATCCTCGGCCAGGTGCGCGCGGCCTTGGGCGGCGTGCCGGCCGGACTCCCCGGCAGCAACGCCTATCAGACGGGGGCGGACGTCGGCATCAAGACGAACCGGGACGGCACCCTGAGCCTGGATGCCACGGTCTTCAAGGCCGCCCTGGACGCCGACCCCGAAGCGGTCAAAAAGGTCTTCGCCCTCACGGCGAGCTCCGACAACGCCGCCGTTTCCTTCGTGGGCGCGAGCGCGGCCACGGCCACGGGGGCCATCGCCTTCGATATCACCAGCTTCACGAGCGGCACGGGGGATGTGTCGGGCACCGTCAACGGGGAGGCCGTCTCCGGCACGGGAGGCATCCTATACGGGCCCGCCGGGTCGAGCATCGAGGGCCTCACCCTATCCGTGAGCGGCACGGGGACCGGCACCCTCACCCTCAGCCGAGGCATCGGTCAGGCCGTCCAGGATCTCGTCTCCAAGCTGACCGCGAGCGGATCGGGGCAGTTGACCCAGACGATCTCCAACATCAATGCCCAAAACTTCAGCCTCCAGGCCCAGATCACCGTCGGCCAGCAGCGCCTGGATCGCCGGAAGGAAGTGCTCCTATTGGAGTTTTCCAATCTCGAAGCGACGCTCGGCCAGCTCCAGGGAGCCGGTCAAAGCCTGGGCGCCCTCGTCTGATTCATTTCATCTTTGACGGCCGCCTGCCGATCCATCCCCTGGGGAACACCATGCAACCCTACGCCAAAGCCAACGACGAGTACCTCCTTCAGCGCATCAACAGCTCAAGCCCCGAGCAAATGTGCGCCCTCCTTCTGGAGGGAGCCCAGCGCTTCGTCGGCCAGGCCGTGATGGCCATGGGCCGCCGGGATATCTCCGGCCGGGCCCGATCCATCAATCGCGCCTCCGCCATCGTGGAGGAACTCATGGTCCGCCTGAACCACGAGGAGGGCGGCCCCGTGGTGGACAATCTGGTGAGGATCTACGAATGGTGGACCCACGAGATGTTCGAGGGCTCCAAGGGGACGGATCCCACCCGCCTCAACCGGATCGCCCAGCAGATGGGCGAGTTGAAGGAGACCTGGGAAAAGCTCCACGCGAGCCGTGCCACCCCCGCGCGGGTGGGCTCCTTCACCGCCGAGGGCATGGTGGGATGAGCGACAAGGGCGTCGCCGAGGCCGTGGAGGCTCTGGAGCGCGAGCTGGCCGCTGGCCAACTCCCCGACGCCAAGTTCCTGGCCGAATGGCGTGAGCGCTTTGACGCCGCCGTCCTGGCCGCCGAACGGGGCGAAGGATGGCCTTCGCTCGTCGAGCGCGCCCACGCCTTGGGCGCCCAGGTGGATCGACTCAGCCTCGCGGTGGCGGCGCGCCGGGAGGAAATCAGGCGCGAGCTCGATCAACAGGCCGCGGGGAACCGGGCCTTGAAGGGCTACGGATCGACGCTCGCCTAGCCGGCAGCCGGTTCGGCGGCCTGGGCTTTAAAAGGCCCCTGATCGCCTGAATGGCCCTGGGGACGGGCATCCCCTGGGATCCAATCAAGGGGGCGTTGCCGGAGTGGAAGCCCTGCCCCCGGCCCTTTGGTTCCGCGCTTGGTCTCCTCCACCGAGCGCACGGCCTCATGGGAGGCCCTTCGCGTCCGTGCATGGGGGATGCCCGTGGGCACGCCGGCGCGTATTCGCCGCAAACGCCGCAGGGAGGCTGATCGGCGAGCTTCGACCCCCCTCAATGGCCTCGCCGGAATCCCGCGGACTCGAGACGGCCGGTTGAAAGATCCCCTCGCGGGGATCCCCCGCCGGAAATCGCGTCCCTCCGCGCCAAGAGGCGACGTGAATGCAGTGCCCGCGCGGATCCGCGCCCCAAGCGAGTCCGCGCGAACCGAATTTCCGGGGGAGCTAGCGGCCAAAAAAATCACTTTTTTTGAATTTTCTCTGTTGACGACCGAAATGATGCTGGTTTGATGTTGTCTCAGAGGGAATCCGCACCTATTCTTTTCAGAAGTAACCATCCAACGGAGTCCGGAATATTGAGGTCCCCCAAATGCTAAAAAAGGTCGCCATTTTCAAGGCCCTGGATGTGGAGATCAAGAAGCAGAGGGGCTCCGTGGCGGTCAAGGAGGCCTACCGGGGGCACCATTCCCTGCGCGAGGAACTCAGCCAGCCGGGCGTTTCGATCCTCGCCGAAGTGGCGGGCGGCGACCCCGGGCGCGGCAAGGTGCGAGAGAACTACAAAGCCTCCACCCACGCCAAGAGCCTCGTGGAGAACGGCGCCAAGGCCCTCTCGGTGGCCACGGACAAGTTCCTCTACTACGGCGAGGACAAGAGCCTCAGCGAGGCCCGCGCCTCGGTGAAGGTGCCCCTGCTCCGCCGCGAGTTCATCTTCGAGGAGTACCAGGTCGAGGAGAGCAAGATCCTCGGCGCGGACGCCATCTTCCTCATGCCGGCCCTCCTGGCCCAGGACCGGCTCATCGCCCTGCTCAAGCTCGCCAAGGCCAAGGGCCTGGATGCCGTCGTGGAGGTCTCCAACGAGGCCGAGCTGAAGCGGGCCATGGATGCCGGCGCGGACGTGATCTGCGTGGTCGGGCGGGATCTGGACTCCTGGTCCCCCTCCATGGACAAGGCCCTGGCCCTCCTCAAGAAGGTGCCCGCGTCCTGCCTGAAAATGATCGAGGCCGGCATCCAGCGGCTCGAGGATATCCGTCGTGCGGAATCCGCCGGCGTGCATGGCGTCATCGTCGGTGACGCCCTTCTGGACGACTTCTACCCCGGCAAGCGCCTGGCCCAGATCCTTTCGGGCGCCGAGCCTCCCAAGAAGCCCGCCAAGGCCAAAGCCAAGGCTGAATCCCCCGCCACCGCGGCATCTGTCGCGGCCGGTAGCACTCCCTCCACCCTGCGCAAGGCCGACACCACCGGTACTCCGGCGAAGGCCTCCGCCCGCACCACCCCTTCCACAACCGCCCGTAAGGGCGAAAAGGAGCCTCGCATGGCTGACATGCCCACCCCGGCCGCCATGGCCACCCCCGCCGCCCCCGCGGCCAAGAAACCCGCTGCCAAAAAGGCCGCTGCCAAGAAGCCCGCCGCCAAGAAGGCCGCCCCCAAGAAGGCCGCTGCCAAGAAGCCCGCCGCCAAGAAGGCCGCCCCCAAGAAGGCTGCTGCCAAGAAGCCCGCCGCCAAGAAGGCCGCCCCCAAGAAGGCCGCTGCCAAGAAGGCCGCCCCTAAGAAGGCTGCTGCCAAGAAGGCTGCCCCCAAGAAGGCTGCTGCCAAAAAGGCCGCCCCCAAGAAGGCTGCCGCCAAAAAGGCCGCCCCTAAGAAGGCTGCTGCCAAGAAGGCCGCTCCTAAGAAGGCCGCCGCCAAGAAGGCTGCCCCCAAGAAGGCTGCTGCCAAGAAGCCCGCCGCCAAGAAGGCCGCTCCTAAGAAGGCTGCCGCCAAGAAGCCCGCCGCCAAAAAGGCCGCCCCCAAGAAGGCTGCTGCCAAGAAGGCCGCCAAGAAGGCCGCCAAGAAGTAGGCCAGCCCTTCCGCTTCACGATCACCGCCCAGGCCAGCCTGGGCGGTCGTCTTTTCTACGCCCGTGCAGGCGCAGCCTACACGGGACAGCCTGCTACGCTGGGGTGGCAACACCAGCCCTCAACCCTTATTTCCGGGTGCATCCATGAAGCTCATTGAATCCGTCTCCGCGCTTGAAGTCCTGGACTCCCGTGGCAATCCCACGGTGATGGCCCGGGTCCAGCTCTCAGATGGCACCCTGGGTGCCGCGATGGTGCCCTCCGGTGCGAGCACCGGCAGCCGCGAGGCCCTGGAGAAGCGGGACGGGGACAAGAAGCGCTACCAGGGCAAGGGCGTGCTCGGCGCCGTGGACGCCATCAACGTGGAGATCGCCCAGTCCCTCGCCGGGATGGATCCCTTCCAGCAGTCCGAGCTGGACGAGCTGATGTGCGATTTGGATGGCACCGACGCCAAGGAACGCCTGGGCGCCAACGCCATCCTCGGCGTCTCCATGGCCCTCGCCGACGCCGCCGCGAAGGCCTCGGGCATGCCCCTTTACCGTTACCTGGGCGGAGCCTCCGCCCGCACCCTTCCCGTCCCCATGATGAACATCCTCAATGGGGGGGCTCACGCCGATAACAACGTCGATATCCAGGAATTCATGGTGCTTCCCGTGGGAGCCCCCAGTT
>CAYWDR010000023.1:0-23685 GCA_964457075.1 uncultured Solibacteraceae bacterium
AGTTGGTCGAACCAAGCCCACGACTTCTTCGCGAGAAAAGACGAAGTTGAAGGTTAGTAGTACAGCGCCCTGACCATTTGCTCTGTGCCTTCGGTGTCCAGTGATTTTCAGCCCATCTTGCGCGAGGAGGCCTTCTGAGCCGGCGCGGGCGCGGATTCCTCCGCGTAAAGCACGAGAAGCAGGTTCAGCTCCACCGTGTCCTTGAGGCTGATCTTGGCGGCGATGCTATCGGAGCCGACGCCGAATTCCTTTCGATTGAGGGGCAGTGACGCGGAATAGGACCAGCTGACATTGCCCGCGCCGTTCTTGCCCTTGGCCTCTTCGAAGGCGATGACGATTTCCTTCTTCACGCCATGGAGATCCAGGGTCCCCACCGTCATCAGCTTGCCCCCCTCGTGCCAGATCTTGGAGGAGGTGAAGGTGATCTTCGGGTACTTGGCCGCGTCGAGGAAATCCGCGGTACGGAGATGCTCATCCCGGCTCTTGATCGCCGTATTGATGGAGGCGGTGTCGATGCTCAGCTTCACGGAGGCGCCATCCGCCGCGTCCGGATTGCCCTTCAAATCCACGGAGTATTTCTCGAAGCGCCCGGGCACGCCGAAGAGGAAGGTGGCGGCCTTGAAGCCGATCATCGTGTGGTTGCGGTCCACGACGACGGCGCGGTCTTGCCCATGGGTCCCTGAAGGCGCCTGCGCGCGCAGGGGGGCGAAGGGGCTGCCAGCCATGAGCGCGACGGCGAGAAGGGCGAAGATTTTACGCATGGGGGCTCCAGTCAAGGCGTACGAGATGGGATGCCCTAGCTTCGGCCTCGTGACGAAATTTTCAATCCCCCAGGATGGAGAAAGGGATGCCTGCGGCCCTCCGGCCCTCCAGCAGATCCTGCAGGATCACGGCGGCGGCGGCGGCATCCAGGAGGGCCTTCCGCTTATCAGGCTTCACCCCCCGCTCCCGGAGCAGGCGATCCCCCTCGGCGCTGCTGAGGTGCTCGTCCGCGAAACGCAGGGGCAGGCCCGTGCGCGAGGCCAGGGCCTCGCCGAAGGCCCGGGCGGCCGGGGCCGTGGCGCTCTCGGCGCCATCCTTGTGCCGGGGCAGCCCCACGCAGAGGGCCTGCACCCCCTCCTCCTTACAGAGCCGGGCCAGGCGCTCCACCAGGGCCAGCTCCCCCTGGGGCGGCACGGGCCACACCTCGAAGGGGCTGGCGAGGATCTCCAGCTCGTCGGAAAAGGCGAGGCCGATCTTTTTGGTGCCGTGGTCGATGGAGAGCCAGCGCATCCGTCCAGCATAGGGTGGGTGAAGCCTCGCTACCCTGAACCCATGGACGCCATCCTCGCCTCCCCCGAGGGCCCCTTGGGCCTGTCCTGGACGGCGTCGGGCTTCCGGGCCCTGGCCTTTCTGGAGGGGGCCAGGCCCACGGGCCTCCCGGCGGGGGCGCCCCACTGGGTGCGGGAGGGCGCAGCCCGGCTGCGGGCCTTTCTGGCGGGCGGGGCCTCGCTGCCGGAGGACCTTCCCGTGGATCTGGAAGGCCTCAGCCCCTTCCGCCGGGAGGTGGCAGAGCTGCTCCGCGCCACGGCGCCGGGCGACCGCCTGAGCTACGGGGAGATCGCCTTCCGCCTGGGCCGCCCCGGGGCCGCGCGGGCCGTGGGCCAGGCCGTGAAGGCCAACGCCCTGCTGCTCCTCGTGCCCTGCCACCGGGTCGTCTCCGCCACGGGCGAGGGCGGGTGGAGCGCCTTCGGGAGCCTGGAACGGTTGAGACGCATCCGGACGCTGGACGAGGGCCAGGGGCATACTTGAGGGTGATGCCGCGCCCCTTGCCCGACGAACTCCTGAAGCTGCCCCACCGCCGGGACGTGCCCTTCGCCAAGCTCACCACCCTCGGGGTGGGGGGCATCTGCCGCTGGCTCTTCGAGCCCACGACCGAGGCTGAAGCCCAAGGCTTCGTGCGGGCCTGCACCCGCGAGGGCCTGCCCTACAGGGTGCTCGGGGGTGGGTCCAACCTCGTCGTCTTGGATGACATTGAAACCCCCGTCCTCCGCCTCGCCCTGCCCAGGGAGGTCCGCCAGGAAGGCACGCGGCTCTCGGCACCCGCCAGTTACGGCCACATCCGGTTGAGCCAGGACGCCGCCAGGGCCGGGCTCGCGGGGCTGGAATACGCGGCGGGCATCCCCGGCACCACGGGGGGCGCCCTGCGCATGAACGCCGGGGCCTACGGCCGGGAGCTGGTGGACCTGCTGCACACCTACCGCTTCCTCACCCCGGAGGGCGAACTGATCGAGAAGCGGCCCGACCCCGGCGAGTTCACCTACCGGTGGAGTTTCCTCACGGGGGGCCACGTGGCCCTGGGCTTCACCGTGCAACTGGCGGAGGGCGACGCGGAGGCCATCGCCGCCACCGTCGCCACCAACATGGAAAAGCGGGGCACGAGCCAGCCCCTCTCCAAGCGCAACGCCGGCTGCATCTTCAAGAACCCGCCCGGTACGTCCGCCGGCCGCCTCATCGATCAGGCGGGCCTCAAGGGCTTCCGCGTGGGCGACGCCGAAGTGAGCCCCGAGCACGCCAACTTCCTCATCAACCACGGCCACGCCACGGCCCGGGAATTCGCCGAGCTGATGGACGTCGTGCGGGAGAAAGTCCAGCTCGCCCACGGAGTCACGTTGGAGCCGGAAGTGGAGATCTGGGGGGCCTGACGGGCTTCGGGCTTCGGGCTTCGGGCTTCGGGCTTCGGGCTTCGGGCGGGAAACTGCGGCGGGCGCTCCGCGCCCGCAATTAACACCTAATCGCGGGGCCATGCCCCACCTCCGTTTCAACCCGAAGCCCGACGCCCGAAGCCCGAAGCCCAGTAATCTGTCCGGATGTCCCTCCTCCCCGTCAAACGCCACCGCCCCGCCTGGATGCCCTGGGCGAAGGGGGCGATCGTCTTGGGCCTCCTGGGCGCGGCGGGCTGGGGCGCCTTGGAGTTGGGGCACCGCTTCCTAGGACTGCAGCGCCTCGTCATCGAACAGGTGACGGTGACGGGCTGCCGGGGTGAGCGGCTCGCGGAGGTGCAGCGGGTGGCGGAGCAGGCCTGCCTCGGCAAGCCCCTCTTTTGGGTGGACGTGGAGGGCCTGCGGAGCCAGGTGGAATCCCGCCGATGGGTGCGCACGCTGCTCATCCGGAAGGATCCCCCCGATCGGCTCAGCCTCGTGGTGGAAGAGCGGAAACCGCTGCTTTGGGTGGTTCGGCCCCGGGGAACCTACTTATTGAGCGAGGATGGCATCCTCCTGGACAAGGTGAGCCCCGCCAATCTAACGCCCATTCCCGTGGTGGCGGATCCGGGGAGCCAATCCGACGAGGCTCTCGTGCAGCTCCTCCGCGCGGCCTCTCGCCTGAAGGAGCGGCAACCGGGCTTTTTTGACCGGCTTTCCGAGCTGAGATGGAACCCGAAGGGGCCCGTGGCCTACATCGAGGGCTTCCAGGCACCCATTTACCTATCCCGGTTTGAGCCGTGCAATAACATTCCGAATTTCCAGGCTATCTACGTGGATGATCTCGTGAAACGGAAGGATTTCGACCGGATCCAGTACGTGGATCTGCGGTGGGGGAGCGATAACTACGTGGCCGTGGGGACGGGCGAGGAGGCCGTGCCGACGCAGCGGAGCCGGTAGGTGAACCAGACCCCTTCGGCCCCAGATCTGCCTTAAAAATAATTCCTGTTTTTCCCCATCCCCCTCCATTCCCTGTTCGAAATCGGTTAAAGTTTCCAATCAGCATCAAGGGGTTTCATGGTTCAACGTGCAGTGCTTCTCGGCCTCGATCTAGGCGCCAGCAAGGTGGTTGCGGTCGTGGCGGTGCTCGGGGAGGACGGGACGCTGACGGTGACCGGGGCTGGACAGGCGGACCCTCAAGGGGGCCTGCGCCTCGGCGAGATCAACGATATGGACCTCGCCACGAAGGCCATCCGCCGGGCCGTGGAAGAGGCCATGAACACGGCGGGCCAGACGCAGGTGGATGGCATCCGCGTGGCCGTGGACGGCATCCAGTTCGTGGGCGAGAACCTCCGCGACACCATCACGATCTCGAATCCCGACAAGATCATCACGGCCACGGATCGCGACCGCGTGCTGGATCAGGCGACGAACGCCAGCCGCTTGGCCAAGGAGATGCAGGTGCTCCACCGCATCCCCCAGATGTTCCACATCAAGGGGCAGGCCAACGTCCGCAACCCCGTGGGCATGTACGGCGAAACGCTGGAGGCGGAGGCCCGCATCATCGTGGCGCCCGGGCCCGTGGTGAAGAACATCGAGCTGGCCCTCAAGAACGCGGGGCTCGGCGGCGCGGAGCTGCTCCACGCGCCCCTGGCGAGCGCCGAGGCCGTGCTCAACCGCGAGGATCGGGAGAACGGCGCCGTGGTCGTCGATATCGGCGCGGAGCTCACGCACGTGGGCATCTTCCTCCACGGCAGCCTCTTCCATTCCGCCGTGATCCCCATCGGGGGCAAGCACTTCACCCAGGATCTGGAGATCACGAAGCACCTGGGCGGCTTCAGCGTCGCGGAGCGCATCAAGGTGCGCTACGGCCACGTCCTGCCTCCCCACCTCGTCGCCGAGGAGTACGTGGAGCTGGAGGACGAGGGCCGCCAGGTGAGCCGCCGCGAGATCGCGGAGGTGCTCCACGCCCGCGCCGCCGAACTGCTCAACCACGTCACCGCCGAGATCGGCCGCACGGGTCTCACCTACGAGATCCACGGCGGCGTGCACCTCGTGGGCGGCGGCAGCCTCCTTTCGCACCTGCCCCTCATGGCGCAGACGGTGCTCGGCCGGCCCCGCGTGGTGCTGGGCCGCGTGCATGGCGTGAGCGGCCTTCCCCAGGCCACCGGCAATCCCCACTGCACCACCGCGCTGGGCGCGGTGAAGGCCCTCGCCCGGGAACTCCAGGAGCGGGGCAAACACCAGGACCGCAGCAAGGGCTTCCTCGGGAAGCTCAAGGAAATGTTCTAGGAGTGGATGAGATGAACGAGATCCCCTTCCTGCCCGTTCCCGCCGAACTCCCCGGCGCCAATATCAAGGTCGTCGGCGTGGGCGGCGCGGGCTGCAACGCCCTCAACCGCATGGTGGAGGGCGGCGTCACGGGCGTGCAGCTCATCGCCATGAACACGGATCAGCAGAGCCTCGCCACGAGCGCGGCTCACCTGAAGCTCCCCCTCGGCCCCGCCACGAGCCGCGGCCTGGGCGCGGGGGGCAGCTCGCAAAAGGGCGCCCTGGCCGCCGAAGAGAGCCGCGACGAGATCCTCGGCACCCTCGCCGGCGCCGATATGGTCTTCATCACCGCCGGCATGGGCGGCGGCACGGGCACGGGCGCCGCACCCATGATCGCCAGCTACGCCCGGGAGCAGGGCGCCCTCACGGTGGCCGTCGTCATCACGCCCTTCGCCTGGGAAGGCAAGGGCAAGGGCGAGCGCGCCCTGGCCGGCCTCGAGAACCTCCGCCAGACGGCGGATACCGTCATCGTCGTCAGCAACGAGCGCCTCAAGGCCGTCTGCGACGCCCGCGTGGGCATGAAGGACGCCTTCCGCATGGCGGATGGCGTGCTCATCCAGGGCGTGCGCGGCATCGCCGATATGATCCTCCGCCCCGGCATGATCAACGCCGACTTCGCCGACGTGGAGGCCGTGCTGCGCGACGGGGGAGAGGCCCTCATCGGCACGGGCCAGGGCCGCGGCGAAGAGGCCATCCTCGACGCCCTCAAGAAGGCCCTGGCCTGTCCCCTGCTCGAACGCGCCCAGGGCGGCGCCGCCGGCCAGGTGATGCTCTCCATCACCGCCAACTGGGAGCGCATGGAGCTGTCCATGGTGGAAACGGCCATGAACTTCCTGCAGGACCACTACGCCCACCGCCCCGATATCAAGCCCTGCACCGTGGACGCCCCCGAGATGGAGGACCGCGTGCTCGTCACCATCCTCGCCAGCGGCTTCGACGGTGAGGAGGACGTGCAGCGCGAGCGCCGGCATAGCCTGAACCTCTCCGTGGACCCCAGCCCCCATCCGCGTGGGCTGGGTGAGGAGCGCCCCTTCGTGGCCGCCTCCGTGAATGGTTACGGCGCCGCCGCCAACGTCGTGCTTCCCGCCCACGTGACGAGCGGCGCCGTCTACGGCGAGATCGGCGCCCCCGCCGCCCACAATCCCCCCACTCCCACCCGGCTGCTGCCCCAGGCCCCCACCCCCAGCGGCGAAGTGGCCGGCTTCAACGAGGATCTGCACGTCCCAGCCATCATCCGGTTTGGGCAGGGACGCTTGCCGATGGAGTGAGGGCTATCCCCCCATGACCTCCACCTGCTTGTTGAACTGAGGCCCCTTGTAGCCCAGGGCCCTCGCCTTCAGGAAGCATTCCTTGGCCTTCCCTTGATGTTTGGGAACACCCTGGACATCCCCATTGAGATGGCGGGATCCCATCATCACCCAGGCTTCCGGGATGTCGTACTTCAAGCACTGATCGAGGAAGGCCTGCCCCATGGGATCTGGAATCTTCCCGGGCTGGAGGCGCTGCAGAGAGGCCATTCCCACGGGCGCGGCCCTGCCCTGCCAACTGGAGATCAACAGCGCGGCCATGTAGTACTTGGTCGCTTCTCGGATATCCGGAGCGGGGGAAGATTCGCCCGGATCGTAGCTGAGGGCGAGTTTCATGTAATAAGCCACATTGCTGTAGCGATTGTCGTTATCCAGCACCTGGGTGGCCGCGGCCCAAAATTGGCGGGCCTTGACGATATCCCCTTCGCGGGCACATCGATCCGCGACGATATCCATGGCCACGGGATCCCCTTCCCTGATCTTTTGCGCCAGCTCATCCTGCCCGAACTCCGTCGCCCTTTCCCCGTAGGCCTCTGGGCCCGCGGGCGTGCTCCGGCCGTATTCACTTACCAGGGCCCGATAGAACCACAGCGACTGATCGTGCGCATTGGCGTAGAGGCGGGCCGTCAGCATGCCCTGCTTGGTCTGGGTTTCGTAGGTGTACTGCCCCGAATAGGAATCCCGGACGTATTTGCCGAGGGTGGTCGTGGTGTTTCCGTTCTGATAGAGGTCTTGGACGTCATAGGTGTACGTGGCGTCCACCCGGCCCATCCCCTCCTTCTGGATGAAGTCGGCGATCTTGGGGATCACGAGAGGCTGATCCTTGGCGAGCTCCACGAGGTAGTGCTTTCCCTCCAGCCGCTGGTTATTCAGGACTAACAAACGCACGCGCTCCAGGCCGGCCTCGAGATTGCCGCGGTTCGCGTCGGTGAACCGCTTGGACCACTCCAGCGCCAACGCTTGATCAGCCTGAGTTCCCTGACCCGTGGCGTAGTACCGGGAGAGAAAGATGAAGGCCTCCGTCTGCCCGTGATCGGACATGGATTTGGCATATCGGAACCGGAGCTCGGGGGTACCGCTGCCCGCTTTCAACATTCCCATGGCTTTGGCCACCGCCGGTTCACGGACCTGGGGTGTGAAGTCGGACAGGTCGGCATAGAGTCGCTCGTTTGGATCCACGAAGACGGCCCGGTGAAAGGAGGGCCATTCAAGCATCTTCCGGTGGCGGATGAAGCCGCTCAGATTGGCCTGCAGCTCCTCCGCCCCGGAAAAGTAGGACTCCACTTTCCGCTCGAAGGCGCCGTAAATGAAGAGCGTCGCGACAAAGATCAGCCCTCCCCGGCCCACGAAGTGCCAGAACCCGATATCGAAGGTGTCTTCCATCCGCTTCACGATGATCCAAAGCACCACCGCCAGCGCAAGGAGCCGTAGGAAGGGGAACATCGTGAAGGGGGCGAGCATCGCGCCGAACATGGCAAGAATGCTCAGGGCCTTCTTGAAGTCGATGTGCGCCCCACCTTGATACCTGGAGAGGATCCAAGCCGTTGGCCCAGCCCAAATCCAACCCATGGCGAATAGCCCGAGGGGGAGCGCGAGGTAGGCCACCCAGTACCCTCGGGCCAGCACGAAGACGGTGGGGTAGAGGATCAACTGGTAGATGGGGTTCGGGGCACTGGCGCTATAGAGCGAGGCGCCCGTCATGTACACCACCCCCAGAACCACCCCCAAGAGCAGCATCATGAGAAACGGCATCACCAGGGAGATCAGGAAGAGCTTGATCTGCGCATTCCGGAAGCGGGGCCAATCCACCTGCGTCTCGAAGGCCGACGCAGGGTCGAAATAGCACTCCTTCACCAACCCCAGGATGGGTGCAAGCTTCGAGGGCTTGGCGGGCTCCGGCACCACCTCCTCGCAGCTCGGAGCGAAGCGCTCGGCCGGAGCTGCTTCCAGAGAGCGGTATGCAGGCACCCGTGGCTTGGGAATTTCTCCGAGCTCGATCCTCTCCATCCCTTCCGGAAGCGCGAGACGTGGATCCTGGGGCACTCCGGGAAGGTCCAAGGGGATGCGTTTGAACTCAGGTTCCTGCTCGCTCACTTGGCGCTCCCTGGTATTGAATGAGGATTTTTGAAATTGGAGATGTTCAGTCTAAATGAACCAAGGAGGATGACCATCGGCATGAAATCACCAATGGATCCACCATCAGCTCGTGAGGTATGTGGCGAACCGGTTCATATCGCAGCCATATGGAAGCTCATGGCCGCCATGACTCGCTGGGATCCTATGGAATCTCTCGCGGCTGAAGCACGCATTCGACGCAGTGCGGAACGGTTGGCCCTGGTGGATCGGTTAGGCGCGCCTCCTGTCTCCCCCGAGCTTTCATGTGACGTTGCGCACATTGTCGAAGCACTGGACGCCCTTCGCACCGCCCCCCTGGAAATCAGGAAGTTGGCCCTCGAATGCGCCCTGGAAGTGGCCCTCGACCAGGAAACGCTCTCCCTGCCCCAGCATCTGGCGATGCGGACCACCGCGGATGCTTTGGCGGTGGGACCCAGGGCCCTGGAGCGCCTTTTCAGGGAACGGACCCGCCGTTCCCTACCTCCGCCATGGGATCCGAGTCTCCCCGAGGCCTGGCCCGGTGGGGAGCAGCGGGACAGTACGGGCCACCAGAGTGCTGGAGGCCATCCAGCGGGAGCACCGGAGCAGATCCTCGTGGATGCGCCCCGCATGGCCCGCATCAAGGCCCTCGCCCTGCTCGGCCTCGACGAGGGGGCGACTGAGGAAGAGATCGGGCAGGCCTTCCGCCGCGTCAGCAAGGTCCATCACCCGGATCAATTCCAAACCCTGGGGGAGGAGGCCACTCAAGAGGCGACGCGGACCTTCCTCCGGATCAAGGAAGCCCATGATTTCCTGATGAGAACCTCCCGATGAGGAACCTCTATCACGCCCTCGGCCTCTCGGGCATCGTTCGCGACCCCCAGCTGATTGAGCGCGCCCTCACCCAATCACGTGGGAACCGGGATCTCAAGGATCGGGTCCGGTGGATCCTCCTCGATCCCGGCCGCAAGGCCCACTACGACTGGATCCTTGAACGATCCATGGAGCTCGTGGTGGTGAGGAAGCGGCTCAAGCTCCCTGTGGATGGACTCCTTCCCGCCCCATCGCCCGGCCCCCTCCACCTGCCATCCGGGCACCCATCACAGCACCCCAGGGGCAATGGAATCCTCGCGATGGTTTCGCTCGGCTTGGTGGCCCTGGCGATCCTGAGCGCTCAGGCTTGGACGACCCCTCGCCCCCAAACCGGATCGATGGAGGCTCCAGTGGCGGCCCCCTCGCCAGCATCAAGGCCTGTGGGCCCTGCCTCGGTCCCCGCCGCTCCGGCCCCACGGGGGGAAGAACTCCCGACGGCGGCTCCTCCCGGCCATGGGTGGCTTCAGATGGAACCCACCGTTTTGCCGCGCGTTCCCTGGCGCATCGAGACGGATCCCGGCCGGGACTACCTCGTCACCTTGCTGGATGCAAAAACGCAGACGGTCTTGATGACCCTTTTCCTGCAGGGCGGGGCGCCTTATTACGGACTGGCTCCGGAGGGGGAGTTCCAGCTCGCCTACACATCGGGAACCCGGTGGCTCGGCCCCCAGCATGGCTTTGCAGGCGATCCACCGCCCATCCGGTCCGATCAGCGCTTCCAGATCGCCGCCGGCCCGATGGATGAATGGGCCTGGCACCTTCGGCTCCATGCCCATCACTTCGAGGCCTCGTCCATCAGTCCCCAGAGCCTCAAACGCCCCGACTCCGGTTACTGAGGCCGCCACGCCCCGGTTCCAGCACCCTCACCGCCCCATCGACCTTCCAGGGATAGGGCGCTGGCGAGGCGCCCCAGGAATTCCGCCCGCGGTACCGGCCGCGCCCCCAAGTTCGTCGTGTGCGGGTTCTCCACCTGGCAATCCAGAAGGCTGAAGCCCCAGGCGTTCAGGTTGGCCGCGAGCAGGGCGAAGCAGGCCTTGGAGGCGTCCGGCTCCAGGCTGAACATGCTTTCGCCGAAAAACGCGCCGCCCAGGGCGACGCCGTAGAGGCCGCCCACGAGGCTCCATCTATCGGAGGCGCCCTCGGCGCCTCCTCCCGATCGCCTTTGGCTTTCGGAGATGGAGCCTCCCTGCCGCCAGGCCTCCACGCTATGGGCCCAGCCCAGGTGATGCAGGGTGGTGTAGGCGGCCTGCATGGCGGGGGTGATCCAGGTGCCTGCCTGGCCCGCCCGGGGCGCCTTGGCGCAGGCCCTCACGACCTGGGCGAAGGAGGAGTCCATCCGCAGTTCGAAGCGGCCTTGGCGCAACACCTTCGCAAGGCTGCGGGAGACGTGGGCCTCCGCCGGATGCAGGCAGCTGCGCATGGGCGGGCACCACCACAAAATGGGCTCCCCCTTGGCGAACCAGGGGAAGATGCCCGCCCGATAGGCGGCCAGGAGCCGGGGCACTGTCAGATCGCCACCCAGGGCGAGGAGGCCTTCCCCATCCGTGGCCTCGGGATCCGGAAAGACCGGCTCCGGCCCCAGCAGCCAGGGGCCCTCGGGGCCGAGGCGGGTCATCGGGGGCATGCAGCAGGCTCGCAGGATTCCACCCGCTCAGGAAGGCCCTCCGGCCAGCAGGGGCTCGATCACCTCGATGGGGTCCACCCGGTCCAGCAGGGGGGTCATGTCGCGCAGGATCTCCAGGTTGCCTGTATCCATCACGACGCCCGGGGGCAGCACGATGCGCCCGGAGCGGGTGCGGATCGGAGACACGAGGAGGTGGCCTAGGCGGAGCTCTTCTACGGCGATCCGGCGGATGTGCCGGTGCTGCTGGGTGAAGGAGTCATCCCGCCCCATGATCGCGGCGAGGGCGGCGACCACGGAGGGATCCAGCGAGTCCGCCCCCTCCTTCCAGCGGGCCAGGGCATCCTTGCCATCGGGAATGCGGTCCATGAGATCCACGAGGTCGATCACGCCCCGGAGCAGCTGAACCATGATGGGCAGGGGTTCCGCCGCGCCCTGGGGCTGGCCGAGCCTCCGCAGGATGCCCGCCACCGGCTCCAGCCGCGGGATCCTTTCCAGCACCTCCGCCATGGCCGCGTAGGCCTGCAGCACCTCCTTGATCTCAGCCGCCTCAAGGGGCTTCCCCCGGCGCTGTTTATCGACCAAGGGAAGGGGGAGGGCGAGGAGGGCCAGCTGGGACATCGGGGCCGCCACCGTGAGGGGCCACAGATCCGCCAGCCCCAGCTCGCTGGCCGCCCGCCGCGCGAGCAGGGTGATGCGCTGGGCCTTCCGCAGCGCCCCCGTATCGAGATGGCCGAGGAGATCCACCATCGCCTCCACGCTCCCCGTGAGCGTCTGCTCCAGGAGCACGCGCTCCGACTGGAGCAGGTGGAATTGCCGGACGCCCGCCTTGATCGCGAGCTCCAGGAACTCGGGCTCGCAGGGCTTGGTGAGGAAGCGGAAGATCTGCCCGTGGTTCACGGCCTTGATCGCCATATCCAGGCCCGAATACCCGGTCAGGAGGATCCGGGAGGTTTCCGGCGCGAGATCCCGGGCCTGGGTGAGGAATTCGATGCCGTTCATCCCGGGCATCTGATAATCCGAAACCACGGCCGCGAAGGCATCGCCCCCGCCGAGGGCCTTCATGCCCTCCCGCGCGTTCTCCGCCATTTCGACCTGGAAGGTCTTCCGCAGATGCCGGGCCATGCCCGAGAGCAACCTTGCGTCGTCGTCCACCAGCAACACCTTGGCCATCATGGGCGGCTCCTTCCTGAGCACGTGGGGGCTATTTCGTAGCGCGAAGCACGATGAGGGGTTCCCGGATGCCCGTAAGCCGCGCGAAATTCCGGAACTTCTCCAGATGGGTGGGGCCGATCCGCGCGCCGCTGGCGAAGAGGAGCACGCCATCCCGGGTGACCGCATCCTCCACGAGCGTCATTCCCACCTCCAGCTCCGGGAGGGTCACCGGCTCCGGCACGGGGGGCGGGGGGCCCTCTCCGGCCGGCAGGGTGAGCTGTTGAAGCGCCACGAAAACCTTCGGGTCGAAGCGCCCGTGGGACCCCTTCAATTCCTCGATCACCGCCACGGGATCCTTTCCCCGGGATTCGATCTCGGCGAAGGCCTGCACGCAACAGAGGATCCGCGCGGAAAGGGGCAGCTCCTCCCCCTTCACATCGTCGAAGGGGAAGCCCGCGCCGTCATAGCCCTTGGCCTGATAGTGGACGATCCGGGCCACTTCCCCCAGGCGGGGGATGTGCTCCAGGAGCTTGGCTCCCACCTCCGGCAGGCGGACAAGCACCCCCCGTTCCTCCTCCGTGAGGGGCTCGCCCCGCTCGGCCTTCTCCAGGAGGCGGTGGGGCACGGTCACCCGCCCGATCGAGGCGAGCAGGGCCGCCACCTTGAGGCTCCACACATCGGGCACGTCCAGCATCCGGCCCACGGTGATGGCGTATTCCGCCACTTCCTGGGCCTTTCCGAAGTTGCCGGGATCCACCATGGCCAGCATCTGCATCAGCAGGTCCACGCTCCCGGATAGGGTCTTCTCCAGCAGATTGCGCTCGGCGGTGATCAGCCGGTACTGCCCGATGCCCGCTTCCAGCGCCCGCGATAGATCCGGGACGTAGCAGGGCTTCATGAGGAAGCGGAAGATCTGCCCCTCGTTGACGGCCTCCACGGCCGTGCTCTGGTCCGCGTTGCCGGTGAGCATGAAGCGCACCGTATCCGGCTCGATGTCCATGACACGCTTCAACAGATCGATGCCATTCATCCCGGGCATCTGCATATCGGCCACGACGACGGCGTAGGGCCCGTTCTCTTGGACGGCCTTCAGGGCGGGATCCGGCCCCAGGGCCACGTCGAGATCGAATTGGAGGCGCATGGAACGCTGATAGGCCTTCAAGACCCGTTCATCGTCATCCACCATCAACACGCGGCGGTTCACGGGTGGATCCCTTCGGCGAGGTAGGCTTCCATCCACGCCTCGGGCTGCACATGCCACGCGACGTTATCGAGGTGGGCGTCGTCACGCACGATCCGCCACAGGGCCTTCCCGCCCTCCCCTTGGAGCAGGCAGGCACCATGGATGGCGGTGCCCGTGTGGAAGGTGGGCGGGCCCGCCGAGGGGCTGAGGTGGCTCCTGACCCCCTCCACGACGGCCGCCGGGAGCCCCCATAGACCCAGCAGGTAGGCTCCCACCTGGGCGTGGTCCACGCCCAGGGCTTCCGCCTCCAGGGATTGAAGGCTGAGCGGTTCGTGCTCCATGCGGGTGAGGATGTCCGCGTAGGCCTGGGGTTGGGCCCGGGCGGCCACGAGCAGGCCGGACATGTGGAGGAGCCCGGCGGTGAAGGCCCCTTCCGCGAGGGCCGGGGCCTCCGCCTGGGCCATCTTGCGGGCCATCCTCGCCACGGAGTAGCTCCGGTCCTCCACTTGGGCCAGGTCGATCCCCCGGGGCAGGCCCATGCGCATCTGGTTGAGGAATCCCTCCATGAGGAGGAGCGATCTCACGGTGTCCACGCCGAGCACCTGCAAGGCCTCGCGCACGGAGGACACGGAACGGCGCAGGCCGAAAAACGCGCTGTTCGTGAGCTTGAGGAGCTTGGCCGTCATCCCGATATCCTTCTCCACCAGCTCGGCCATCTGGCCCACGCCGGCGTCGGGATCCTCAAGCTGGCGCTGCAGGGCCACGTACCTTTCCTGGAGGATGGGCAGATCCTCCCCCCCGGCGAGGAGGATGCGCGCCTTCTCAAGCTCGGCGTCGGGCCGCGATTGGAAGGCGCGCTGGATGGACGCCTTGAGGACCTCAACCTCGCAGGGCTTCGTGAGGTACTGGTGCGCGGCCCCCACGCACTGGAGGATCAGATCCCGATCGGCGTGTCCCGAGAGGATGATCCGCGCGGACCCCGGGTGGCGGGCCTTCACCTCGTTCAGGAATTGCGCGCCGTTCATCCCCGGCATGCGCATGTCGGACACGATCACGTCGAAGGCCGCCCCTTCGAGGGCTTCCAGGCCCGCCTCCCCGCTTTCGTGGAAGAACATCTCCCACTCGCCCCGCATGCCGTGGAGGCTGCGCTGCAGGCCCTTGAGCACGTTGACTTCGTCATCCACGAAGAGGATCTTCGGCTTGTTCACGACACCTCCTTGGCCATGGATTCCTTCCTCACGAGCGGAAGCCAGAGGAAGAAGGTGGTGCCTTCCCCCACCTCGCTCTTGAGGGAAATCCGGCCCTGGTGCTTCTCCATCACCGTGTGGGCGATGGAAAGCCCCTGCCCCGTGCCGCGGCCCACCTCCTTCGTCGTGAAGAAGGGATCGAAGACCCGGGTCCGGATGGTCTCGGGAATGCCCTTGCCGTTATCCTCGACGGCCGCGATCACGCCATCGCCCTCCCGCCAGGTGCTCACGCGGAGAAGGCCCTTTTCGGCCCCCCGCTCGGGCAGCACGTCCTCGATGGCGTGGACCCCGTTCACCACCAGATTGAGCACCACCTGATTGAACTCGCCCGGGTAGCCCGGCACGAGGGGCAGATCGGGATCGAGATCCAGTTCCAGATCCACCAGATACTTCCATTCGTTCCTCGCGACCGTGAGGGTGGTCTCCACGGCCTTGTTCACGTCCATCAAGACCGGATCCTCCCCCATGGGGTAGCTGAACTCCTTCAGGGCCTTGATGATCTTGGCCACGCGATCGACGCCCTCGAGGGTCTCCTCCGCCGCCTTGGGGATCTCTTCGAGGAGGTACTCGAAGCTCGTGTCGGCGAGCATTCGGGGGACCTCGCGCAGGAGCTCCGCGGGGACCGTCTGCAGATCCAGGGCGGTGAAGACGGATCGCTGCTTGCTGATGATCTGGACGAGCTCCCCGAAGGAATCCCGCAGGAAGCGCGTGTTATCGCCGATGTACTGGATGGGCGTGTTGATCTCGTGGGCGATGCCGGCCGCGAGCTGGCCGATGGATTCGAGCTTTTGGGCGTTGAGCAGCTGCCCGGCCAGGCGATCCCGCTCCCGCTCGGCCAATTTCCGGTCCGTCACGTCCCGGGCGCTGAAGAGGGCCGCCTCGCTCACGCCATCGGGCCCGAGGACGGGCACGGAGTGGGATTCGAAGTAGCGGTACCCGTCGTCCTTCGTCCGCAGGCGGTACTCGATCTGGCTTCCCCGGCCGAACTTGAACACCGCGTTGAGGGCCGCGTCGATCCCCTCCCGGTCCTCCGGATGGAGGAGGTGCAGGGGCGGCATGTCCTGGAGCTCCTCCTTGGTCCAGCCGAGGACCCGCGAATAGCTGGGACTCTCGTAAAGGCGCTTGCCCTTCGCATCCACGATGCCGATCAGATCCTGGATGTGATCGCTGAGGATGTGGAATAGGTGCTGGTTCTTGCGCAGTTCCCGGCTCGTCTCCATGGCCCGGGTGATGTCGTTGAAGGCCACGAAGGCGTGGGTGCGGCCATCCAGGGCGAACCCCGTCGCCGTCAGGCCGTACCATCGCTCGCCATCCTCGTGGGTCCAGGGGAATTCCAGTTTGAAGGTGGGCACGATGCCGGCGATCACGGCCAGGATCCCCACGGCGGGGGCCGCCCGGGATACCTCCGGAAGGTTCGATAGACCCTGCAGGGTCCCCATGTAATCCGCCCCCAGCTCGATCCCCGAGACGTAGGGCAAGCCCCGCTCGAAGCGGCGCCAGGCCGCGTTGGTGGCGATGACCCTGCCTTTCTCATCGAAGAGCCCCACGCAGGCCGAGAGGCTATCCAAGGCGGCGGTCAGGACCAATCGGGTGTTGAAGAGCTCCCGTTCGATCCGCTTCCGTTCCAGGGCTAGCCGGGCCGCCCGCCGCAGGATCTCCCCCGTGAGGCCGCCCTTGAAGAGGTACTCCTGGGCCCCCAGGCCGAGGGCCCTCAGCGCCAGATCCTCCTCCGTCCGGCCCGTCACGACGACGAGGGCCGCATGGGGCTGGAGCAGTCTCAACTCCTGGAGCAGGGCCTCCCCGGAAACGCCGGGCAGGGTGAGGTCGGAGAGGATCAGATCCCAGTTCTGTTCCAGCAGGAGGGGCCGGGCCTCTTCCAGGGATCCGGCGCCCATGACGTCCCAGGCATCGCTGCCGACCTTGAGATGCCGGATGAGGACCTCCAGGAAATCCGGTTCATCCTCCAACACGAATATTTTTCGGACCTTCAGCATGAAGCCCGCCTCCAGGCCCCCCCTAACGTCACAGATGACGGTTAGCTTTAGTATTCAGAGGCCCCTTCCAGGCCCTTGGCGCCGCCGCTGATGACAGGTTTCAGGTACTTCAGAAAACCAAGTCGAGCCCCAAGGAGCCCGCCTCGACGAGGCAGGGGCCCCCTTCCCTGAGCGCGCCGAAGAGCAGGGCCTCGCTGAGGGGCTGCTTCACCTGCTGCTCCAGGAGCCGCGCCATGGGGCGGGCCCCGAAGGCGGGCTCGTAGCCGCGCTGGGCGAGCCAATCGAGGGCGGCCTCCGACCACGTGAGCTCCACGTTCCGGCCCCGCACCTGGGCCGCCAGCTCGCCCAGCTGGCGGGCGGCCACCTTTCGCACGGCCTCCCTCGGGAGGGCGTGGAAGGTGAGGGAGGCATCCAGGCGATTGCGGAACTCGGGGCTGAAGGCCTTTTCCAAGGCCCCCTTGGCGCTGCGCCTGCCCTCCTCGCCGAAGCCCACCTGGCGGCCGCTGAGATCCTGGGCGCCGACGTTCGTCGTCATCACGAGGATGACGTGGCGGAAGTCGGCCGTGCGGCCGTGGCTATCCGTGAGGGCGGCGCGATCCATCACCTGTAGGAGGATGCCCTGGAGATCGGGGTGGGCCTTCTCGATCTCGTCCAGGAGGACGACGGCGTGGGGGCTGCGGCGCACGGCGTCCGTGAGGAGGCCGCCCTCTTCGAAGCCCACGTAGCCCGGTGGCGCGCCGATGAGGCGGGCCACGGCATGCTTTTCCATGCACTCGCTCATATCGAAGCGGAGGAAGGCGATGCCCAGCGCCGCCGCCAGCTGCTTGGCCAGCTCCGTCTTGCCGACGCCCGTGGGCCCCGCGAAGAGGAAGCAGCCCATGGGCTTATCGGCGCCGCGCAGCCCGGCGCGGGCCAGCTTCACCGTTTGCGCCACCTTTTCGATCGCGTCCCCTTGGCCAAAGACCTTGGCATTCATGGAGGCCTCCAGCGTCCGCAGGGCCTCGCGATCATCGGCGCCCACGCTCTCGGCGGGCACCTTGGCCAGCTGGGCGACGACGGCTTCGACGTGGGCGAGGGTGAGGGCCTTCGCCCGGGCCTTCTTCGGCTTCAGGCGCTCCGCGGCGCCCGCCTCGTCCAGTACGTCCAAGGCGCTATCGGGCAGGTGGCGCTCCGTGAGGTGCTTGGCGGCGAGGCGCACGGCCGCCTGCAGCACGTCATCCGGGGCCTTCACGCCGTGGTGCTGCTCGAAGCGGGACCGGAGGCCCTTCAGGATCTCCACGGCGTCCTCCTCCGAGGGCGGCGCCAGATCCACGGGCTGGAAGCGGCGGGCGAGGGCCCGATCCTTATCCAGGCTCTGCTTCATCTCCTGGAAGGTGGTGGCGCCGAGGCAGCGCAAGGTCCCGCCCGAGAGCGCGGGCTTCAAGAGGTTGGCGGCGTCGAGGCTGCCGCCGCTCGTGGCCCCGGCCCCGACCACCGTGTGCAGCTCGTCGATAAAGAGCATCACGGGGGCGCCCTTGGCCTCCTGCTCTTGCAGGGCCTTCAGCAGGGCCTTGAGGCGCTGCTCGAAATCGCCCCGGTAGCGCGCGCCCGCCATGAGGGAGCCCAGATCCAAGGCGTAGAGCTTCGCGCCCGCGAGGGCCTCGGGCACGTCGCCGGAGGCGAGGCGCTGGGCGAGCCCCTCCACGAGGGCCGTCTTGCCCACGCCGGGATCGCCCAGCAGCAGCGGGTTGTTCTTCCGGCGGCGCAGGAGGATCTGAAGCACCCGCCTCAGCTCCGGCTCGCGGCCCACGAGGGGATCCAGCTCGCCAGCCTTGGCCCGCGCCACGAGATCGGAGGCGTAGGCCGTCAGGGGATCTGGCGCCACTTCTAGCCCTTCGTCCCCCTCTCCTTCGGGCGCGGGAGACGGCGCGCCCGCCGGTTGGCTGTGGCTCAGCGCCCGAAGGAGTTGCAAACGAACTACCCCGTGTTTTCGCAGGAGGAAGCGGGCGTGGCTGTCCCGTTCCTCCAATAGCATGGCCAGCACGAGGCCGCCATCCACCTCGGCCCGCTCGGAGGAGAGGGCCTGGGCCCAGGCCCGCTCGACGACGCGCTGGAGGCCCAGCGTGGGCGTCACCTCGAAGGCCTCGCCCGGGGGCACGGGCGCGTGAATGCGTGCGAGTTCCGATTCCAGCTCGACCCTCAGCTTTGGGATATCCACGGCGCAGCCAGCCAGGGCCGCGCCGGCGGAGGGATCGTCCAGCAAGGCCAAAAGCAAATGTTCCAGACTCGCCAGTTCGTGGCGCCGCTGGGCCGCGGACTGAAGGGCCGATTGCAGGGCCGACTGGAGGCCGGGCGTGAGGCGCGGGCTCATTCGGGCTCCGCCGTGCAGAGGAGGGGAAAGCCCTCCCGTTCAGCCAGCGCCTTCACCTGCGCCACCTTCGTCTCCGCCACGTCCCGGGTGAAGACGCCCGCCACACCCACGCCCTGGCGATGCACGGCCAGCATGATGGACTGGGCCTCCGCCTCGGGCTTGCGGAACACGGTCTTCAGGATGAACACGACGAAGTCCATGGTGCTGAAGTCATCGTTGTGCAGCAGAACCTTGAACATCCGGGGCGCCTTGAGCGCCGTTTTCTTTTGGGTGAGGGTTTCCCCCTCTTCCCGGGGGTTGATGCGGGCCATGGTGGGATTCTACTCGGGGAAGTTCAGGTGCCGGCGCCACCCGGCCGATTGAAGAGTGTTCGGATCATGCGCCCCCCCTTCCCCCTCCTGGCCTTGGCGGCCCCCCTCGGCCTCGGCGCCCAGGAGGAGGCCTGGACCCGCAGGAGCCTGGATGAGCTGCGGCACACGCCGGTGATCACCGCCAGCGGCTTCAGCCAGCCCTTCGTCGCCGCCCCCGCCAAGGTGGTCACCCTCACGGCCGAGGAGATCCAGATGCGGGGCTACCTCGATCTGGAGGAGCTGCTGCACGACCTCGGCGGCTTCGACTTCAACAAGACCATGGGCATCGAGTGGTCCACGATCTTCATGCGGGGTTTCCGGAGCAGCAATTCCGACCGCTTCCTGCTCATCTGGGACGGCGTGATCCAGAACGATATCTGGAAGCAGAACGTCTGGCTTTCCCGCCAATACCCCCTCGCCTCCATCGAGCGGGTGGAGGTGATGTACGGCCCCGCCAGCCTCCTCTACGGGGCCAACGCCATGTCCGGGATCATCAACGTGATCTTGAAGGCGCCGGGGAATCTCGCCGAAGCCACGGGAGGCGCCTTCGGCACCGTGGCCCTGGATGCGGGCTGGGCCGCGGAGCGGGGGCCCTGGTCCTTCCAAGTCACGGCCCGCAGCTTCCGAAGCAGGGAGGCCGACTTCAACGGCAAGGGGTGGCGGGATGCCGGGGGCCGCTTCCGGGCCTACGACCTGCGCATTCCCGCCGACCTCATCCCCCCTTCCGATCCCGCCTCCGCCCTCACCTATGCGGGAGGCCTCCCCCTCTACCTCCACAACGGCGAGGCGCGGGCCTTGGACGGGCGCTACGAAAACCCCACCCGGGACTGGCACGTTTCGGGTTCGGTTATTCGCAAGGGCCTCAGCCTCAAGGCCTTCGCCTGGTCCACGGAGGAGGGCGTGGGGCAGTGGTACACGGCCCAGAACAAGGTCCAAAGCCCTTGGACTCCCTACGGGGGATCCGTGCAGCTCGCCTACGAATGGGGGGTGGGCAGCCCCCTGGAGGGCCGGGCCTACGCCTCGATGCGATATGCGGGCATCGACGGGGACGGTGACCGCTCCTACGGCCTCCGCGCCCGCACGCTCTTCACCAACGACGCCACCGATCCGAGGGATCTCAAGGTCTACCGCACGGATCCCACCGTCTTCTCCAAGATCTTCGCCCGGGAGCTGCGGCTGGGCCAGCGCCTCACCTTTCAGCGAGCCCGCTTCGACGCCGTGACCGGGGGTGAATTCACGGCCACGGATCTGCCCGAGGACTACCACGTCCGGACCCAGGACACGCAGCCCTGGAGCCCCAGCCCCCGCCACCAGGAGCGCAATCTGGGCCTCTACGCCAACGCCCAGTTCAAGCTCCACGCCCGCTTCGAGCTTTCCGCGGGCACCCGCTTCGACGAGAACTACCTCGCCGGCGAAAGCGGCGGCTTCGGGGGTCTGTTCACGTCGCGGGTGGCGGGCATCTGGGCCCCCCACGGGGATCACCACCTGAAACTCATCTGGGGCCAGGGCTACCAGGCCCCGCCCGCCTTCCAGAAATTCTCCACCGCCCCCGCCATCCGGGACCTCCCCGCCCGGGATCTCCAGCCCGAAAAGCTGCAGACCATCGAGTTCATGTACGGCTTCGGCCCCGTGCTGGGGTGGGAGGCGAGCCTCAACCTCTTCCGCAGCCGCGTGAAGGGCTTCATCACCCTCGGCACCGTGCCCTACGGGGCCGGCACGACCACCCAGTACCGGAATCTGGGGGGCGTGGAACTATCGGGCCTGGAAGCGGAACTGCGCTACCGGGGCCCCTCCGCCCTGGAGGCCTTCCTCAACCTGGGCGGCCACCACGCCGAGGACTCGGACACGGGGCGGAAGGTGGGGGATATCGCCGCCTTCAAGGCCAACGGCGGCATCTCCTGGCGAAGCCCGGCCCGGTGGGGATTCAGCCTCCGCGGCCACTACGTGGGGGCCCGGGACACGGTGAACTGGGATTCGCCAAGCCCCTACGTGGTGCGCCGGATCGCGCCCTACGCCACCTGGGAGGCCTCCATCACGGCCTTCCAGCTGCGCCGGGGCCTGGATCTGCGCCTCTCGATCCTGAATCTGCTCAACCGGGACTACTACGACCCCGGGGCCCGCACCGCCGATGGAAAGACCTACAACGGCGCGGCCCTGCAGCAGCCCTTCCGGGTCTTCATTACACTTACTTGGCGCCAGGGGCGGTGACGGCGTTTCCCGGCGGCGCGGAGGATCCATCAGGGTTTTCGCGGCCGGAGCGCTCCCGCCAGGGCCGCCGATCCAGGATCCTGACCTGGCCCGCGCCCCCCATGAAGGCGAGCCGGTGCCCATCCGGGGAGAAGCGCACGTCGAAGCCCTCCTGAGGCAGATCCCGCAGGGCGAAGACCTCCAAGCCCGAGGCGGGCTCCCACAGATGCAGGGCGAAATCGTAGCCCGTGGTGGCCAGGCGGCGCCCATCGGGACTGAAATCCACGCCCCACTGGGCGCCATCCGTTTTCACGGACCAGGCCTTGCGCCCATCCATTGCCGCGAAGACCTCCACGTGGCCGCCGGTGCCTCCCACGGCGATCCAAGCGCCATCGGGGCTCACCGCCAGATCGAGGATGCCGCTGGCCGCGCCCGGTATCGCCCGCACGAGGCGCCCCGTCGAAGGCTCCACCAGGCGGATCTCGGGGCCGGATGCGAAGGCCACCCACTCCCCCTTCGGGTGGAAGGCGGCGCTCAGGGTGCCCTTGGCCATGGGCACCCGGCAGAGTTCCCGCCCCGTGGCGGCTTCCCATACGGAGGCGAGCCCGGAGCCTCCGGCTCCGGCCGCCACGAAGCAGCCATCCGGAGACCAGGCCGCGCCGCGCACCTGGCCCTGGCCAGGCGCGGACCAGATCTGGCGCCCCGTGGCCGCCTCGAAGACGCGGAAACTGCCGTCATTGGACCCCCCCGCGAGCCGGGATCCATCCGGAGCCCAGGCCACATCCACCGCCAGGGAGCCGAAGGGGGCGCTGGTCGCCGTGAGGGCGAGGGTCCGGGCGTCGCGGATCTGGATGACCTTGGCATTCGTGCCGGAGGCGATCCGAGTCCCATCGGGGCTGAAAACGCAGGACCAGGCCCCCGCCATGGTGAAGGTCGGGGCGTAGGCCTTCGGGGTGGAAAGATCCCAGCTGCGCAGGCGGCCCCATCCGTCGGCGGACCAGGCCCGGCGCCCATCGGCGGCCACGGCGAGGGCGGTGATCGCGGCGCCCTGACCCAACAGGCGGACGACCTCCTCCCCCGATCGCGTGAATAGGCGGACGGCGCCATCCTGGCCGGCGGTGATGATGTGGGCGCCGTCGGGTGTGAACCGGGCGGAGGTCACGTGGCCCGCGTGCCCCAGATCCAACGTATGCTCGCCGGAGACCAGATCGTAGAGCTTGGCCGTCTTGTCCTTGCAGGCCGTGAGGAGGCGGCCACCCTTCGGATCCAGCGCCACGAAATCCACGGCCTTGTAGGCGGGGGTCGGCTTGGGCCTCAGTTCCGCCGTGATCTTGAAGGTCTCCAGATCGAGCACGGCCACGAAGGCTTCCCAGCAGCCCAGGTAGGCCGTGCGGCCATCGGGAGAAAGGGCGAGGCTGCTGATGGGGTGGGTGGTGTGATCCAGGGAGTGGAGCAAGGAGCGAGTGGCCACGTCCCACACCCGGATGAGCCCCACGGGATGGCCCTTCTCCGGGTGCATGCGCCAGCCCACGGAGACGACTCGCCGTCCGTCGGGCGTGAAGGCGCAGGCGTAGGGGGACGTGGGATGGTCCCCCAGCTTGCCCAACGCCTTCCCTTGATCCGGATCCCACAGGCGCAGGGCGTTGTCCCGGCCCGCGCTCACCAGCAGGCGCCCATCCGGCGCGAAGGCCACCGCGGAGGCGGCGGCCATGTGGCCCTTCAGTTCCCCCTTGGGTGCCAGGGTGCCGGCCTCCCAAAGGCGGATGATCCCATCGCCGCCGGCCGAGGCCAGAAGCCGTCCGTCGGGGCTCAGCTCCATCTTCGAGATGGCGGCGGGCCCGGCCTGGACGACCCCATCCGAGAGATCCGTCTCCGCCTGGAGGTGGGCCCATTCCCAGCCCCGATGGGCCTTCGGCGCCTGCTCCAGCCAGGCCCTGGCCCGGCCGACGTCGCCAGCCCGGAGGGCCTCGTGGGCCGCCGCGATATGGGCGCGATAGCTCTGAAAGGCGGCGTCGGGCGCATCCGACACCTGCATCAGCGAAGCGGGCCAGAGGGGGAGCATGGCCGACAGTCTAGCGCCGCGCAAAAAAAATGACTGGGCTATCCATCTAACCGGAGTCCTTCTCCGCCCCGGATAGGTTTGTGTCGAAAGCAGCCGCCAGACCGCGGTTCATGGCCGTGGACACGGAGGCAGCACCTCGCGGTGTTTGCCGTTTCTCACCGGTTCTCACCGTCCTCACCGGCCGTTTTTCTTTCTTGGCCAGTGAGGTTGTCAGTTCCCAGTCAAGCCCAGCGTGGTTCTTTTTCCTTCG
>CAYWDR010000024.1:0-23574 GCA_964457075.1 uncultured Solibacteraceae bacterium
CTTCTTCACGCGGAGGTCGAACCACAGGGAGTGCATGTACTGGGTGTTCATCTTCACGGCGGAGCTGAAGAGGTTGAGCTCCAGGCCCTTGGTCTGGAAGAGGTGGTGGGCGTCGCGGGCGTGGTGGGTTCCGAACTTGCCGTCCTTGTGGGAGCCGACCTGGGGCGCGGGGCAGAAGTCCTTCACCTGGCTGATGTCATTGGCGCGGCGCATGCACACGAAGCTGGCTTCTTCGAGGTTGTCGTTGCCCTCCGAAAGCACCAGCGTCTCCAGCAGGCAGGAGAGGTTGTGGGTGTTGCAGCTCACGACGTGGACGTACTTGTCCTTCGCGATGTCGATGACTTCGTCGTTGATGCCGCGGGCGTACATCTTGCCGAAGCCGAACTCGGAACCCTGGGCGATGAAGCCCAGCGTGTTGTGCTCGTAGTTCTTGTAGACCTTCTCCTTCATCTCCAGGCCCTTGGGGCTGCAGTCGATGATGACGGAGGCCTGCTCCAGGGCCTGCTCGTGGGTGTACACGGCGGGCATGCCCTCGGTCTTGAAGGCCTCCATCTTGTCGGCGTCCACGGCCAGCTTGGCGCCGCGGTTCACGAGGGCCTTCACCTTGGGGCGGTCGGAGACGGAGTGCTTGTGGAAGGTCACCTCGTCGATGCCCAGCTCCTTCTGGAAGTGGGTGAGGAGGCCGATGAGGGGCTCACCGATGGTGCCGGTGCCCACGACATGCACGATCTTCTTGGACATTCCATCCTCCAGGCCGGGTTTTCAGGGACGCCCCACCGGCCGAACGTACAATTTTCCCTTATGTCACAAGGGAAGGCCAGGAAAAAGGATGAAGGATGAAGGATGAAGGATGAACGCCCCCTTCATCCTTCATCCTTTCTCCTTCATCCTTTCGACTTACCAGCCCCGCAGCTCGTTGGCCTTGCGCACGCGCTCGAGGGCGAGGACGAAGGCGCCGGCGCGGAAGGTGCAGGCGTGCTTCTTCACCTTGTCATGCACGTCGTGGAAGGCCTGCACCATGATCTTCTCTTCCTTCTCGAAGACTTCGGCTTCCCCCCAGAAGAACTGCTGGAGGTTCTGCACCCACTCGAAGTAGGAAACGGTGACGCCGCCCGCGTTGGCGAGGATATCGGGGATGACGGTGATGCCCTTTTCCTTGAACACGTGATCGGCGATGGGCGTGGTGGGGGCGTTGGCGCCCTCCACGATGAGCTTCGCCTTCACGCCGTGGGCCGTCTCCTTGTTGAGGACGCCGCCCAGGGCCGCGGGGATGAGGATGTCGCAGTCCTGCGCGAAGATCGTCTCCTTGTCGAGGGCCTCGCCGCCGGGGAAGCCGTTGACGCTGCCCTTGCTCTGCTTCACGTAGGCCATGAGGGCCTTCACGTCGAGGCCGTCCGCGTTCTTCACGCCCCCGGCGTGGTCGGCGACGGCGACGATCTTGGCGCCCATCTCATCGAGGAACTTGGCCGTGTAGGAACCCACGTTGCCGAAGCCCTGGAGCACGACCCGGGCGCCCTTGAGGGGCAGGCCCATGACGCCGCAGGCCTCGCGGGTGATGAGGGCCACGCCCCTGCCCGTGGCGGCCTCGCGGCCCTGGCTGCCGCCCAGTTCCAGGGGCTTGCCGGTGACGCAGGCGGGCTGATAGCCGTTCTTGCGGCCGTACTCGTCCATCACCCAGGCCATGGTCTGGGCGTTGGTGTTCACGTCGGGGGCCGGGATATCGCGGTTGGGGCCGAGCACCATGGAGATCTTGGAGATGTAGCGCCGGGTCAGCGTCTCCAGATCGCGCTTGGACATGGTGGAGGGGTCACAGTTGATGCCACCCTTGGCGCCGCCGAAGGGGATGTTCACGACGGCCGTCTTCCAGGTCATGAGGCTCGCGAGGGCGCGGACTTCATCCAGCTCCACCTCGGGGTGGTAGCGGATGCCCCCCTTCTGGGGGCCTCGGACGCCGTTGTGCTGAACGCGATAGCCGTGGAAGACCTTGAGGGTGCCATCCTCCATCTGGATGGGGAGGGCGACGCTGACTTCCCGGTAGGGCGTCTTGAGCACCTCCCGCACGTCCGGCGCGTAGCCGAGGATGTCGGCCGCTTCGTCGAACTGGCGGTTGACGCTTTCAAAGAGGTTGATGTGATCCGTCATGGGCACCTCGGCGCATTGACCCGCATCAAGGGGTCGCGCAAAACAAGCCAGCATAGCAAGGGCTGGGTCAATTCCCAGCCCTGCTCTTCGAATCGTGCCCTCCGGCACGATAACTACCGCTACTTCGCGGTCGCCTTCTTGGCGAGGCCCACCTTGTACTCGATGTTGGTGATGCCCCAGGCCCCATCGGTCTTCTTGATGCAGGCGACCTTCATGAGGGCCGTGCCGTCCTTGCCGAGGGTGACGTCCATGATGCGGAGGTTCGCGGGGTTCTGCCTCACCTCCTGCACGCGGATGGCGTTCCACTCCTCGGGGCTGAAGCCCTTGATGAGGCGGTAGAGCCCGGCATAAAAGGCGTTGCGGGCATCGGGGGTATCGTAGCCGGGCATGGGAGCGCCCGGCAGGTTGTCGAGCTTGTCCTTCAGCGCCTCCACCTTGAGGCCCTTGATCTCCTCATCGCTCAGCTGGATGCCCAGCTGGGCCGCCTGGCTGTTGAACCAGCGGGCGGATGGGAAGAGCACCACGGGCTCCGCGGGAGCGATGAGCACGAGGTGCTGGTAGTCCTGCTTGGCAGAGAGGTACTGGAGGTGGGAAAGGATGTCCCGGGGCTCCTTGGCGGCCAGCGGGGCCGTCTTCGGGGTCCCGCCGCCGCTATCGCAGGCGAGGGTGAGCACGAGCGCACTCAAGGGCAGAAGTCGATTCCAGTGTGAAGCCATGACGCCTCCGTGACACGCGTAGTTGGGTATGAAAGGATCGTGCCCTGTTCTTAGCCTGCTGCCAACGGGATTCTTAGGGATCCCGGCCCTATCCTTTTAGATCATGCACCCTGTGTCCCTCGTCACCCTTGGCAAGCTCCGCCTCCCGCCGCTGCGCGACCTGGAGAAACACTACCTCGACATGCTGCGGCCCTTCGCGCGGATGGAGGTC
The DNA here is from genome assembly GCA_964457075.1 of uncultured Solibacteraceae bacterium. Classification (GTDB taxonomy): domain Bacteria; phylum Acidobacteriota; class Holophagae; order Holophagales; family Holophagaceae; genus JAFDVN01. Next base: position 3,070 of record CAYWDR010000024.1, read on the forward strand.
ACGGAGTTGGCCGAAGGGAAGGGCGATCCCGCCCGGGCCTTGAAGGAGGAGGCCGACCGCCTCCGCCCCCGCCTCAGGGCCGCCCGCTGCGCCGTGCTCCTGGATCCCGCGGGCCCCGCCCGCACGAGCGAGGCCTTCGCCGCCTGGCTGGGGGAGCGCGTCGATCGGGGCGAGAGTTTCTGCTTCGCCATCGGCAGCAGCCACGGCTTCGATCCCGCCCTCAAGGCCGAGGTGAAGGAGAAGCTCGCCCTCAGCCCCATGACCTTCCCCCACGAACTGAGCCGCGTGATGTTCCTGGAGCAGCTCTACCGCGCCTTCGCGATCCTGCGCGGAAGCCCCTATCACAAGTAGGGCCGCCGGTTAGCCAAACATCCGGATCGTCTCTTCCAGCGTCCTCATCACCCTGAGCACATGGAAGGGCTCCACCACCACGTAGTCCACGGCGCCCGCGGCAATGGCCCGGTTGCGCTTCACCTCCGCGTCCTCCTCGGAGCCGCAGATGAGCATGGGTAGGGCGCAGCCTTCGGGCCCCGCCAACTGCTTCACCACCTCCAGGGGGCTGGCGAGGCGCAGGTGGTGGTTCACGATGATGAGCTTCACCCGGCCCCAGCCCTCCTCCCCCGCGCCCAAGGTGAGCAGCGTGGGTTTCACGGGGCCCTTCACGTAGTCGAGGAAGGCGACCCCCAGCTTCCGGCCCAGGGCCTCGGCCATGCGTTTGGGCATGGCCTCCCCCTCGGAGAGGACGAGCACCACGGGATCCTTGTCGGCCAGCAGGATGGCCTGAGTGCCCAGCTTGGGCGCCTCAGGCCCGGCCTTGGGGGCCGAACGCCCCTTGGGATCGAAGCGCTCGCGATCCCGCTGCATCTGCCCGCGCCGGGCCTCCATGAGCCAGGTGCGGTAGCGGCCCAGCACGTGGGGGTCCGTCTCCTCCGTGAAGCGCAGGCCCCACACCCTCTCCCGGTAATAGGCCACCTTGGCCGCGAGCACGAGGGTGGCGTCCTTATCGTGGTGGAGTTCCATGTGCGTCTTCGCGTTGAGGCGCAGGCGCTCGGGCAGGGTCATCTTGTCATCGGGGGGGGCCAATTCGAGGCCGTCCTCACCGAAGGCTTCGGCGCTGCCCCGGAGGAGGTCCTGCCCTTGGGTGCTGAAGGTGCAGGGCAGCCCCCGGCCCGGCACGTACTCCGCGAGCCGGTGCTCCTCCAGCGCCCGCAGCATGCGGGGGATCCCGATGTGGCAGGCCTCCTCCCCCTCCAGGCGGCCGTGCCCCTGGAAGTCCACCGTCGCCTCGTAGGGGATCCCCCGATCCTGCACGTGGAGGGTGAGCTTTTGGCCGGGCTTGAGGCCCCACTGCCCCCGGGTGACATCGGAGATGCCCAGCACCACCCGGCCCGGCGCTTCGGCCAGCACGGGGAAGTTCCCCTTGAGCTGGTTCAACTGCAACTCGACGGAACCCTGGGCTTCGCAAAGCCTTTGGAAGGCCATGCGGATCTCGTCGGGGTCTTCGAGGTGGGGTGACTTTCGACTCACTCCCCACCTATCGGCGGGAGGTCTCCAGGCTTTCATCCAGGTACTGCGCCACCGCCTGGTAGGGGTCCTGGGCGTGCTCCGCGATGTTGGCGATGGCGGCCTCCAGGCGCTCCGGCCCGCCCCGGGCCTTGGCCCGGCGCACGGTCTCCTCGGCCAACAGTGCTTCGAAACGGAGCCGGGCCCGCTCCCGGGCCTTGCGCGCGAGGCCGTCCCCCTGGCGCAGCCAGACTCCGTGGTCCCGGATGCCCTGGATGACCTCGGCCACGCCCTGGCCCATCTGGGCCACGGTGCGGAAGACGGGAGGATCCCAGGGCCGGGGGGGCGAGAGGGACTTCATGCCCTCGATCTCCGCCTCCAGCTGCTCCACGCCATCCCGATCGGATTTGTTCAGCACGAAGAGGTCGGCCACTTCCATGATCCCCGCCTTGAGGGCCTGGATTTCATCGCCCAGTCCCGGCACGAGGACGACGCAGCAGGAGTGGACGCAGGAGACGACGTCCACCTCGTCCTGGCCCACGCCCACGGTCTCCACGAGGATCCAATCGAAGCCCGCGGCATCCAGGAGATCGATGGCGTCCTGCGTCGCCCGGGAGAGGCCCCCAAGGGCGCCGCGCGTCGCCAGGGAGCGGATGAAGACGCCGGGATCCGGCGCGATGCGGCCCATGCGGATGCGATCCCCGAGGATGGCGCCGCCGCTGAAGGGGCTCGTGGGATCCACGGCGAGGATGCCCACCTTGAGGCCCTCCTTGCGCAGGGCCTGGGCGAGGCGATCCGTGAGCGTGCTCTTGCCGGCTCCCGGGGCCCCCGTGAGGCCCACCACCGTGGCCCGCCCCAGCCGGGGCCAGAGGGCCGCCATGAGGGCCGGCGCCCCCGGATGCCCATCCTCCATCCAGCTCATGGCCCGGCCCAGGGCCCGGAATTCTCCTCCCAGCAGGGGGCCCAGCAAGGTCTCGACGGCATCCATTGCGCCAGCATGGCGGCATTCCCGGAGGCCCGCTAGACTGGTCCTTGGCCCCCTGGAGGGCCAACACGGATATAACGATGAGCGAAGGGAAACCTCCCAAATCCGACGGGGAAGCCATCCCCGCGGCGCACGGCGCCGCCAAGCCCGCGGCCCGGCTCGTGAAGCGGACCCCCGCCCAGCCCCCCAAACCCACGGACCCGCGGGAAAAGTCCTGCGCGAAGTGCGGTGGGGCCTTCACCGTGCTGCCGGGGGAAAAGTTCTTCCTATGCCCCAGCTGCTACCGTCGCTCCTTCCAATCCAAGCGGGGCAAGCTGGAAACCAAGGTGCTCACGCAAATCACCTGCGTGGCCTGTGGTGCCCGAGAATATCTGCCCTTCCTGCCGGAGGACCCCTCCAAGGCCCTTTGCCAATCCTGTTTCCGGATCCGCAAGGCGGAACCTCCCCGGGATTGAGGCACACTGAACAACTGGAGATGAAGATGTCCAAGTTCCTGCCCCTGGTCCTCACCCTTCCCTTGGCCCTGCAGGCCGCCCCCCGGGAGGCGGCCCCCCAAAGCAAGCCGGCGGCCAAGATCGCCGCCAAGGCCGCCGACCCCGGCGCCGAGTCCGCCCGCCGGGCCCTCTTGCAGGTGCTGGACGCCGTGAATGCCGGTTGGTTCGGCGACCGCTACCAGGGCGTCACCGCCGTGAAGATGCAGGGCACCCTCGGCATCAGCCTCTCGGGCGCCGCCATCAACGCCAAGGTGGATCAGCTGAGTCAAGGCCAGGTGAAGGGCAACAGCAAGGGGGGCAACGTCACCCTGAAGGTGAACAGCACCTACTTCGCCAACGGCGACTACCGCACGGAATTGGGTGGCGACTTCGGCGATCTGCTGGGCCAGCGCCGCGGCGACAAGGGCTTCCTATACAGCAAGCAGAACAACGTCTACACGACGCGCATCGACCTCGCCGAGCCCAACCCGCCGAGAACCTATCTGGCCTGGTTCCGTTCCACCTTGAACGATATCAAGGCCGTCTATGTGGACAGCCCCCTGTTCACCCCCAGCGTGGCCGGGGAGGAGCAGAGCGGTGGCCGCACCCTGCAGCGCCTCGTCTTCAACGCCCCCACCAAGGCCTGGGATCCCAAGAAGCGCGAGCAGAACATGGCCGAGACCCTCGGCTTCTGGAAGCGTGGCCGCCTTGAGGTCGCCGTCGATAAGGCGACGAAGCTCCCCTACCGCTTGGAATTCCGCAACGACGAGCAGGGCGTGCAGACCCGCATGGACTTCAGCTACGACGCCAAGGGCCATGTTCAAGCCATCAGCATCGCCAATCAGAGCCGGGGCATGGAAGGTCCGGGCTTCCTCCGCCTTTCCTACGGCGGCGATGGCCTCATGACCAGCCTCAATGGCGAGCTCACCAGCGGCCCCAAGAAGGTAAGCTTCGACCTTGCCCTCAGCTGGTCCAAGGATCTCCGCGCCAGCGCCCTGGCCGCCATGCCCCCCACCGGCGCCACCAAGGTGGGCCGCGAAGACCTCGAAACCCGCCTCCTCGTGGGCCTCGCCGGCCAGATCATGAATCTCCAGCGCAACGGCCTCAACCTACGCAGCGTCACCCTGGCCGGCAAGTAAGGGCTCCGGGCTCCAGGCTCCAGGCTCCAGGCTCCAGGCTCCAGGCTCCAGGCTCCGGGCGGATAGGCTAGACTAAGTCCTTCGGGGCGTGGCGCAGCCTGGTAGCGCATCTGCTTTGGGAGCAGAGGGTCGTAGGTTCGAATCCTATCGCCCCGACCATTTAGAACCAGTGACTTACGAACGAGGCCCGGAACCCACCGGGCCTCACTTCTACCCTATTTCTACCGCTAGGACGGATCCTCGGGCTGCTTCCCGGCGAGGCCGCCGAAGCTCAGCCAATCCGGCAGGAAGCGCTCCAGGTCTACACGGTAGGAGGAGCTACGCCCGGCTCCGAAGGGCACCAAGAGCCCCAGTCCGGCCAATTCCGCCAGATCTCTTGTCGCTGTCGGGCGCGTCGTGTCCACGATCTTTCGGTAGTAGCTGTTACTGACCACGTCCTCCTTGCTGGTTGGAGATAGGACCCGCTGAAGAACCTTTTCTTGCCGTTCGTTCAATTTGAACCGATTCGCGGTGGCCCAAAAGCGGCTTCGGGCAAGCACGCGCGCGACTTCCCATGCACCTCGGCTTGCCGCAGCTTCAACCTGGGAGAGAAACCAGATCAGCCATTCTGTGATATCCAGGCTCCCGCGCTGCGCATGCTCTAGGGCATCGTAGTAATTACCCTTTTTCACCATGATCTGTACCGACAAGGAGTAAAACCGCCTCGGTACTCGCTCGTCCTGGGAAAGCGCGAGGTCGGTAATGGTCCGGGCGATTCGCCCATTGCCATCATCGAGCGGGTGGATGGTAACGAACCACAAATGGGCGATGCCGGCACGCATCAATCCATCTAGATCCTTCGGGGGCTCGTTGAACCAGTGCAGAAATGCGTCCACCTCCCGTTCCAGCCCTTCCCGTCCTGGAGCCTCAAAGTGAACAATCTCGGGCTCTTCTGGACGCCGTGAGAGTGTCGCTACAACCATAGGGGCATTGCCCCGCAGGCGCCCCGCGGGGAGCACCGTCATTCCGTCCGGGACTCCTTTGGGGAAGATCGCACGGTGCCACACAAAAATCCGCTCCAGCGTCAGCGAGTCTTTGAAACCCTGGACGGCTTCAGCCAGAACGCCAACCACAGGATCCACCCGGCGGCCCCTGTCCCCAGAGACTTGGGTTAGGCCTGTCTCGATTCCAAGCCTCAGGAGCATGGAGGCCCGTACGGACTCCATGTCCAGGTTCACGCCCTCGATGGCGCTGTTGTTAACGACCTCGCCGGCCATGGCGGACACGGCCGCCTCGTTGGCCGCGACCTGGTCGATGACCTTCACCATGCCAAGGAGCTCTCCTTGGGCGCGCCGAGCTCCGGCAAGGGGCACGGCAAGGCGCGCGAGATCGAAGGTGAATCCGGGCCACCCGCCGCGCTCCCAGATGTATGTCCGTCCTGCCGTAGCCCTAGCCATTGGGACCTCTGAGGCAATTGTATTGCTAAATGCATCATCAAACAGCGACAAATATGCATACTTGTGATTCATTTATGGCAATCAATCACATCAAACGCCTTGGAGCCGGAGAGGCATGGCCGGCATAGAGCCCCCGGCCCGGCCTCCATCTTGAAGTGATCCTCCATGGCGCCCGGCCTCGCCGCAGTCTTCGCCTCCCGAGACGCCAACAGCACCATCCCTTATCCTGGAAGCGGGCACCCATAGCTCAGGCGGATAGAGCACGAGCCTTCTAAGCTCGCGGTCGCTGGTTCGAGTCCAGCTGGGTGCACCACCCCATCTCGGCGTTTCCTGGACTCGGGCCAGCGAGAAACAGGGGCGGCCGGGTAGGCCCCAGCGAGAAGGCTCCAGTGGAGCCTCCGCAGCGCCCGGGGGCTGCGGCCAGCCCCTGGCGGTTCGAGTCCAGCTGGGTGCACCACCCCCTCACACCCCCGGCGGCTCATTCAACACGAGCCAATAGAGGCCGAGGTGCTGGGCGGCCTCCAGGAACCGTGAGAAATCCACGGGCTTTCGTACGTAGCTGTTGGCCCCGAGGTTGTAGCTATTCATCACGTCCTCTTGCTCCTTGGAGGAGGTGAGGATCACGACGGGAACCCGGCGGGTGGATTCATTCGCCCGCATCCGGCTGAGCACCTCCAGGCCATCCACCTTGGGCAGCTTCAAATCGAGGAGCACGACGGCGGGCATGATGCGCGTATCGCGCCCCGCGTGGGCTCCCGTTCCGAACAGGTAGTCCAGGGCCTCCTCCCCATCCCGGGCCACGACGACCTCGTTGGCGATCCGGCTTTCCCTGAAGGCGATGAGGGTCAGCTCCTCGTCGTCCGGGTTGTCCTCCACGAGCAGGATGATCTTCGTCATTTCGCCTCCATCAGATGGGAAGGGTGAAGTAGAAGGTGGCCCCAGCGTCCACCGCGCCTTCGCACCACACCCGCCCCCCATGGCGGTGGATGATGCGTTGCACGTTGGCGAGCCCGACCCCGGTGCCCTCGAATTCGGAGGACGAGTGCAGCCGCTGGAAGGGGGCGAACAGTTTTTCCACGTACTTCATATCGAACCCGGCCCCGTTATCCCGGACGAAGTAGGCGGGTGTCTCGCCGTTCACGATCACCCCCACTTCGATGCAGGCCCCCTCCCGCTTGGCCGTGAATTTCCACGCGTTGCCCAGGAGGTTCTCCATGACGGTTCGCATGAGCTCCGAATCCGCGTGCACGCGGAGGCCCGGATGGACGACCGTCCGCACCTTGCGATGCCGCGTCCCCTCCGCGAATTCCCGCAAGATCGTTTCCGCCTGCTGGCTGAGATCGATCTCCCGCCGCACCATCCCGCTGCGCGCCGTCCGCGAGAGCCGCAGCAGATCATCGATGAGGTGGCCCATCCGCTGGGTGGCCGCGCGCACGCGGTCCATGTACCCCTTCCCCTTCTCGTCCATCTGTCCGGCGTAGGTGTTTTGAAGGATGGCGGTGAAGCCGTCGATGCTGCGCAGCGGGGCCCGCAGATCATGGGATACGGAGTAGGAGAAGCTCTCCAGCTCCCGGTTGAGGATTTCCAGCTCCGCGGTGCGCTCGGCGACGCGCTGTTCGAGCCCCTCGTTCAGGGCGGCCACTTCCTCGCGGGCCGCCTTGTGCTCGGCGATCTCCGATTGGAGGGCCGCGTTGGCCGTCTGCAGGGCCCGCTCCCGCGCCTGTATCTGATCCAGCATCTCGTTGAAGGCTTGGATGAGAAGGCCGACCTCGTCCTCGCTCCGCTTGGCGACCCGGGGCGAATAGTCCTGGCGCTCCACGACGCCCCGGGCCACCTCCGCCACCTCTAGCAGGGGCTTGGAGATGAGGGATTGGAGCCGCCCCGATAGGAGGAGGGCGGCCCCCAAGGCGAAGAACGAGAGGAAGAGGACCATGCCCGCATAGCGCCCCAGCCGGGCCCAGAGGTTCAGGCTGGCCCGCAGATGGACGGAGCCGAGCACCTCCCGCCCCTGCCGGATGATCCGGGTCACCACCACGTCGTCCCCTTCGAAGCGGCTTCCCTCCTGCACCTCCAGACCCGGGGGGAAGGGGCTGGCCCCCTCGGCAACATACCGGGCGAAGATCCGTCCGCCGGGCGCGTAGATCGCCCCGGCGCGGATGGAGGGCCGGCCCTTCAGGGTGGCGAGGTATTCCTGGGCGGCTTTGGCGTCATCAAAGGTGAGCGCCGCTCCGCTGATGGCCCCCAGCATTTCCGCTTGGGCCGTGAGATCATCGACCTTCTGGCTCCGGTAGGTGAGGGCGTCATACCCTACGAGGCCCAGCCCCGCCAGCCCGAGGGCCATGCAAGTCGTGGCCATCACGACCCCCAGCAGCTTGGCGCGGATGGAGCGGCCCGCCAGCCCCAGCGACACCATGGCCTATCCCGCCCGCCTCACGGCCGTCGCCAACCCCAGAAGCTTCGAGCTGAGCTTCAGCTCGGCCTGCTCGGCCGCGACCGCGTCGATTTCAAAACGCACCTTGTTTTGGACGAGGACGAAGGTGATCACCGCCAAGGAATGGGGGCCCTTCTCCGCCACCGTGAGGATGCTCCGCCCCCGCAGCCCCTCGCGGATCCGCTCCCACTGCTCCATCTCCCTCGCGCCGATGTAGAGGACGTGGACGGCCTGGACCTGATCGACGTGCTTGAAGCGGCGCAGCACCAAGGGCCGGCCCCGCACCGTCCGGTTCTGGACCGCCTGATCCAAGGCGGGTCCGAAGGGGTCCTCGCCCAGGATCCCGATGACCAGGGGGGCGTTGCGCGCCGGGAAAGCTTCTGGCGGCCAATCGACGTACTCCGCGAACTTGAAGAGGTAGACGCCCTTGACCCGGTACTCCATGGGTTCCGGGTCCTGCAACACCAGACACGTCGAAAAGAGGAGGATTAGAAGGCCCACGTGAGCCTCACCATGGCGCCCTGCTCGAATTCCTTGCGGTTCGTGGCCGGCCCGAATTCGGGATGCTGCTTGTCCAGGAGGTTTTGCCCGATGAGCGCGATCTCCAGCCGGGGCAAGGGCCGCCAACCCAGGCGCAGATCCAGGGCCCAGTAGGCGGGCACCGCGGGGTTGGGCAGGGCGCTCACGTGGCGGAGGGTGCCGTCGAATTCAAGCTGGGCGGCGGGTTTCCACAGGGAGGTCAGCAGGAATCGATGCCGGGCGTCGTTGCCCACCCCCGCGGATCCGGAGGGGTCCGAGCTGCCGGGAAGCAGGCGGTAGCTGGTCCGCTGGTAGGCGTAGCCCGGCTTGAGGCGCCAGGCGTCCGCCACGTGGATCTCACCCCACGCTTCGCCTCCGTAGGATTCGCCCTCGGCCCGGTTCGCGAGAATCTGCTCCGTACGTTCGAGCGTGCGCAGATGTTTGTAGACGTTGTAGAAGGTGGACAGCGAGAAGGCCGCGCGGGGGCCCGGCTGGGCCCGATAACCCGCCTCGTAGGACACCACCGTTTCGGAGCGGAAGGCCGGGTTCCCGTTGAGCACGAGGATTCCCGGAAGATTGACGTTGAATTCGCTATCGACGCGGGAAGGGGTTCGCACCGCGCGGGAGGCCGCCATCCATAGCATCCGCCCTTCGTCGATCCTCCAGGCCAATCTCAGGCTGGGCTGCGTTTCCCACCCGGTGTAGACGTTGTGCTCGAACTTGACGCCCAGGGTGAGAGTGAGCCGCTCCGGGGCCAAGGCGACGCTCTCCTGGGCGAAGACGTTGAGGAGGCGGAGATCCTTGCGGGCCGGCATGAAGGCGAAGATGGCGGGATTGACCACCCGATCGTGGGAGGACCGGTATCCGCCTCCCCACACGATCTCGTGCCGGCTCCCCACCTTGAAGCGGTGATGGATGTCGAGGTCCACCGTGTCCAAGGTGTCGCTGAACACGCTTTCCTGGTTGAGGTAGACGCTGGGCAGGTCGCGTTGGGCGCGATCGATGTAGAGCTGGGCCTGCAGGCTCGAATCCGGCGACCCCTCATGGCTCCAGCGCGCCAGCAGGTTCGCGCCCTTGAGACGCTTGTCGGATCCGGCGGCCTGATTCACCAGGCCCTTGTAGGCGTCCCCTTGAAGCGTGAGCGTGTCGGCCGCTTGGGCCCAGTCGACGCGGAACCCCACCTGGGCCCGGTGCCAATCGTCGAAGGAGGACGCCCCATTCGCCTTCACGGAGGCGTCCACGTCCAGGTAGCGGCCATAGATCCGGTAGTAGGCGTTTTCCGAGAGCCGACCCCCATGGCGGCCCGCCCCGAGGGTGCGCACCTCGTCGCCCCTGGCGGCGCTGAGCTCGGTGCCCTGGCTCTCCTTCGCGCTTCGCGTGATGACGTTGATGACCCCATTCACGGCGTTGGATCCCCAAAGGGCCCCGCCGGGGCCCCGGATCACCTCGATGCGTTCGATGTCTTGCAGCGACACCTCCTGGGCGTCCCAAAACACGCCCGCATTGATGGGGGAATAGACGCTCCGGCCGTCGATTAGCACGAGCATTTTATTGACATTATTGATGTTGAAGCCGCCTGCGCCGATGGCGTACTGGCTGGCATCCACCCGGGCCACCTGCAGATTGGGCGCCAGGCGAAGGGCCTCCGCGAGATTGACCGCCCCGGCGCGCCGGATATCCTCCCCGGTGATCACGTAGATCGAGGCCGCCGCCTCTCCCCACTTCTGGGGCCGCTTGGAAACCGACGTGACTTCCAGGCTGCCCAATTCCTCCAGGCTGAGATCCTCCAATTTGCCTTTGGGAACTTGGACGGGAGCCTCCTGGGCCAGCGCTTGGCCCAGGAGGGCGAGGGTCATGGCCGCGGCCCGGCGGGACCCCTGGCTTTCCCCCGCGTGGCTCATCAATTCCTCCGGCTGGCTTGCTTTTTGAACGGGATGGCCAGGGAGCCCAGCCGGATACCCCACTATCTATTTGCGCCGGTGATGGCGTGGGAGGTTTGGGAGGGATCCCCCACGCTCGATTGGGGAAGGAATATCCGGAAACGGGTGCCCCGCCCGGCCTCGCTTTCGCATGCGAGCCATCCCCCATGGGCCTCGGCGATCCCACAGGCGACGGAGAGCCCCAATCCCGTTCCCTTTTCCCCCTTGGTGGTGAAGTAGGGCTCGAAGATGTGGGCCAACACTTCCTCGGGGATGCCCGGGCCGTCATCCTCAACCGCCAGGAGCGCGTATTCCCCGGGGGAGCGCCGCTGCAGGGCGGCTTGGGTTTCGCTCAGGTGCTGGTTGCCCACCCGCAGCAGGATCCGGCCGCCCTTCGGCCCGAGGGCATCCCGGGCGTTCACCACGAGGTTCATCAGGACCTGATGGAGCTGCCCTGGATCGGCCATCACCTGGGGGGGATCCGACTCCACCTGCACTTCCAGCTCCACCTCGGGCCCCAGGGTGCCGGAAAGGAGCCCCTGGATTTCGCCCACCAGGGAGGGAAGGTGGGTGGGAATGCGATGCACGGGCGCATCCCGGGAGAAGCTCCGGAGCTGGCGGATCAGGGACATCCCCCGTTCTCCCGCGCGATGGATGGTCTCCAATCCGCGGCGCTGATCGGGATCCAGCGCGCCCTTCATCACGAGGGCCTCGGATTGCCCGACGATGGCCTGGACGATGTTGCTGAAATCATGGGCCACGCGCCCCGCCAAGGCCCCCAGGCTCTCCATCTTCTGGCCTTGAATGAGCTGCTCCAGAAGCCGGTGCTGCTCGCCGACATCCTGGAAGATCCCCCCGAGGGAGGCCGGGTGTTTGTGGCGCGTCCAGCGCGTCCAGATGTATCCGCCATTCCCCCGTTGGATCCGGCATTCGAAGATGCTGGCGCTGCCCTGCTTCACCCGCTCGAAGGCGTTGCGAACCTGCCCCCGATCGTCCGGATGCACCCGCGCTTCCAGCTGGGCCAGCGTCCGGGGAAGCTCCTCCGCGGGCAAAGCCAGGAGGTAACAGGCGGAATCGCCCAAGGTCAACTCATTGGCATGGAGAGCCCAAGGAACCACCCCCGCGGCGCACGTCGCCTCCAACAGCACCCGTTGACGCTGATTGGCGATCTCGAGATCCGCCTTCACCTTGCGCCGCTCCCGGGTCACCCGGGCCTCCTCGACCGCCCGCTGGATGACGGGCACCAGGCGGCTGGTCCGATCCTTCAACACATAATCCCGGGCCCCGAGCTTGAGGCAGTTGATGGCGCGCTCCTCCCCGATGGAACCCGATACGAAAATGAAGGGAAGCTCGGGGCGGTGTTCGTTCGCCCACCGCAGGGCCTCCAACCCCCCGAACCCCGGCAGGGAATAGTCCGCCAAGATGACATCGAAGGAATCCTCCATGAGGGCCGTCTCGAATTCCACCTGAGTCTTCGCCCAGCGGATTTCGTGGGGCAAGCCCTCGCTATCGAGGCGAACCCCCACCAGCTCCGCATCCAACGGATCATCTTCCAGGTGCAAGATCTGGAGCTTGTCCGCCAACCCCCACCTCCAGGGACACCCCGCACCTTCCGGCTCGGATTTGTTTCCAATAAATGACCTATTGATTACTGGTTCATGTACCAAACCAATAAAATCAGTTCAAATATCAGTCCCATCAAGGAAAATACAACCTGACATTTCCGCGTGGTCAACTTTGCTTGATGAACGGCTCGGGCAGCAGTCCCACGGTCGCGGGTTCGAGTCCCATCAGCCCCAACGCAAGAAGCCCCCGGTGGGGGCTTCGCGTTGGGGCGGCTGATGGGACTCGAACCCACGACACCTGGAATCACAATCCAGTGCTCTAACCAACTGAACTACAGCCGCCGTTGGATCGATCAGTCTACCCTGGAAAGCGGGGCCTGGCCAGGGTGAAACCTTTGAGTTCATGGCTCCACGAAACCCCTAGTAGCCGGTTCCGGCTTTGCATGAGGCATCCATGGCAGTCCCCCGCAAGACCCTGAAGCAGATCCTGGGCCTATCCACCTTCGCCGGCGCCTGCCTGGCGCTGGGAATGGGCCTCTCCCGTTCCTGGGTGGTGCAGGCCCAGGAGGAAAAGCCCGTGACGGTGGAGATCAAGGGCGCGCTCAACCTGCCCCCCATCGCGGAGGTGGCCGAGAAGCTGAATCCCACGGTGGTCTACATCACGAACAAGAGCTTCGTGAAGAATCCCCACGGCGGGGGGGGCGGGGCGGAGGGGGATCCCTTCTTCGACTTCTTCTTCGGGCCCGGCGGGCGACAGCGCCGGCCCCGGGGCGGGGAGGAGGACGAGGGCCAGATGGTGGGCAGCTCCGGTTCGGGGGTGGTGATCAGCCCCGATGGGGAGGTGCTCACGAACTACCACGTGATCGAGGGATGGCGCGGCGCCAAGGATCCCACCCTCTCCGTGAAGATGTCCGATGGCAAGGAGTACACGGCCAAGGTGCTGGGCAAGGATAAGGATCTGGATATCGCGCTGCTCAAGATCGAGGCGAGCCACCTGCCCTACGCGAAGCTGGGCGAAAGCGCCAATCTGCGGGTGGGCGAGTGGGTCGTCGCCATCGGAAACCCCCTGGGCCTCTCGCACACGGTCACCCAGGGCATCATCAGCGCCAAGGGCCGCTCCAACCAGGAACTGGGCGGGGGCAGCCCCGTGCAGTCCTTCCTGCAGACGGACGCCGCCATCAACCGGGGCAACTCCGGCGGGCCCCTGCTGAACTTGAAGGGCGAGGTTATCGGCATCAACACGGCCATCCGGGCCGATGGCCAGAACATCGGCTTCGCCGTGCCCGTGGATAGCGTGAAGCGCATCCTGGGGGACCTCAAGACGGGCCGGCCCGTGAGCCGCGGGGCCCTGGGCGTGGCCCCCCAGGAGCTGAACAAGGAATTCCAGGAGGCCCTGGGCGCCAAGGAGGGCGTCGTCGTCGGCGATCTCACCCGGGGCCTGCCCGCCGAAAAGGCTGGCGTCCAGCAGCTGGACGTGATCACGGCCGTGGATGGCGCCGCCGTGAAGAGCCCGGAGGACCTCATCGCCCAAATCAGCGCCCGCCGCGCCGGGGACACCGTGAAGCTCTCCCTCTTGCGCAACGGCAAGGCCCTCAACATCGGCGTCACCCTCGCCGACCGGAAGGCCCTGACGCCCAAGGCGGAGGGCGAGGAGGAGGACGGCCCCGCCCAGGAGGGCCGTGAATCCGGAAATTCCATGGACCTGCTGAAGTCCTACGGATTCAAGGTGGAGGCCATCACCCCCGGCACCCGGGCCCTTTACCAGTTGAGCGAGGATCGCGCGGGCGTCGTCGTCGCCAAGGTGGATCCGCGCTCCGTGGCCGCCGAGCGCAATCTCCAACCCGGCCTCGTGATCCTGAGGGTGGGCACCTCCCCCGTGGCGAACCTCGCGGAATTCAACGCCGCCGTGAAGAAGAGCCCGGGCAAACCCCTCCTCCTATACGTGGCGCCGCCCCGGGGCGACCAGCGCCTGACACTGGCGATTCCTCCCCGTTAGCTTTCAACCCCGGAAATGAAAAGCCCCGCACCGCGGGGCTTTTCATTTCCGGGGCTCTGAATGCCGATAAACTGATCCACCTGCATCAAGGACACTCTCATGGGCCAGCGCCTCCTCATCGTGGATTCCGACCGGGCCTTCCTCCAAGAGCAGCGGGTGACCCTCGAATCCGCATACGAGGTGGAGGTGATCTCCACCGTGGATGGCGTGGTCGAGCGGCTGGAATCCGGCCGGTTCGCCGCCACCCTCATCACGGTGGAAGTGGGCGAGAACCGGGGCTACGGGCTCTGCTCCACCATCCGGAAGAACGGCGCCCTGAAGGACGTGAAGATCGCCCTCATCAGCTCCAAGGCCACCGAGGACGAATATAAGCGCCACCAGAGCCTCAAGGGCCGCGCCGATCTCTACCTCCACAAGCCCATCGCCCCCGGCGCCCTCGTGGCCGCCCTCGGCGGCCTCGTGCCCCCCCGCCCCGTGGATCCCCACAACCCCCTGGGCGATCTGGCCGATGACGGCCCCGACTTCCTGGACGAACTCAAGAACCTCGAGGTGGATGAGCTCTTCGCCGACACGGCCCTGGATCCCGACCCCCTTCCCCTGCCCCCCGTGCCCGTCCCGACGGCGCCGGCCATGGCCGAAGTCCCCTCGCCCCTCGCCACCCAGCGCCTATCGCCGCTCCACCTCAACCCCATCTCCACCGCCCCGCCCCGCACGAGCACCCACGACCTCCTCCAGGCCCAGCTGGACGGCCTGCATGAAAAGCTGCGGGCCCAGGAAGTGGAGTCGCGCACGAAGGACGAGACCCTCGCCCGCCTGCAGGGGGAGCTGCGCCACCTCCAGCACGAGCGTGAAAGCATCACCGTGAACCTGGAAGCCTTGGAGCGGCAGAAGGGCGACGCCGAGCGCCTCCAATCCCAACTGGAGGAGGCCCAGGCCCAGGCCCGGCGGCTGGAGGAGATGGCCGGAAATGAGCAGGCCATCAAGAGCCAGCTGCGCGCGAGCCTGGAGGAGAAGCAGGAGCACCTCCACCAGATCGAGGATTTGGGCCGGCAGGTGGCCGAAAAGACCCAGCGCACCGTGGAGATCCTCAAGGAGCGGGATCGCTGGCAGACCCAAGTCCTCGAGCTGGAGCCCTTCAAGGCCCAGGCCGAGGGGGCCCTCCGCGAGCTGCGCGAGTGGCGGGATCGCGCCCAAGGTGCCGAGGCCCGGCTCCAAACCATGGAGGAAATGCTTGAGCGGCTGCCCGTCGTGGAGCGGGAACTGGCGACCCGCTCGGGCGAGCTGGAGAAGGCCAAGGCCGAAGCCCAGTCCCTCCACGAATCCCTGGAGGGACTCGCCACCCGCCACCAGGAACTGGAGGCCCGGAGCCAGGCCCAAACCACCGAGCGCCACACCCTCCAGGGGGAGCTCGGCACCTCCCGCCAGGAGATGGCCGGCCTCGAGGCCACGCTGAAGGGCCAAGGCCTGCAGATGGCCCAGCTCCAGGCCCGCATTTCGGAAGTGGAAGCGGCCGCCACCGGCGCGCGCTCGGAAGCCGAGGCCGCCCGGGCCCAGCTGGCCGAAGCCCAGGCCGAGCTGGCCACCAAGGCGGAGAACCTTGAAAAGATGGGCAACGAGATCTTCGCCATCAGCGCCCAGCGCAACGAGGTCCAATCCCGCCTGGAGGATAGCGAGCACGCCCGGGAGCAGGAGCGCATGGAGCTCATGAAGGGCCTCGACGCCAAGGAATCGGAACTCCAGCGCACCTCCTCCGAACTGGCCCAAGTCCAGCGGGACCGGCAGGAGCTCCAAGGCCAGCTCGCGGAGCGAGGAGACCGCCTTCAGAACCTTTCGGCCCTTCTGGAGGAACTCACGGAGAGGCTCCGCAAGGGCGCGGAGCTGGCGCGGAGCTGATGCTCCCCTTCCTCGTTTCCCTGGCCGTGCTGGGACTCTCCGCCTTCTTCGTGCTGGCGGAGTTCGCCGTCGTGCGCGTGCGGCCCACCCAACTCGAGCCCCTCCTGGGGCAGGATCCCCGGGCCCGGCTCGCGCTCGCCGTGCAGAAGGATCTGGGCCGGCACCTCTCGGGCGTCCTCATGGGCATCACCGTGTGCGCCATAGCCTTCGGCGCCGTGGCCGAGGAACCGGTGGCCCACGCCCTCCGGGAGCGCCTCTTCTTCGTATCGCCCAAGGCGGCCCGCGCCCTCGCCACGGGCGTCGCCCTCGTGGCCATGACCACCCTCCACGTCGTGCTCACGGAGCTGGTGCCCCGGGGCGTGGCCATCCGCAGCGCCACCACCTGGGCCCTGCGCACGGCCGCGCCGCTCCTGTTCTGGTCCCGCCTCACCTACCCCTTCACCTGGGCCCTCACCCGCATGGGCCGCGGCGTGGAGCGCCTCCTGGGCCTGCCCCCCGAGGAGCCCCATGGCGCGGAGACGCTGCCCAGCGAGGCCGAATTCCAAAAGCTCCTCGAACAAAGCCAGGCCCACGGCAAGCTCAGCCTGGACCGCAAGGAGCTCATCGAGAACCTCTTCGACTTCAGCAAGCGCACGGTGAAGGAGATCGCCGTGTCCCGCCAGCTGGTGGTGACCTTCGAAGCCACCGACACCCTCGAAGCCAACCTCGAACGCGCGCGCCGCACCCCCCACACGCGCATTCCCCTCGTGGAGGGCGATCTCGATCACGTGGTGGGCGTCGTGCACCTCAAGGAGCTGCTCTGGGCCCTCCAGGACGGCCAGCGGGTGGAATTGAAGGACTTCGCCCGCCCCGCCTTCTTCGTGCCGGAGATGAAGCCCATCCAAGGCCTCCTGCTGGAATTCCAGCAGCAGAAGCAGCACGTGGCCCTCGTCGTGAACGAGCACGGCGGCGTGGATGGCCTCGTGACCCTGGAGGACGTGCTGGAAGAGCTGGTGGGCGAGATCCAGGACGAGTTCGACCGCGAAGCCATCCAGCTTCGAATGACCCGGAGCGGCGCTTGGGTGGCCCAGGGAACCGTCACCCTCGAGCAGCTGGCGGACCATCTGAAGCTGAACCTGGAAGTGGCCGAAGGCAGCGTCTCCCTCGGGGGTTACTTCCAGGAGCGCCTGGGCCGCGTCCTCCGGGTGGGCGACGAGCTTCGCATCGGCGGCTGGCGCATCCGCGTGCTGGCCATGCGGGGCTTCGCGCCGGCCCAGTTCCTACTGAAGCCCGTGCCCCATGAAGCGTGAATTGGATGGTTTCATCCTCGCCGCCGGGCTCGGCACCCGCATGGGCCCCCTGAGCGAGGTGCTTCCCAAGCCAGCCTGGACGCTGGGGGGGCGCGGCCTTCTCCAGTGGAGCGCCGAGAGCCTGCGCCGCGGCGGATTCACGCGTCTCGCCTGCAATGCCCACCTGCATCCGGAACGGCTGGCGGAGGCCGCCGGGGGCATCGAGATCTGCCCGGAGCCGCGGCTGCTCGGATCCGCCGGGGGTTTGCGCCACGCCCGGGGGCGGGTGGAGGAGGCCCTCCTCGTCTGGAACGCGGACGCCCTCGGTGACGTGCCCTGGGCCCGCCTGCGGGCCGAACACCTGCGCACGCGCGCCCAGCTCACCTGGCTCCTCGTCCCCCACCCCGGCGGCCCCTGGAATCCCGTCTTCACCGATGAGGGCGGCCGCATCCTGCCCCTGGGCACGCGCACGGGCCCCCGGGGCCCCTACCACTTCACGGGGGCCTCGGCCTGGAGCCCCGCCGCCCTGGGCCTCCTGCCGGAGGGGCCCAGCGAGGTGCGCGACCTCCTCCCGCGCCTGAGCGCCCACCAGGCCCTCGTGGTGGAGCCCTTCCCATGGCGGGAAGTGGGCACCCCCGACCAGCTCATCGAGGCCGCCGCCGCCCTGGCCCCCGAGGGGGAAGGCCGTATCCCGGGCTGCTACATCCACCCCAGCGCCACCCCCGCGGGCCGGCTCCGCCGCTGCATCCTCGGCCCCGGCGCGGCCCCCCACGCGGCCTTCGACGACGAGAACGCCCTCTGGTTCGGGGCAGGGGGGCGGCAAGTGCGGTTGGCGCTGGCCTGATCCAGGCCCAGCCTGGGAGGGTGGACCCCCTTTCCCTTAGCCCCGCCCTCCAGCGCCCCGGCGCGGGCGGGCTTTCCCCCGAGGATCGGGCCCGCGTTCAAAAACTCCAGTCCCGGGATCGGGAGGTGCGGGCCCACGAGCAGGCCCACCTCGCCGCCGCCGGCGGCCTCGCCCGGGGGGGCGCCGCCTACACCTACGAGAAGGGGCCCGATGGGAGGCTCTACGCCACCGGGGGCGAGGTGAGCCTCGACGCGAGCCCCGTGCCCCACAATCCCGCCGCCACCCTGGCCAAGGCGCGTCAGATCCAAGCCGCGGCCACCGCCCCGGCGGATCCCAGCCCCCAGGATCGGGCCGTGGCCGCCGCCGCCGCGCAAATGGCGGCGGCGGCCAGCCTGGAATTGGCGAAGCAGGGCGAGGGCCCGGCCGCGGCGCCGACGCTGGACCTCGTGGTCTGAAGCCGCGTGTCCTGAGGCCTTGGATGTGGCAGGATGGGCATTCAATGACATCCCCACGCCCCCGCACGGTCCGAGTTCCGGAACCGATGGCGCCCCTCTTCCTGAAGGCGGAAGAGGTGGTTTCGGGCTACTTCGCGTCCATGGCGAGCCGCCCGGAGGAGGGCCACCTGGAGATCGGCGGGCAGCGGTACCTGCTCGTGCGGGCTGGATCCCTCTCCGTGGAATTCTTCGATCTCGTGTCCGAACTTTACGGGCCCGGCCGGGGGGCCGAGGCGGAGGCCTTCGCCCGCAACCTCCTCTTCGATCTGGCCCACGCCATGGGACGCTCCGACGCCAAGGCCTTCCACGCCCAGATGGGCCTCACGGATCCCGTGGCCAAGATGAGCGCGGGTCCCATCCACTTCGCCCACGCGGGCTGGGCCCTCGTGGAGATCCACCCGGATAGCCAGCCCAACCCCGACGAGACCTTCTTCCTCCACTACGACCACCCCGCCAGCTTCGAGGCCCAGGCCTGGCTCGACGCGGGCCGCGCCCGCCACGGCCCCGCCTGCATCATGAACTCCGGATACAGCAGCGGCTGGTGCCAGGAGAGCTTCGGCCTCCCGCTCGTGGCCACCGAGCTGTTCTGCCGGGCGAAGGGGGATGCCTTCTGCCGCTTCATCATGGCCCCGCCTTCGCGCATGGAAGCGCGGCTTCGCGAGTACGAGGGCCTCGATGGCCGGCATCTGCCCCAGGACGTGGAGATCCCCGATTTCTTCGCCCGCAAGCGCCTGGAGGAGGAGCTGCGCCGGAGCCGCCACGAGCTGGAGCTCCGGGTGGAGGAGCGCACCCGCGAGCTGGCCGTGGCCCACGAACGCATGCGGAAGACGCAAAAGCTGGAGGCCCTGGGCCGCCTCGCCGGCGGCGTGGCCCACGACTTCAACAACCTCCTCACGGCCATGCTCGGCTATTCGGAGCTGGCGCAGGCCCAGTCCGCCGAGGGCGGCAGCCCCGAGGCCAGCCTCGCCCAGCTCAAGGCCACCGCCCTGCGGGCGGCGGGGCTCACGCGCCAGCTGCTCGCCTTCAGCCGCCGGCAAGTGCTGCGCACGGAGGTGCTGGACCTCACGTCAGTGGTGCTCGGCATGGCGGAGATGCTGCGGCCCGTGCTGGGCGAGCAGGTGCATCTGGAACTGGAGATGGATCCCGCCGCGGGCTTCCTGGAGGCGGATCCCGCCCAGCTGGAACAGGTGATCCTCAACCTCGCCCTCAACGCGCGGGATGCCATGGCCCGGGACGGCGTCCTCCACCTGGCCACCCGCCGCGCCCGCGTGCAGGGAAAGGTCTGGGTGGAACTGGAGGTCCGCGACAACGGGCAGGGCATGGACGAGGAGGTGCTCTCCCACCTCTACGAGCCCTTCTTCACGACGAAACCCCTGGGCGAAGGCACGGGCCTGGGCCTCGCCACCGTGTACGGCATCGTGGAGCAAAGCGGCGGGCAGATCTGCGTGGAAAGCGCCCCCGGGCAGGGCACCTGCTTCCTCGTGCGTTTCCCCCCGGCCCTCATCACCCGGCCCCTGGAAGCCCTCCCGGCCGGAAACTCCGAACCCACCCCCTCGGCCACCATCCTCGTGGTGGAGGACGAGTCCGCCGTTCGCGAGGCCGTCGTGCGGATCCTCCAGCGGGCCGGCCACACCGTGCTGCAGGCCGCCAACCCCCTGGAGGCCCTGGATCTCGTGGACGCCTACCCCGAGACCATCCACCTCCTCCTCACGGACATGGTGATGCCGCACCTCAGCGGCAAGGAATTGGCCGCCCGCTTCCGGGCCCTGCGCCCCGCATCCGTCGTGCTCTACATGAGCGGCTACACGGAGCAGGAGCTGGGACCCAGCGAGAGCCGCCGCTTCCTCCAAAAGCCCTTCACGCGGGATGCCCTGCTGGCGAAGGTGGGGGAGCTGCTGGGCTGAGCTAGTAGAGCGATTCCTAATCAACGGATAAAAAAAACCACCACGAAGACGCGAAGCCGCCCTTCGGGCGCACGAAGGGGTGCCGACCCATTCCCGGCCATCCCCTTCGGGGGCAATGGCAGTCGGGACTTCGAGG
>CAYWDR010000025.1:0-23549 GCA_964457075.1 uncultured Solibacteraceae bacterium
GCCTCGGCGCCATCGCGGGCCACCGCGTGGCCTGGCGCGTCACGGCCGGTGAAGGGAAGTTGCCCCACCCCTGGATCACGGCCCTCCACCTTCGCGGCGATGGCCTCTTCATCGGCACCTACGGCGGCGGCGTCGCCCGCCGCACGCCTTCCAAGGCCAATCCCGGCGGCGCCGCGCAATTCGAATCCTTCCCGGAGACGAAGGGCCTCAAGATCAGCACGGGCTGTCTCGTGGAGGCGGATGGCCGCTTATACCTGGGCACCGACGGCCAGGGGCTCTACCGCCTCAGCGTGGATGGCCACCGCTTCCTGCCCGTGCGGGTGCCGCTCCCATCTCCCCGCATCACCGCGATCCTGCCTGGCAAGGATGGGCTCTACGTCGGCACCGACGAAGGGCTCGCCCGCCTCAACCTCCCCCTTCCGGATGAGGGAATCTGATCATGCGTCCAATCGTCGGGCTCCTCCTCTCCCTCGCCCTCCCCGTCGCGTCGCCGCTGCGGGCCCAGGCCGGCCTCCTCGTGCCGACGAGCACGGGGCGGCCCGACGCGCGCGTGCTCTCCCTGCGCGAGATGAACGTCGATATCGGCATCGCCCGGGGCTACGCCCGCGTCAACGTGAGGCAGGTCTTCGAGAACCACACGTCCAGCATCCAGGAAGGCACCTACCGCTTCGCGCTGCCCGCCTCGGCGGCCGTCGGGGACTTCGCGGTCTGGGATGGCCTCCAGCGCATCCCCGGCGTGATCCTGGAGAAGAAGCGGGCCCGGGCCATCTACCAGGAGCTCACCCGCCAGCGCATCGACCCCGGCCTCCTGCAGCAGGGGGAGGAGGAGGATGGCGAGCCCGGCGAGGGGCGCCCGGCCCGGCCCTCCGGCGGCGCCCTCTTCTCCGTCACCGTCGCGCCCATTCCGGCCCATGCCACCAAGCGGCTGGAGCTGCAGTTCCAGCAGGAGGTGCCCTTCATCGGCGGCGTCGGCGAGTTCCGCCTCGTCCTGCGCCCCCCCGATGGCGAAGCCCCCGTGGCGCGCCTCCTCACCGTGAACGTCTCCATGGCGGATGGCGCCTTCGAGGCCGTGGCCGCGGGCCTGCCCCTCGCCGCGAGCGAAGGCGGCGCCGCCTTCAAGGGCGAAAACGTGCGCCTCGACCGCGATCTCGTGCTGCGAATCCGCCCCAAGGGCGGCGAGCCCCTGCGCCTCACCGCCTTCCGCAATCCCGAGGGCGTGCTGCCCGAGGGACTGGCCCTCGCCCCCTGGGAACGCCCCTCCGAGATCCCGCCGGAGAAGGATGGGTTCTTCCTTTTGGAGGCCCTGCCGCCCGCGGGCGCCAAGGCGAAGGCCGGCCCCGCCGCCAAGGCCGGGCCCGCGGAGCCCAAGCGGCCCTCGCAGGCGCTGGCGATCCTCTTCGATACCTCCCTGAGCCACCGATGGGCGGGCCTGGAGGCGGCCTACGCCCACCTCGTGCGCGCGCTGCACTCGCTCAATGGCGGCGACCGCTTCGCGCTCATCCCCTATGACCGCACCCCGGCCGAGGGCGCGCGCCTTCGCCCCGCCACGGCCCAGGATATCGAGGCCGAACTCACGGCCCTGCGCGCCCGGGCCCTCGGCCCCGGCGCCAACCTCGGCGCGGCCGTGGGCATCGCCCGCAAGCTGGTGGGCGATCAGGGCCGCATCCTGCTACTCACGAGCGGCCAGGGCATCCCTTCCTCCAAGTCCCTCAAAGGGGCGCTTGGGGCGGTCTCCCTCTTCGCGGCGGTCACCGTGGGCGAGGCGGGCGAATCCCTCCGCGCCGCCTCCACCCACGTGCTCTCCAACACCGCCACGGAGATCGAGGGAGACCTCTTCTTCAAACGGCTCCTCGCCCCGGCGGAGGCCCCCGAGGCGGCCGCGCCCAAGGCCCCGGAAGGCGGCCAGGCGCCCTTCACCGTCACGGGCGGCGATCCGAAGCTGCGCCACATCTATGCCGTGCTCGTGCAGCCCATGGAGCCCGGCAGCCTCTCCGCCTGGGTGGGCCGCTACGCCGTGCCTCAGCCCAAGGTGCGGGTGGAGCTGGCCTCCCCTCGCTTCAAGGGTGGCCGCGTGGGTCTGGAGGGCGCCTTTCCGGAGAAGGCCCTCGAAGCCCGCGACCTCCCCCGCCGCTGGGCCCGCGCCCGGGTGGACGACCTCCTCGCCCGCATCGAGGCCGAGGGCGAGCGCCGCGAGTGGGTGGACGAGATCATCGCGCTCTCCAAGCGCTACAAATTCATCACGCCCTACACGGCCTTCCTCGCCGCGCCCCGCTCGCTGCTGCGCCCCCGCCGCATCCAGCCCGGCGATCCGGTGCTCCGCGTGGAGTGCGACGAGGGCACTTCCTTCGCCACGGCCCTCTTTCCTTTCGGCCTGAAGCTGGATCTCGTGCGCCGGCCCCAATCCAACGTGTGGGAGGGCCGCTTCCTCGTGCCCGAGGGACTGAAGGACGGCCGCTACCCCGTGCGCATCCTCATGCGCGATCGCAGCGGCGCCCGCCTCAGCGAGACGAAACACTACGTGCTCGATGGCAAGGCCCCGGAGATCCAGCCCCAGCTGCCCGGCACCGCCCAGGCCGGCGAGCTGCTGCGCGTGGAGGTGAAGGCCGACGAGGACGTCGTGCTGCTCACGGCCCGGCTCGGGGATGGCCCACCCATCCCCCTGCGATGGGATCCCGCCGCCAAACGCAGCGCGGGTCTCCTGCGCGTCCCCGCCGGCCTGCGCGGGGGCCAGGAGATCCTCTTCGAAGCCGTGGATGCCGCCAAGAACCGTGGATTCGCCCGTGCCACCGTGGAGGTGAAGCCGTGAACCCGATCCTCGACCGGACCGCCTCGATCGCCCGCCGTTGGATGTCCAAGCAGTCCCTCCGCGCCGCCGCGGTATTGGGCCTCGCCGTGGCGGGCATCGCCGCCACCCAGGTGCCCTGGACGGAGCTCACGGAGGCCGATTGGGTCTACGCCCTCGCCACCCGTTTCTCCCTGGTGGATGGCCACCGCGTGCACTACCCCACGCCCACCGCCGAGCTGGCCAAGCTCTTAGAGGGCCGCACGGAAACTGCGGCCCTGCGGCATCTGGCCGACGCCCGCATGAATCTGGGCGACCGCAAGGGCGCCCTGGCCGCCATGGAGAAGTGGGCCGCCGCCGAAGGGGCCCAGGCCTGGGATGAGACGGCCCGCTGGGCCGCCGGGCACCGGGAATTCGAGGCCGCCTTCCGCGCCGCGGAAAAGGCGCTGCCCGGCCTTCCGGAGGAGGCCCGCCACGACCTCGCCGGCCGCCGCATCCATTGGGCGGATCTCCATCCGGAGGCCGCCGACGCCCTCGCCCTGCGCAAGGCCCGCGTCGCCCTCTTCCCCCAGGATGCCCGCGCCCTGGAGGACTACGTCCGCACCCTGGAGAAGGCGAACCGGCTCCCGGAGGCCGACGCGGCCCTCGCCGCCGGTCAGGCCCTGAGCCCCGAGCGGCGCCTGCTCCTGCGCGCCGATCTCCTCACATCCCATGGGGATCATCGGGCCGCCTTCCAGGTGCTGGATGGCGCCGTGGCCGGGCCCTGGACCATGGATTTCCGCAGGGCCTACGTGGCGCGCGTGGACAAGGGCTCGCCCACCTCCCCCGCCGCGTGGCGCACGACGTTGGAATCCCGATTCGACGCCGCCGCCCTCGTGCGGCTCGCCACCTACTTCGAAGGCCAGGGCCGCGGCGACGCGTCGGCGGATCTGCTCCGCCAGGTGGACCGCCGCTACGGGCAGGCTCTCCCCCGCAAGGATCAGCTCCTCGTGGCCCGCCTCCACGGCGAGATCGACGCCTTGCCCGAGGCCTTCCGGGCCCGGCTCGCCGCCGCGCATCTGGGCACGCCCGAGGAACAGACGGCGGATCTCGCGGCGCTGGCCCACCTCGCCCTCGGGGCTGGGGGGCGCCCGCTCGCCTGGGGCAATTACAACGACGAGTCCTATAAGTGGGTGGCGGGCCTCGACCGCACCCCCGGCTTCTGGACGGGGGGCCTCTCCTTCCTCCTCACGGGGGAGGATTGGAAGGGCGCCCTGGAGCGCCTTGAAAACGAGAGCCTCTCCGACCGCACCTTCGCCACGGCGCGCCTGCTCGCCGGCGAGCTGGCGCGCCGCGCCCCGAAGCATCCGGAACTGCCCGCCCTGCGCGTGGCCCTCATGCGCAAGCACGTGGCGCGCGGCGAAGGCCAGGCGGCCCTCGCCCTCCTTCCCCTCGTGGAATCCGCCCCGGCCGCCGTGGCAGACGAGGCCCGCCGCGTGGCCCTGCTCGCCGCCCGCCAGGTGGAGATGCCCCTCCCGGAGGAACTCCGCCTCTTCAAGGCGCGGCTGAAGCACCTCGCTCCCGATGGCACCCGGCCCATGGGCCAAGGGGCGGCCTCGCGCTCCGGCGAGGAGGACCCGGAGGGCGAGGCCTACGGCGGGGAGGGGGGCGAGGACCGTCCATGGGTCCACCCGCGGCCCATGGAGCCCTCCCGGCGCTACGCCAGCCTCCTGGAGGAAGGCCTCTCCCGCCTCGATCACCTGGACTCCGGCCACCGGGCCGCCCTTGATCTGATCCTCACAGAGCTGGATCGCCTTCCCGACGATGAGCAGCTCTGGCTGCACCTCGCCTCCCGGCTGGGGAACTGGAACCTGGATGATGAACTGGGCCCCCGCTTCGAACGCGCCCTCAAGCGCTTCCAGGGCCCCGGCATCTGGGACAAGGCCGCCCGCTGGTACGCGCGCCGCAATCAGCACCAGGCCCTGCGGACGCTGGCCCAATCCGTGGCCGACCGCTTCCGGGGCGCCACGATCTTCAGCAAGGCCGTCGGTTCCGGCGACGTCCGCGTGGAAGTTCCCGAGCAGCCCATGGTGGGCGGGCGCGTGCGCATGGTGCTCTGGGCCGATTGGGTGCGGCTCAAGGCCCTGGAGCGCTTCCCCCACAGCCCCACCGTGGTGCGCGAGGCCCAAAGCCTCGTGGCCATGAGCGTCTGGCAAAAGCGCTACGACCCCGCCAAGGAGGCGAAGCGCGGCCACACCGTCACCGTGGTGGCCGATTCGCGGATGGAGGAGCGCCGCTGGGCCATCCTCTTCGTGGATGCTCATCAGCGCGAGGCCTGGTTCGAGGACGCCATGCGCAAGGGCGAACTGGAGGCGCGCCTCGGGGCCCTGGAGGCCAAGGCGGATCGCAGCCCCGTGGAGGATCTCCTCCTTTTCGAGGGCTGGTCGCGGCTCTCCCGCTTCGAGCGGGCCATGGCCCCGGGCGACCGCCTCGCCGCCAACTACCCCGGCGACGGAGAGCTCGCCCATCGCGTGCTCTCCCTGCACCGTTCCCTCAATGGATTGGAGACCTCCCACGGCGGCCCGGCCCTGGCCCTCGTGGCCCGCACGGCCCCGGCCCTGGAGGATCCCAGCGCCCTGTGGACGGAGCTGGGCGAGCTGGAGGAGGACCGCGGCCGTCCCCAGGCGGCCATGGAGATTTGGAAGCACCTTGGCGAGGGCGGGGCGCGCGATCCCAAGGCCATCTCCGGGTGGGCCACCCTCCTATGGGACTACCACCACGACAAGGAGGCCCTCGCCGTCGTGGAAGAGGGCCGCGCGCGCTTGAACCGGCCCAGGTTCTTCGCCTTCGAAACAGGCGTGCTGCGCGAGAACCTCAAGGATCTCGACGGCGCCGTAAAGGAGTACCTGAACGCCCTGCGGCCCGAGGAGGCCACCGGATTCGCGTGGTTCGAGCAGGATCAGCGCTCCCTGCGCCGCCTGGCGCAGCTGCTGGCGCGGGAACGGGTCTACCGCCTCGTGGAGGCCCGCATCAAGGCCCTCAAGCCCGGCGCCGCCGAGGATGAGCGATCCCTGGCGGGCTACTATCCCCTGGCCGGCATCGAACCCCCGGCGCCCGGCTTCGATTGGGATGCGGATTCCTGGATCGACGGCATGGATCTGCCCAACGATCCCGTGGGCCGGGCCCAGCGCTCGGATCGCAAGGTGGCCGCGCGTCCGAAGGAATACGACGCCATCCAGCGCATCGGCGATCTGCTGCTGGAGAAGACCCGCGAGATGGCCCCCAGGGCCACGGCGGTGGAATTCGTGAACGCCGCCGAGAGCTGGAGCCAGCGCCTCATCGAAGCCCGCTGGGCGCCGGAGCAGGTGGTCACCTTCCAAAGCGGCCTCATGGCCCGCCGGGCCGCCCTGGCCCCTTCGGACGAGGACCGCATCCAACAGGAAATGGCCCGGGCCGGCTTCCTCTCCGGGAAGGGCCGCGCCGCGGAAGCCGACGCCGTGTGGGCCTCCCTGGACGCCCGCATCGGCGCCCTGCCCGAGGGCAGCGTGCGCCTGAGGGCCGAGGCCGGCCGCGCCGCCTACCTGGAGCGCGCCAAGGGCGTGGAGGCCGCC
This sequence comes from uncultured Solibacteraceae bacterium, assembly GCA_964457075.1. GTDB lineage: Bacteria > Acidobacteriota > Holophagae > Holophagales > Holophagaceae > JAFDVN01. Next base: position 6,373 of record CAYWDR010000025.1, read on the forward strand.
GCCGCGGAGTGGCGCCGCGTCACGGGCCGCTTCCCCTGGAGCCTCGGGCTCCTGGAGGATCGGCTCGCCTTCCTGCAGCGCAACGCCCGGGGGGAGGAGGCCCGGGCCACGCTGGAGGGCGTGCTGCCCAAGGCCGCCGCCGGCCACCGCGAGCCCTTGCTCGAACGCCTCACGCAAGAGTGCCTCGCCGCCCGCGATCTGCCCCGGGCCCGCCGCGCCGTGATGCTGCTCCTGGCCTCGGATGGGTTGGACGACGGGCGCCGCCTCGGCGCCATCCACCTCATGGCCCGCCTCTCCCTCAAGGAGAATCCCGCCTGGGATCCCCATGCCTTCGCCAAGGCCGAGGCCGCCAAGCTGAATCCCGGGCTCCATGCGGAGCTCTACCACGGCCTCGCCCGGGCCGTGGATCTGGAAGGCATCCCGGGCCCCGTCCCGGGCCTGTGGATCGAGGCCCTCAACCGCCGCACCGAGCGGGCGTGGGTGGAATCGGCCTCCCGCGCCGCCAAGCGCGCGGGCAAGGGGCCCGAGCTCCTTGCCTTCTTCGAAAAGCAGCTGCAGCGCAGCCCCCGGGACGTGCGCTGGGCCGTGGCCGTGCGGGATATCCGCAAGGTTTACCACGACGTCGAGGGCGCGCTCGCGGCGGCCAAGGCCGCCGTGGCCGTGCGCCCGGAACAGGAGATCCTCTGGCGCGAAGCCGTGGAGCTGATGGTGCGGGCGGATCGCCCCGCCGAAGCCGCCGACTTCCTCGATGGCTGGAACCGCCCCCGCCTCGCCGATGAGGGCGTGGCCCGCTGGCGCAGCCAGCTCTACGCCCAGGCCGGGGATGGGGCCAAGGCCCTGGCCATCGAGCAGGCGGCCCTCGCCGCCTACCGCCGCGAAAACGCGGAGGATGCGAGCGGCCTCGAAGACCGGAGGGTCCGCGCCTCCGAACGCCTCCTGGAGCTTGGGTTTCCGGAACTGGCCCTGCGCCTCTTCTCCCCGAAGGGCGACGCCAAGGACCTCGTGAACACCCGCCTCGCCACGGAGCGGCAGGCGCAGATCGCCCTCTTGAACAACCAGTTCGTGCGCCTTCTGGCCAACACGGCGGATCACCAAGGCAGGTTGCGGCTCGCGGGTGCCTTGGTGCGCCATGGCCGGGTGGAACAGCGGGAAGAGGTGATGGCCCACCTCCTGCGAAGCATCCACCCCGTGAACGGCCAGCCCTCGAATGCCGCCCTGACCCATTGGTGGCCCTTCGCCCAGCATGCGGAGCTGGAGGAGCCCCTCCGCATGGCCTTCGCCCAGCGCCTGCTCTCGGGCCGTCCCGGCTCCTGGCAGGCGGGAGCTCCCGTGGCCTTCGTCCAGGCCGTGGGCGCTTCCGTGATGGTCCGAAAATCTCTCAACAACAACTCCTGGTGGGAATTCCAGACTCCCGACGTGGAAGGCCTCTGGGCCAAGGATCTCGCCCGCCGCGACCGGGGCGAAGAGCTGCTGGGCTTCGTGGAGCCCCGTTGGCAGGAGTTGATGCGGGAGGTTCGCGAGCCCCAGTGGAAGGGCGCCGTTCAGCAGGTGGTGGGCAAGGGGCTCTCGGCCGACACGCCCCGCCAGCCCTGGTCCCTGTGGCTGGATGATCCGCGCGTGCTCGCCGTCTGGGCCCGCGCCGTCGCGGCCCATCCCGAGAAGGTGAAGGATCTCTCCGAGGTCATGGGCAATCGCACGCTCTGGGATCGCTTTTGGGTGCTGGCCGCCCGCCACTGGAAGCCGGAGCCCATGCTGGCGGCCCTTCCCGAAGGCGCGCGCCTGGCCTGGTTCCGCTTCTGGGAACCGGCCCTACAGGCCCAGGATCCCGTGCTCGCCGCCCGGCACCGCGTGGTGGAGCAGGTCACCACCGCGCTGGGCCGCCTCGTTCAGGGCGCCCCCGATGCCGTGAAGGATCCCCTCATCGCCAAGTTGCGCGGACCTCAAACGGTGGGCGACGTGCTTGGCAAGGGCAGTCAATGGACATGGCCGGAATTCACGCCGCGCCGGGACGCCAAGGGCGAATTGAAGGAAGAGGGCGATGACCGCGTCATCGGCCAGGGCGTGGATCAGGGCCGCGTGCCCGGCGCCCTATGGGGCGACCGCCCCGGCGAGGCCTGGTACGTGCTTGAGGCCCTGGCCCGCCATCGCCAAGGCGATGCGAGCGCGCCCTACCTGCCCCTCGACGCGCCGGCGCGGGGCGGCGAGACGAGCCGCACCCTGCTGGCCATGCGCATGGCCCGCTCGGAAAAGAACCTCCCCCTGGCCCTGGAGCTCATGGGCCGCCGCCCCGGCGCCGCCCACGATCGCGCCTGGCTTGAGGGCAAGGTCCACCTCCTCGTGGCCGCCAACCAGCGCGAGCAAGCCGTGGAGGCCTTTGGCGCCTACGTGCTGACCGCGCAGGCCAAGCTCACGGAGGAGGAATTCCGCGGGCTCTCGGCCCTGGCCGAAGACGCGGGCCTGCCCGCGGCGCTGGATCTGCTGGACCCCAGCCGCCCCGTGGGCCCCGCCTTCCTCGCCTACCTGCGGGATCTCCGTCCCGCCGAGGCCGTGCGCTTCAGCACCGCGGATCCCCATGGCTACCGGGCGGCCCTCGCCCACCGCTGGCGGGAACGGGAATCCCAGCTGAACGCCGAACAGATCAAGTACTGGCTGAAGGAACTCTGGGCCCAAGATGGCGCCTCCCTGCCGCGCCGGGGCCTGGCGAAGCTGGGCGGCCCCTGGCCCCATGCGGTTTCGTGGATGGAACGGCAACCCGTTTCCGAGCGGCTCTCCGGTGTGAAGGCGATGGAGGAAGCGCTGCAACCCTCCACCGCCGACCCCGGGCTCTTCGCCCGCCTCGCGCATTCCGGCAGCGACGACGTGGCGGATCTGCTGGCGGTGCGCGTGAGGCTGGCCCGAGGCGAGGCGAGCGCCGCCCTTGCCCTCGCGGAGGCCATGCTCGCGAGCTTGAAGCAGGGCGAGTCCCTCTCCTTCTACGTGCCCGAGCGCCTCGTGGAGGTCCCTGAAGGCGGCGAAGAGGGAGATGATCACGAGGCTCCCGAACGCGCGAGCGCCGGAGATGCCACGGTGGATCGCCTGCGCCTCTGGCTCGCGCCCTTCCGGCAGGCCAAGGCCGCCGCGCCCTTCGAGGCGAGCATCCGTGCCTTCCTGAACGCCAAGCGGCAGGAGGGCGCCACCTCGCTGCCCGCCTGGAAACTGGCCTTCGAGCTGGCGCCCGCGGGCGAGGCCGCGGGCCTCGCGCAGGAGCTGGAGGAGGCCTGGTTCCGAGGCGAAGTGCAGGCCGAGGAACTGGGCGCCTTGACGGAGACGCTGGCCACGAGCCTGCCGGAGGAGACACCCCGCTGGCTCGCCCGCTGGCCCCGCCGGCACGCCTTTGGCGCCACCGCCCAGCGGGCCGCCATCCTCGTGGCCCTCAAGCGTCCCGCCGATGGCGCCAAGGCCCTCTTCGAGGGCCGCCGCCGCGCCGCATGGGAGGCTCACGAAGAGGTGCAGGCCTTCGATGCCTGGCGGCGAATGGGCGCCCCGGTGCCCGCCGATGAGAAGGCGCCCCGAGCCTGGGCCGAAGCCCTGCCGGCCTGGGAGGGCAAGGCCGAGGCCGTGGCCGGGCCCCTGGGCGCCCGCTTGAAGCTGCACCCCTTGGATGTGCTTTCCGCCCGGGCCGCCCTGCGCAGCGCGAGCGCGGCCGACGAAGACGCCCTGCTTCGCGCGGGCCTCGCCCTGGGCAGCGCCTCCCGCCGCGATGGAGATGGGGATCAGCTCCTCCTCCGCGTCCGCGTGGCCCGGGGCCTCCTGCCCCGCTCAGCGGAGGCCGCGAAGTGGGCCCTGGAGGGCGCCACGCCCGATGGGATCGCCCGCCTTCTCGTCCAACGCCGCTTCCGCACCGCGGACATCAACGGGGCCCTGGCCGACGCCGCCCGCATCGCCCGCAAGGTGGGGGATGAGGCCGGCGTGAGGGCGGCCCTGCGCCACCTCGCGGATCGCAACGCGCCGGGCGCCAAGGCCCTGCGCGCGGAACTGGCGGTCCCCGAGGCCCCGCCCAGCACCTACCACGTGGTGGATGGCCGCCCCGCGCCCATCCGCCCCCGGGATCTCACATGGTCCCTCCTGTCCAACGTCATCAAGGCGGAGGGCCCCCGATGATCCGCGCCATGTTGCTTTCGATCCTCACCGCGCTCGCCCTTCAAGGGCAGACGCCCCTGCCGCTGCCGGATGGCCCCGTGCGCCTCGTCATCCCCGAGGCCTCGGCCTTCGACGCCGCCCTCAAGGGCGGCTACCGGGAGTTCCTACACGGCGAACCCAAGGAGGGCGATCCCCTCCTCACCGCCTGGCGGCGCACCCAAGTGGGCACGAAGCTCGAGGATCAATGGGGCCGCCTCTCCGGGGATCTGCCCTGGAGTTGGGCCGTGATCCGCAAGCTGCAGCCCAAGGCCGTGGGCCTCGCCATCCTCGAAGTGGGCCATCTGGAGGCGGTGCTCGTCATCGAAACGCCCCTGGCCCAGCTGCCCGTGGCCCTGCCCCAGGGCCGCACCCGCACCCACGGCGGCGTATCCTACGCCCTCGTGGCGCCGGGCGCCGCCGATGGCAGCGAGGACAAGGACCGGCGCATGGGCCTCGCCTGGGCCCGCATGGGCGGCCGCCTCATCCTCGCCACCAGCGAGCGCGCCCTCAAGCGTGCCCTGGACGAGGCGCTGGCCGGCCGCGGCTTCAAGGCCCCGCTGCCGGGCCTCGTCGCCATGGAGCTGAACCTCGACGGGCTGCGCGGGGACCGCTACTTCCGCCGGGAGTTCCCCTTCCCCGAAGGCCCCGAGAAGGGCCGCGTCCGCGCCGCCCTGCGCCTGGAGAACGGCCAGCTGGTGGAAGTGCGCGAAGGCGCCTCCGAGCCGCGGAGGGGGGTCTTCACCTTCCCCGGCTCCACCCTTGCCGCCGCCGGTTGGCAGGCGGAGGGCGAGGCCTTCTGGCCCGCCTTCCGCCGCGCCTGCCTGGAGCCCATTCCCACGCTGGCGGACGAACCCGTCGCGGCGGTGGCGCCGCTGCCCATGGCGGGAGCCCAGACGGGCGAGGACCGCTACGCCGTGGATTTCACCAAGCCCCGGGTGAGCGCGGGGGGATCGAAGTCGGAGGCGGGCGATCTCGTCCCTTGGAAGGCCCTCCTGGCCCGCCAGCCCGTGGCCAGCTGGGGTTACGCCGTGACGCCCGACGGCGCGCGCCGCATGGTGTTCCCCTGGCCCGCGGCACTGGATGCGGAATTCCTTGAGGCCTGCCGGGCCACCGTGGCCCGCCGCGCGGGCCGCGCCTCGGTGCAGAGGGTGGGCGACGCGCAGGAACTCCGCGTGGGCCCGGGCCTGCCGGCCCTGGCCCTGCGCCGCACGGGCGCGCTCTTATGGGTGGGCGCCTCCGCCCGCGACCTCAAGGACATGCCCGAGCCTAAGGCCGAGGCGGATCTCATCCGCTGGGCCGAGGTGGACCTCGGCGCCGTGCGCGCGGAGGGGTCCCGCTGGTCCAGGATCGAAGGCCCCGCCCGCCCCGAGCAGGTGCGGCCCCTCTCGGATCGCGTGCTCGGCCTCCTGGGCTGGATGCCCGCCACGCGATCCCTGCGCGTGGAGCGCCACCGCACGGCGGCGGGATGGTCGGAGACGGTGACCTTCGGCGGAGGCCGATGATTCGGGCGAGGGATCGCCTCCTCGCCGGGATCCTCACAGGGATCGCGGCGGGGTCGGCCTCCGCGCAAGAACCGGTGCTCCACACCTGGCGCATGGATCATGGCCGCCTTGAGATTTCCGAAGGCGCCTCGGATGCACCCCTCGCCGTGGGTTCCCTTCAAAAGCCCTTCGTCGCCCGGGCCTGGGCCCAGGCCCATCCTGACGCCCCCTCGCCCCGCTTCCGCTGCGGGGGCGGCTCCGCCTGCTGGCTGAAGCAGGGCCACGGGGAACTCGGCCTCACCACCGCCCTCGCCCGCTCCTGCAATGCCTACTTCCACCAGCTGGCCGAGGCCACGCCGCCCCGCGCCTTAGCGGAAAGCCTGGGTTCGGCGGGATTTTCACCGGCCCCGGCGAACCCCGGCGAAGCCATCGGCCTCGCGGCGCCGGATCTGCTGCGCATCCGCCCTTCCCGCCTGCTGGACGCCTACCGGGAGCTGCTGCGCGATCCGTGGCCCCTGGGCGAAGCCCTGCGCGGGGAGGTGCTCAGAGGCTTGCGTGAAGGCGCCCGCGGCGGCACCGCCGGGGGACTGGGGGCCTGGGGCTTCTGGGCGAAGACGGGCACCGTGCCGCTCGATGGCCACCACACCGTGGGCTTCGCGCTGGCCATGGACGAGGGGGACCTGGCGATGCTCGCCCGCCTCCGCCCCGGCACCGGCGCCCAGGCCGCCACGGCCTTGGCCGCCCCCCTGGCGGCCCACCGGCCGGGAACGCCGGCGCCCCCTCCGAGGGGAGACGCCGTCACCGTGCGCCTCTTCGATCTGCTGCCCGCCTCCGGATTCACGGTGCGCAATGCGGGCGCCACCCCCATCCCCGACGGCCGGGGCTTCCTCGGCCCCGGCGGCGCTCGACCCCTGAGGCCAGGGGATCGCGTGGGGCCGGGGCCGCTGGAACTCCGCGCCGAGGCCCGCGGCCTGCGCCGCCGCATCACGGGGCGCCTCCAGGTGGCGGGCGGCCGCCTGCTCGCCTCGCTGACGAAGCGGGATTACGTGGAGGGCGTGCTCGCCGCGGAGCTGCCCCACGGCTCACCCGCGCTGCGCCTGGAGCTGGGCGCCGCCGTGCTGCGCTTCCTCGCCCGGGGCCGCCGCCACCTGGACGCCGACGTCTGCGATAGCACCCACTGCGCCTGGTTCGTGGGGCAGGGGCCGCGCCTGGACTGGACGAACCCCGCCCGCGCCCGGGAGGCCCAAGGGCCGGAACCGGAGCCGCTCCCTGATCGGGATTGGAATCGCATCGAACACCTCGCCAAGGCTCCCGGGCCTTCCCTGTGGTCGGCCCATTGCGGCGGAAACCCCCTCACCGCCCAGCGCGTGTGGGGCCGGAACGAGCCCGGCTCCGCGCCCTGCCCCCGGCACGCCGCCCCTTCATCCACCTGGGTCCGCACCTGGCGCCGAGAGGCCTTGGAAAAGGCGTTCGGCACGGGCCTCGAGTCCGTCGCCCTGGCGCCGGAGCCCGGCGCGTGGGGATTGGCCGTCACCCGGAATGGCGCGCGCAAGACCTACGCCTTCGACGACGCCCACCGCCTCATCGCCGGCGTGCTCGGGTGGGACGCCCTGCCGAGCCCCGCGGATCGGGTGGAGCTGACGGCGGAGGGGCTCCGGCTCTTTGGCGCGGGGCAGGGGCATCGGGTGGGGCTGTGCCTGGGGGACTAATAGATCGATTCCGAATTGCCCTTGCGAAAAGATCACCACGAAGGCACGAAGGGCGCTGCGCGCCTTGCACGAAGGCCACGAAGCGCCCCCCCGGACGAGTCTCGGAAGGCCATCCGGGCCTACGGCCCAAGGTCCAGCCCTGGCTGGACCTTCCATCGGGGGCGGCGCTTGGCAGGCTCCAAAGGCCAGCCCGGCGCCGCCCCCGATGGGGATGGCTGGGAATGGGTCGGCACTGCTTAGTGGCCTTCGTGCGCCCGAAGGGCGGCTTCGTGCCTTCGTGGTGGGATTTTTTTGTCCTGTTGATTAGGAATTGATCTACGAGCCGCCGGCAAGCGCCTCCAACAACCCGTTTAGCCTCGGCTCCATCCGCGCGGCGCCCGCCTCCAGCGCTTCACGCGAACCCAGGATCTGCACCCGCGTCCGGGCCCGCGTCAGCGCGGTGTAGAGCACGGGGCGCGTGAGCAGGGGATGGCCCGCCTCCGGAAGCACGAGGGCGATCTCGTCGTGCTCGGAGCCCTGGGCCTTGTGCACGGTGAGGGCGTAGGCGTGCTCCAGCTCGCGGCCGATGGCTTCGAGGGGCACGGCCATGAAGGCGCCGCCCCGGGGGAAGACGGCTTCGGCCCGGGGGCCGGCGCCATCGCGATCCACCCAGAGTACGAACCCCTGGTCTCCGTTGAAGAGGCCCCGGGCGTAGTCGTTGCGCGCGACCATCACGGGCTCGCCGAGCAGGAAGGCCTGCTCCTGGCGCAGGCGGCCTGAGCTTCGGTGGAGAGCGGCTTCGTGGAGCTTGCGGTTGAGCCCCTCGGCGCCCCGCGGGCCCTCCCGCAGCGGCGTGAGGATGCGGGCCCGATCGAGGTGGGACTGGAGTTCCGTCATGGCCTCGACGGAGCCGGGGGCCCAGGCGCCCTCCTGGAGGCGGTAGGGCGTGTGGACGAGGCGCTCCCACGGGGCGTGGCCCTGCACCCGCGTGGCGAGCCAATCGTCGAGGAAGGCGTCCAGCTCACGCCCTTCGCAGGCCCGCAGGCTGACGCCCGAAGGCCCGGCTGAAGGCTCCGGCAGGGCCCCGCCTTCTCCCCGGAGCAGGGCGGCGGCGGTGAGGAGGATGTGGCGGCCGCCAACGTCTTCGGCGCGCATGCGATAGCTCTCCGTGAGGCGCGCGGCGGCCTCGGGCAGGGCCGCCACGAGATCGGCGAAGACGCTGCCGGCCTCCACGCTGGGCAGCTGATCGGCATCGCCCAGGAGGATGAGCGGCGTGCCGGCCGGCAGGGCGTCCAGCAGCGCGGCCATGAGCTCGGTGCCGATCATGGAGGCTTCGTCCACGATAAGGATCCGGCCTTCGAGGGTCCGCCCGCCATGGTGGCGGAAGCGGCGTTCGGCGGGGCTCCAGGCCAGGAGGCGGTGGAGGGTGCGGGGCTCCGGGGTGGCCTCCAGCAGGCGCCGGTCGAGTTCATCCGGCGCCTCGATCCTCAGCAGCGTGGTTCGAAGGGCCTGCCCCATCCGCTGGGCGGCCTTGCCCGTGGGGGCCGCGAGGCGCAGCTCTGACGGGGCCACGCCCGCCCGCGCGAGGGCGCGCAGGAGGGCCACCACGATGGAGGTCTTGCCCGTGCCGGGACCGCCCGTGACGAGCGTGAGGGGGCGGGAGAGCGCCGCCGCCACGGCCTGGCGCTGCTCCGCGGAGAGCGCGACGGGGGACGCGAGCACGGCGGCATCCACCGCCCACGCTTCAGCGGGCGCGGCCAGGCGGGCCCGCAGGCTCGCGGCCAGGCGGCGTTCCGCCCGCCACATGCGGTCGGAACCCAGGGAACCGTCGAAGCGAAGCAGGGGTCTCGGGGCCGCATCCTCCGGGCGGCCGATGAAGGCCGCGAGGGCAGGCTCCGCGAGCAGTTCCTCCCAGCCTTCCTCGGGAAGTCGGAACGCCTTCGCGAGCGGTGCGAGGGCGGGGCCCGATAGGGGCAGCCGCGTGGAGCCCCGGGCCTGCTGTTCCAGCAGGAGCGTGAGCAGGCCTTGGAAGCGCAGCCGCGCCTCGGGCGCGAGCGCCTTCGGCAGCTGGGCCAGCTCCCAGGCGAGGGGGAGGAGATCCGGCGCCTGGCTCGCCTGCACCCACTCCGGGGGGATCGCGGGGCGGCCGGGGGTGAGCACGCCGGTGGGCGCGAAGCGGCGGTCAACCAAGGGCCGCCTCCGTGGTGATCCGGGCGACGGCCCCGCGCCAGGCCTGGACCTCCGCCCAGGCGGGCCGCGCGTGCCAAAAGCCCGCCTCCGGCAGGCCGCGCAGGTAGACGTAGGCCACGCCGCCGAAGCGGGCCTCGTAGTCCGCCTCGGTGTCGACGCCGAGGAAGCGCAGCGCCGCCAGGGTGTAAATGCGCACCTGCAGTTCGTAGTGGTGCTTCACGTGCGCCGCCAGGGTGGCGTCGTCGTAGGCGGGCAGCGTGTTGCTCTTCCAGTCGAGGATGAAGGCGCGGCCTTCGAATTCCAGCAGCGCATCGAGGCTGCCCTCCAGGAAGTCCGGCGTGCCCGGGGAGGCCGTGAGGAAGTCCAGCTCGCGCAGGAGGCGCGGCGCGTCGGCCACGGCCCGGGCGCCCGCGCCGATCCAGGGGAAGGGCGTGGTCATGGACAGGTGCACGAGACGGGCCACGGAGGCGGCCCAGCGGGGTTCCAAACCGCAGAGGCGCAGGCGCGCCTCTGCGAGGGATTTAAAGGCGTCGCAGGTCTTCCACCAGGCCTCGAAGGTGCGCCCGCGCAAGTCGGCAAGGTCCACGACCTCCAGGAGGCCATGGAGCAATACGCCCATCTCCTTGCCCGAGGGAAGCGCCTCCGCGGGGCGCACCGGGGGCAGCTCGTCGGGTTCGGGATCCTCCCGTTCCGAGGCGCGGTGATCGCGCTCCAGCTGCTTTTGCAGTCCCGTGAAGGAGAAGGTGGCGCGGGCCCGGGCCCCCTTCCGGACGGCGGCCTCATCCAAGGGTGAGGGATGGGGCGCCACGGGAGACACCCAGTCGGATCCGCCTCGCGCCCCGGGGGCCGGCGACGCGGGTCGGTGGATTTCCGCTTCAGTGCGTACCTCGAAGGCGGGGTGCAGTTCCCCTTCATCATGGAGGAGGCGGAAGAGGCGCGCGTTGAGGCAGGCGTAGACGGGAGATAGACCCTTGCGGGCCGGCGCATCGCCCTCGTGCGTCACGACGCAGGGCAGCAGCAGCTTGGCCTTGGCGCGGGTGAGGGCCACGTAGATGAGGCGCTGGGCCTCCTCCTGGGCCGTCCGTTCGATGGACTCCCCGATCTCCCGCAGGTGGGGGTGGTCCGCGGCGGGCGGCGTACCGATCCAGAGGGCCCGGGCGCCCTCGAATTCGAAGCGGTGGAAGGGCGTGTTCCGGGCCTGGCCCGGGGCGAAGATGGCCACCACCGGCGCCTCCAGCCCCTTCGAGGTATGGAGGGTCATGAGCTGCACGGCGTCCGCGCGGCCCTCCAGGCGCTGCAGATCCTCATCCTCGCCGAGGGGATTCTCGGTGCCCTCGCGCCAGCGTTCGAGCCGGTGGATGAGATCCTCCAGATCCCCGTGGTTCTGCAGGGAGGCCTGGGCCAGGAGCTCCGCGAGGTGCTGGAGATTGGTGAGGGCCCGCTCCCCCTCGTGCTGCAGAAGGAGCCGCGGCAGAACGCCGCTCTCGCGCACCACGGCATCCAGGAGGGCCGGGAAGCGCCGCGCCTGGGCGAGGGTGCCCCAGGCACGCAGGCGCTCCCGGATGGGGTGGGCCTCGCCCAGTTCCGGCAAGCCTTCCAGGCCGGGGATCGTGAAGCCGAAGAAGGGCGTGAGCAGGGCCTGGGCCACGCGGGTGGCATCCCAGGGCTCGGCGATGGCGCGGAGCACGGCCAGCCAGGCCTCCGCCTCCCCGGTCTTGAAGAGGCCCTTCTGTTTGTAGAAGGCGTAGGGGATGCTCCGGGCGGCCAGGGCCTCCGCCATGAGGATCCCCTCGCTGGTCTTGCCCACGAGGATGAACACGTCCTTCCAGGTGAGGGCCTGGCTCCGCTCTCCCTCCAGCCGGGGGCCGGAGGCGAGCAGGGCCTCCAGCTCCGCGGCGAGGGCCCGCGCCATGCGCCCCTGCAAGTCGGGCCCGGCGCTGTCGGCGTGCAGGGGCAGCACGGTGATGGGCGTCAGGGGCTGCCCTTGGGCATCCACGCAGACGAGGGACTTCTTTCCGCAGTTCACGGGCACGGGGTACGCGTTCTTCCCGTCCAGCAGCCCCTCCAGCAGGTGGTTGTAGCCGTCGATGACTTCCGCCGTGGAGCGGAAGTTCTCCGCGAGGCGCGCCACGGTGCCGCCGGGCGCCACGGTTTCCACGGCCTGCCGGTAGGTGGGCAGGTCGCCGCCCCGGAAGCCGTAGATGGCCTGCTTGGGATCCCCGATGAGCACGAGGCGGTGGCCTTCCACGTGGAAGATGCGGCGGAAGATCTCCCACTGCGCGGCGTCCGTGTCCTGGAACTCATCGATGAGGGCCGCCTTGTAGGTGGCGCGAAGGCGGGCCACGAGCCCTTCGCCCCCGGGGCCCTCCAGGGCGGCCCGCACATCGAGCACCATATCGTCGAAGTCGAAGAGGCCTTCATCGGCCTTCAGCGCGGCGAGCCTCGCCCGCACGGGGGGCAGGAGGGTGGCGATGCGCAGGGGCGAAGGGCTGGCGCCGAAGGCGATGAACGCGTTCACCCAGTTCGCGAGCGTTTCCGTGATTCCGGTGTAGGTTCCCGCGGCGCAGGCCTCTGCGAGGCGCTCCAGCTTGAGGGTCTTCCATGCGTTCAGGAAGCCGAGGGGGATTTCCGACCATCGCGCGAGGTCCGCCAGTCCAGGCCAGCGCCGCTCCAGGGCGTTGAGCGTGACGGTCCTGAGGCCGGCGGATTGGAAGGCGGCCCGCACCTCCGGCCACCGGGGACCGAGTTCCCGGGGGAAGGCGCGGAGGTGGGCGGGCAGGCCTGCGAGGTCCGGAAACACCCGGGCGCGCTCCTTGTGGGCCTGGTGCAATTCCCGGCCCAGGGCTTCCACGGAGAGGCCCTCCTCCAGCGCCGATTCCAGCAGGGCCGCCAGCTCGGGCTTCGCGGTGAAATCCGTGCGGAGGCAATCCTCGTAGGCGCGGGTGAAGAGGGCGTCGCCATCCACCTGCTCGCGGGTGAACAGGGCGCGGTTCTCCAGGGCCGACTCCTTCAGCACGCGCTGGCAGAAGCCGTGGATGGTGCTGATGGTGGCCTGGTCCAGGGCAGAGAGGGCGGCCCGCACGCGCTCCCGGGCGGCCTCGTCGAAGTCCCAGGCGGGCACCTCCGCGGCCGCGGGCGTGGGCCGTTCCGTGAGGAGCTTGTGGAGGAGGCCCCGCACCCGCTCGCGCAATTCCAGGGTGGCCTTGTTGGTGTAGGTGACGATGAGGATCTCGGGCAGCGCCATGCCCTGAAGCACGAGATCCACCACCAGATGCTCGAGGGTGTAGGTCTTCCCCGTGCCGGCGCTGGCCTCAATGACCACGTGGTCCGCGCGCAGGCTATCCAGGATGGCGGGGCGGGCGACCCTCATGGGGTGCTCCCGGCGCCTTCGAGGCGCTCCAGCAAATCGCCGTAGCGGGCCCTGGCCTGATCCCGCCACGCCTCGGCGGGAGGCAGATCGGCCACGCCGGAGAGGGGGCCGCGCTCGAACACCCGGGGGAAGGTATCGGGCTCGCGCATCCACGCCGCGAGGGCCGCGGCGCCCTCGGGCACGGGCCTCAGCGCGGCTTCGAAGGGCAGGGGCTCCCAGGGGCCTGCGAGGAGGGCCTCCAGGCAACCGGTCAGGTGCTCGCGGGCGGCCTCGGGGCTGAGGGGGCCCAGGGGCAGCGTCCAACCAGGTGTCTCGTCGTCGCTGGCGGAAATGAAGCGGACCTCCGTGGGGGCCGCATGGCCACCGGCCACGAGGACGAGGTGCTGCAGCCAGGGGGCCAGGGCGTTGCGGCGATCGCCCGGCTCGGCCCTCCGCTTGGGCGTGGCGGGCTTCCGCTCCGTGAGGAGGATGAATGCGTCGCCGACCACGGGCAGGGTGGCGCCCTCCAGGCTCAATTCCACGCCGGCCGCGCTGAGGGTGAGCGCGGGCAGGCGGGTTTCGGGCAGATCCTCCCCCGCCTCGCCGCCGCCCAGGCGCAGGCGGTGGGGTGCGCCCTCCGGCCGGCGCTCCAGCCAAAGCTGCAGCACCCTGAGGAGGCGCTGGCGTTCCACGTCGCCGAAGAGGGCGATGGGGGCGAGCCCCAGCTCCTGGCGAAGGCGATGGGCCCGGGCGAGCGCCGCCTCGGGGGGCGCCCCCTGGACCGAGGCCCAAAAGGCCTCGCGCAGCAGCGCATGGCGCGCGAGGGCATCGAGGGCGAAGGGCTCCGTGCGCACGTCCTGGAGGTCCTCCTCGTCCAGGAGCCTCAGCCCGAGGCGGATGCAGGCGGCGCCTTGAATGGGGCATTCGAACCAGCGTTTCAGCTGGCCCAGGCTGAGGCGCAGCTTGTGGGGCAGGGCCGCCGGAGGCAGGGCGGGCACGGCGCGCACAAGTTCCTGCACGCGGGGGGCGGCCTGGTGGGGCAGGTTGAGGGCCTGCAAATTGGGCAGATCCTGGGCTCCCGCGGCTTCACGGAGCGCGCGGCCGAGTTCGGCGGCCTCCCCTTCCCGCCAGGCCTCGGGCAGGTGGTTGGGCAATTCGCCTGCCCCGTAGCGGGCATCGAAGCGGTGCAGGGGATGGTCGCGGCGTAGCGAGGCGCCCGGCGCGAGGAGGGGCGCCACCATCCCTTCCAAATCGAGAAGCACCGAGGAGGGCTGGCGCCGCTCGGCCGTGAGCGGATCCCGCGTCGGGTAGGTGATCTGCAGGGTGTCCCGCGCGCAGAGCAGGGCTTCCAGGAAGGCGTAGCGATCCTGCTCGGGGCGGCTCACGTCGCCGGGGCGCCAGCGGTGGCTGCGCAGATCGAAGGGGCTCCGGGCGTCGGTGCCGGGGAAGATCCCCTCCCCCAGACCCAGGATGAAGATGGCGCGGAAGGGCAGGCCCCGCAGGGCGTCGAAGCCGCCCACGGCCACGCCATGGCCGAGGGTGCCCGGGCTTCCCGTCTTCACGCGGCCGAGGGCCTCCTGGGCCATCTCGAAGGCCGTGCCGAACGCGAGTTCGAGGGGGGGAAGCCCCTCCAGTTCCCGATCCGCCAGGCGGCCCAGGCCCTCCAACAGCCGTTGGACGGCGGATCCATCGCTGCCGTCGGCCTCGCCCAGGAAGCCCCGGAGGTAGCCGGCCAGATCCTGGGCCCAGCCCCGCGCGGATTGGCGGCGGTGGCGCAGGGCCTGGGCATCCGCGAGGAGGCCCCGCACGAGGCCCAGGAAGGCGCCCGCCTCCGGCGTGGGGGGGATGGCGCGATAGGATCCATCGCCTTGGGCGAGACCCGTGCCGGCCTCCATGAAGGCGGATAGCGCGAGGCGGTGGAGGCCCTGATCCCAATTCCAGAGGTCCCGTTGGAAGTAGGCGTCGGAATCCGCATCCTCCGCGGTGCCGCGGATGATGCCCAGCTCCGCGCAGAGGGAGGCCCAAGATCCTTCCAGCTCGGGAAAGCGGCTGCGGACGGCGGGGTGATCCAGCACCCGCAGCACCTCGGCGCGGGTGAAGGCCCCCAGGGGCAGGCGGAGCAGGAGGTCCGCGGCCTCCAGCAATTCTTGTTGGCGGCGGGAGCCTTCGTCGGCGACGCGCCAGGGCAGGTTCCGGGTGGCCTCGAAGGCGGCCTGCAGGTGGTGCAGGTAGGCTTCCTTGGCGGAGGGCGGCACGAGCACGGCCACGTCGGAGAAGCGCGCCCCGGGATGGGTGCGGAGGTATTCCCAGATTTCGGTGGCGACCACCTCCGCTTCTCGGCGGGGGCTGGCGCAGCCATGGATCCGCAGGCTGGCGTCAGCAGGCTGGGGCTCCACGCCATCGAAGGGGCGATTCTTCTGCACGAGGGCCTGCACGAGGCCCAGCAGGTGGGTGAAGCGCGGCTCGGGGTCGAAGCGTTCCTCCGCGTTCCAGTCCTGCCCCTCGTTGAGGAGGCGGATGTTCTCGCGGCCGGAGCGGCCCCAGGCCACCAGGGCGGGGTTGCCGGCGGCATTGAGGCCGAAGGGATCAGGGGCGTCCGCGTCCCCATCCACCCGATGGAAGGCGATCCCCCGCCGGGTGGCGCGAGCCTCGGGGACCTCGGTCCAGAACTCATCGCAGGGGTTGAGGGTGAAGAGGTGGAGATCCGTGCGCCGGCCAAGGCGCTGCAGGCCCGTGTGGTAGACGCGGGCCGTCTGGCTGAGGCCGAAGACGAAGACCCGGGGCGGGAAGGCGGCGGTGGGGAAGGCCCCGCCCTCCAGGAACTGCCCGAGCGTCAGCCACCCGGAACCGCCGCGGGCGAGGCGCTCCACCAGGGCCCGCCAGAGGCGCCGTTGCCAGGCCTCCAGGCCTTCGGGGGCGCGAGTGTCTGCGGGCGTTCCCGCGGCCCAGGCTTCGAGCCACTCGGGGCGTGAGAGCGCGTATTCCTCGAACAGGGTGGCGATCTGGGCCGCCAACTGCGCGATCCGCCGGCCGTCGGTATCGGCTTCGAGGTAGCGGCGCAGGCCCCCGAGCTCCGGATGGCCCATGAACGCCGCATCGGCCAGCAACCCGAGGATCGCCCCCTGGAGGCTGGGCTGGTCCAGCAGCCGCATTCCCTCGGGGAGGTGGCTCCGCCAGAGGCCATCGAGGAACGCGAATTCGAAGTTGGCGGCTATGCCCATCCGATCCACGAGGCCCTGTTGAAGGAAGTGCTGGTGGGTCCGGTTGGGCACGACCACGGGAATCGGGGTCCACACCCCGTCCTCCGCCCGGGCCGCCGCCACCGCCTCGCAAAAAGCGTCCAGCAGCGTTTCGGTGCGGTTGGAAAAGACGAGGGTGGTGGGCATGAGGGGTGAAGGAATGGTAGCCGAGGGGAGTCCTCAGGCCGCCCGGGCGCGCCATTCAAATCGGCCGCGACGCGAGCGGGCCAGCCGCGGGCTACTTCCCCTGCTGCCGCCGCCGATCCAGTTCCAGCGAGATCTCCGTCCGCAGCGCCATGAGGAGCTTCGTCGGCAGCCCCTCAATCACCTCCCTGTTAACGAGGTGGGGGCGGGGCTCCAGGGCCGGTTCCGCCGGGCGGGCGGGTGCCTTCGAATCCTCGCTCATGCCCACAGGGTACGCCATGTACCTCGAAGGTGAAGTCGGCTTCTACCACGAGCGCCACTCGCTGGGACTCTATCCACCCCGCTTGGGGGACCTAAGGGTTTGCGACGTTTTTCAGTGGACTTCAACAAGGGTGAGAAAACCGCAAGGGGCCCCTTGACGTAGTCCCAAAATGGGACCAAGGTCCTGTATGCGGCTGATCGCCCTATCTACTTTGAAAACGTTCTGGATCCGCCACCCGGATGCCAAGCAGCCGCTCCTGGCGTGGCACGAGCACGTCAAACACGCGGACTGGCAGTCTCCCACTGACGTGAAAACGGACTTTGGCAGCGCCAGCATCCTTCAGGATGGTCGCGTGGTCTTTAACCTCGCAGGCAACAAGTACAGGCTCGTCGCCTGGATCAATTACCCCTACCGCGTGGTCTACATCAGGTTTCTCGTCAGCCACCGCCAGTACGACCAGATCGACGCCCAAAGCATCTAGGGAGGACCCCATGGACATCAAACCCGTCCGCACCGAAGCCGACTACCGCGCCACCCTGCGCGAGATCGAGACCCTCATGACCGCCATGGCGGGTTCGCCCGGAGGAGACCGCCTGGACGTGCTCGTGACCCACGAGTCGCCCTGCCGCAACGAGCTGCAGGTCGTCGCCATCAACGAGCCGGCCG
>CAYWDR010000026.1:0-23542 GCA_964457075.1 uncultured Solibacteraceae bacterium
GCGACGGCACGAAGGTCATCTTCACGGGGGACCCCTACCAGATCGACAACCCCTATGTTGATGCAAGCTCCAACGGCCTCAGCTTTTTAGCTGAGAATTTCAAACACCAGACCCTGAGCGGACACATCACCCTCGTCAAGGGCGAGCGTTCCAAGCTCGCCGAACTCGCCAGCAACCTGCTTTAGGAGCCCCGATGGCCGACTCCAATTGGGACAGCCCCTCCGCCCCCGTCGCCCCCAAGACGGGCCTACCCCTCTGGGGGAAGATCCTCATCGGCTGCGGAATCCTCGTATGCCTGGCCCTCGGTTCCTGCGTCGCCGGGGCCGTGTGGATCAGCCACAAGGCCAAGCAGGACCCCGAAGGCGTTAAACGCTGGGCCATGGGCTTCGCCATGGATTTCGTCCGCCCCGAGTGGAACGATCTCCGTGCTACCTTCGATCAACTCCGCACGGAAGAAGGATGCAAGGCCCTCTACAAGGCCCATCCCGCCCTAGCCAAGCAATGGCCAACGCTCGACGAGTTCCTCAAGGAGGCGGCGGAGTGGCGGGATCAGGTGCCCGAGCTGCCCGTGGAGCCGCCCGTGGATCTCCTGGAGCACAACGAGCTGAGCATCAACAACCAATTTGGGGGTGAGTCCCGGATCGTCTACCGGAAGAAGGGCGGCGTCCGGGTGGAACTGATCTGGGATCGGGCCCGCCGGAAGGGGGATGACCGGCCTCGCCGCCTCCTCCACTTAGAGGTGAGCTGACAGAAGGGCCGTGTTTCCGCCATGATTCAGCCATGACGCCTGCCGCTTCCACGGATCAGGCCCTGGAGCTCCTGCTCAAGGGC
The DNA here is from genome assembly GCA_964457075.1 of uncultured Solibacteraceae bacterium. GTDB lineage: Bacteria > Acidobacteriota > Holophagae > Holophagales > Holophagaceae > JAFDVN01. Next base: position 832 of record CAYWDR010000026.1, read on the forward strand.
ACGGTCACCTGCCATTCCGCCGACCAACTCAAAGCCAAGCTCGCCGAGGGCCGGCCCCTGCGCATCAAGGCGGGCTTCGATCCCACGGCGCCGGATCTGCACCTGGGCCACGGGGTGCTCATCCGCAAGATGGCCCAGTTCCAGAAGCTGGGCCATGAGGTCACGTTCCTCATCGGGGATTTCACGGGCCTCATCGGCGACCCCACGGGCAAGAAGGCCACCCGCCCCCCCCTGACCCGGGACGAAGTGCTGGCCAACGCCGAGACCTACAAGCACCAGGTCTTCAAGCTGCTGGATCCCGGAAAAACCAAGATCCGCTTCAACAGCGAGTGGTTCGGTGATCTCAAGGGCGAGCAGTGGATCCGCCTGGCGAGCCGCTTCACGGTGGCCCAGATGCTTGAGCGGAACGATTTCCAGAAACGCCTGGGCGCCAACGAGCCCATCGCCCTGCACGAACTGCTCTACCCCGTCGTTCAGGCCTACGATTCCGTCGCCCTCCAGGCGGATGTCGAGCTGGGGGGCAATGATCAGCTCTTCAACCTCATGCAGGGGCGCATCCTTCAGGAAGCCTCGGGGCAGAAGCCCCAGGTCGTGCTCACGGTGCCCCTACTCGTGGGCCTGGATGGCATCGAGAAAATGTCCAAATCCCTGAGCAACTACATCGGATTCATGGAAGAACCCGATGCCCAGTTCGGCAAGGCCATGAGCATCAGCGACAACCTGATGTGGGATTGGTACCTCCTCCTGACGGACCTCCTGCCCTCCGAGATCGCCTTCCTGAAGCATGGCCATCCCATGGATGCCAAGAAGGGCCTGGCCAAGCGCATCGTGGCCGATTTTCACGGGGCCGAGGCGGCCGATCGAGCCCTGGAAGCCTGGATCCGCCGCTTTTCCGAGCGCAAGACGGACGACGCCCCGGAAGTAGAGGTCGCTGCCACCGAGGGCGAGGTCCCCCTCACGCGCCTTCTCACGGATCGCGGCCTAGCCACATCCCGCAAGGAGGCCGAACGCCTCATCAGCCAGGGCGCCGTGAGCCTGGATGGAGAAAAGGTCTCGGATCCCTCCTTCCGGCTCGCCTTGAAGGCCTCCATGGATCTGCTCGTGAAGGTGGGCAAGCTGAAGCTGGAACGGTGGAAGGTGAAGCCATGAGCCTGCTGGCCTTACAGGACATCTTCCTCCGCCATCGGGAGCGCCGCTCAGGCGTCTGGAAGGTCGGCGACGACCCTAGCCGCACCCTCTTCATGGACTCCGGCGATATCGTCTTCGCCCAGAGCACCGCCGCCGAGGATCGCCTCACCGCCATCCTCGTGGAGAAGGGCAAGCTCACCCAGGCCCAGCTCGACTACGCCATGGCCAATCTCAAACCCGGCCTCTCCATCGGCAAGAACCTCATCGAGATGGGCTTCATCACTCAGCGGGACCTCCTGGATACGGCCCGTTCCCAAGTGGAGCGCATCGCCTGGGGGGCCATGGCCACGCTGGAGGCCGCTCCGACCTTCGAAGCCAAGGAGCTGGAACCGACCGTGGTGCGGCTCCCCTTGGATAGCCCCTCCATGCTCCTCGCCGGCCTGCTCAGCCTCCGGAGCCGCGAGGCGGTATTGGATCTCCTCGGCCCCCTCAATCAGGTGGTGGTTCTCGAAGGGCGGCGTGTTCACGAACTCCAGTTGCCTCAAGACCTGGCGAAAATACTTCCCTTGCTTGACGGCAGCCGGACCCTGCTCGAGCTCAGCCGCGAAGGGGGCGTGGAACCCTTCCGGCTGGGCGCCTTCAGCCTCTATCTAAGGCTGATGGGCTGGGCCCGCCTTCATGAGCTCCCCCCCCTGGATCGAAGCGCCCTGGATCGCGCCCTGACTCCGGAACCTGAGACGCTAAGCGAGGCCCTGCCGCTCGCGGCTCCGGAACCCGCCCCAACCCTCATCGCGGCCATCGAGGCCAGCCAGAAGCCCACCACCAATCTGGAGCATCTCTCCCATGCCCTGGATGAGCTGCCGCCCGTTCCGGATCCGTCGCCAACCCCTCCCATGCCGATGGCACCCCTTCCAGAGGAGGAGGAGCTTCGCCTCCAAATCCATGAGGGCAGCACCACCCCCGTGGACCCCCCACCCTCTCTGCAGGCTCGCAATTCGTCGGCCCAATCGGGGATCCTGCGCTGGGTGCTCCTCTCGGCCCTCGCCCTGTTGACCGCCTTCGGGGCCTGGCGCTGGCGTGTGGCCGCGATGGCGGACGCCCCTGCTCCCGTAAAGGCCCAGCCCGCGCCACCCGCTCCATCCCCGATTTCCGTGGCCGAAAGACCCCAGGATGGGGTGGCCCCGGAAGGGAAGGATCCCAAGACGATCCCGGATCCCCAGCCAGAGCAGCCTAAACAACCGGAAACCAATGAAATAACAATCAAAGTTAAACCTCAAAAAGAGGAGCCCTTCGGCCTGAAAGACCGCCTTTCCACCCTTCGTGCGGGCGATATGGCCAAGGCCGAGCGCCAGGGCGCCCTCCACCGGAGGTCCCTGAAGCCCACCACATGGACCCTCCGGCTGGAAGTGGCCTGCCTCCCGGCCACCGTCCAGCGGGCCGTGGGCATGTTAGGGGGGGAGCCCGATCTCTGGATCATCCCCATGCGCATGCGAAACGGTCAGAGCTGCCATCAGGTGCTGCTTGGAGATTTCCAATCTGAAGCCGCCGCGGAAAAGGCCGCGAAGAACCTGCCCGCCGCCTTCCTGGCCCCCGGCAATCGACCCAAGCCCTTCCGCCTCGACCAGATTCCGGATAAGCAATAATCACAAAACACGCATAAACATACAATAAATTTTCCTATAAACATTCGAACGATGAGACTTGTCATATTTTTAGTGGACAAGCGTAAAAATTTCGATATGCTTTGGGATTGAGGGTGCGAAGCATGGGCGCGTACCCCTTCCTGGAGCCCCATGGTTTCTTTGGCTACCCCCACCAACTGGAGCAAGACCTGCGCGGTTTGGATCGAAGAGATCCGAGTCGCCTTCGACGCTCCTGTCCCCGTGACCATTGGCCGGGGAGGGTTTCTCAGATCCATCCGGAAGGTGACCACGCTTCTGGCCGCGGGAGTGTCCCTCAGCTTCACCCTCCACTGCACCCGCCCCCCCGTGATTTCAGCCGGTGGCCGTGCCACGGACCCCAAACGCGCCGGTTCCCGCTCGAACGGACGGGTGTTCGAAGAGGAGGGCCTGGCCAGCTGGTACGGCGGCAACGGCGACGGCTTCGCGGGCAAGCCCACCGCCAACGGCGAAAGCTTCGACCCGGAGGCCCTGACGGCCGCCCACAAGACCCTCCCCTTGGGCTCCATCCTTGAGGTGGAGAACCTGGAAAACGGCCGCAAGCTGCTCGTCCGGGTGAACGACCGGGGCCCCTTCGTGAAGGGACGGATCCTGGATCTCTCCCGCAAGGGCGCCCAGCAGCTCGGTTTCATGGGGCAAGGTACGGTTTCGGTGCGCATCCGCACCGTGGACGGCCTGGGCAATCCGGCCCCCGTGGATGAGTCCAAGGAGAAGGGCAATCCCTACGTCGTCCAAGTCGCTGCCCTCACGGATCCCCGGAACGTCGAATCCCTGCGCCGCGAGCTGGAGCCCGGTTTCGCCCCCGTCACCGTCCAGGAAGCCCTTTTGAAGGACGGCCGAGAGGTGAGGCGAGTGAAAGTCGGGGCCTACTCCTCCAGGGAGGACGCCGAAAAGGCCGCCAACGAGCTGGCCCGGCGCTTGAAGGATCGGGGCGTAGAGCCTTTCGTCACTCGGAAGCGCTAAGCTGGGCCAATGCCTGAGTTTCCGACGTACCTCGTGATCCCGGCCGGAGGCCGAGGGCTTCGCATGGGCGGCGGCGTCCCCAAGCAGTTCCGGGAGTGGCAAGGGCGCCCCCTGCTCCGAGCCACCCTCGAAGCCTTCTTCCAACCCGGCATGCCGGCCCTCGCCGGGGTGGCCCTGGCCGTGCCCCCTGCTCGCGTCCCTGAAGTGAGCGGTTGGACTCTGCCCTGCCCCCTCTGGGTGGTGGAGGGGGGCGAGACCCGCCAAGACAGTGTCGCCGCCACCCTCGCCGCCCTGCCCGACCACCCCGGCGCCACCGTGCTCATCCACGATGGCGTGCGGCCCTTTCCACCCGCCCACCCCATCCGCCAGGCCATCGAGGCCCTATCGATCTGGGATGGCGCCCTGTTGGGCGAACCTATGACCGATACCCTAAAGCGGGTGGACCGGGAGGGCAGGGTGCTTGGTACCGAGCCTCGGGAGGCGTTCTTCCGAGCCCAGACCCCCCAAGTGGCCCAGCTCGGCACTTGGCGTCGCGCTTTTGAGGCCGCCCGGGAGTCGGGAATTCAAGCCACGGACGACGTGGCCCTATTGGAGCGGCTGGGGCTGCGGGTGCTCATGATTGAAAGCCCCGCCAGCAATCTCAAGCTCACCACCCCCGAGGATTGGACCCGAGTCGCACCACAGGGTGTAGTGGGCGGGCCCACGGTATCCGAGGCTTAGATTTAGATTAAGACCATATAATTCAATACTTAAAAATTGGCACGGTTCCGGCTTAACCCACTCCAGAGGTAGCTGTGTCCCGTTCCCGTGTTCCCCAGACCCTGAGCCGCGAAATCGTGATTTCGGGCCGTGGTCTGCACGGAAACCAACCCTGCGAGGTTCGTCTCGTTCCCGTGGATCAGCCCGTGGGTCTGACCTTCGTCCACATGGCGAGTGGCGTCGAGATCCCCGTGCGTGCCGCCTATGTGGGGGATATCCAGCTGGCCACCACGCTGGTGAGGGATGGCGTCCGCCTCCAGACCATCGAACATCTCCTTTCCGCCCTCATGGGCCTGGAAATCGAACACCTTCGCATTGAAGTCCGCGGCGAGGGCTTCGATACCGAGCTCCCCATCCTCGATGGCAGCGCCGCTCCCTGGGTGGAAGCCATTTTGCGTGCGGGCATCCAGGGTCTGGATGGCACTCGCCGCTTCATCAAGGTCACCCGCCCCGTGGAGGTGCGCCAGGGTGAGAAGTGGGTCCGCGTGTCGCCCTTCGACGGCTTCCGCATCCGATACACCATCGACTTCCCCATCCCCGCCCTGGGCCGCCAAAGCCGCGAGCTGAGCCTCACCCCGGACAAATACCGCCGGGAGGTGGGCCAGGCCCGCACCTTCTGCCTCGAACAGGAAATCGACTACATGCGCTCCAAGGGCCTCGCCCTGGGCGGCAGTCTCGACAACGCCGTCGTCTACGGCGCCAATGGCCCCCTGAACGATGGGCTGCGCTACGAAGACGAAGCCGTGCGCCACAAGATGCTGGATCTGGTCGGCGATTTGGCCCTGCTGGGCGCCCCCCTCATGGGCCTCGTGGAAGTTCACGCCGGCGGCCATGCGATGCATGTCGCTCTCTGCCAAGCCCTGCTCGCCGACGTCCGGGCTTGGGCCTGGGTGGAAGCCGAAGAAGCCACGCCCCGCGCCAAGGCCTTCTTCCAGCCCCTGCAGCCCGCCTACGCCTGAGAAGTTACAGAGCTATGGCGCGGGCGGGGTCTTCGCTGACAGGCTCAAAGCTCACGCCCCCGAGGTGTTCCGGTGTTCCTTCATCTCCCCCAGTTCCCTAGATAACGACGCCCAACGGTCGGCGCTGCTGGCCGGGCTTTCCAGGGACCAGAACGTGGAGGTGGACACCCAGCAGGTGGTCGCCGACGTGCTGGCGGATGTACGAGCCCGCGGCCTTGATGCGGCGCTGGAAGCCACCCGCCGCTATGACGGCCTCTCCCTGGACCCGGATGCCCTGCGGGTTCCAACCGAGGCCATGGCCGAGGCCCTTTCCCGCATGGAATTCGAACGACCGGCCATGGTGGCCGCGCTGAAGGCGCTCATCGCGGGCGTCCGTCGCTTCGCCCGGGCCCAGCGGGAAAGCCTTCAGGATCTCTCCCTGCCCCTCGCCCACGGCGGAACCGTGGGCGAGCGCTGGGTACCCTTGCAGTCTGTGGGCGTCTACGTTCCCGGCGGGCGGGCCTTCTATCCTTCCACCTTTGCCATGACGGTGATCCCCGCCCAGGAGGCGGGCGTGCGCCGCATCGTCGCCGTGACGCCGCCGCGCCCCGAAGGGGTGGACCCCCTCACCCTCGCCGCCGCCGCCTTGCTGGGGGTGGAGGAGTTCATCACCCTCGGCGGTGCCCAGGCCATCGCCTGGATGGCCTTCGGCGAAGGGGTGGATCTCATCGCCGGCCCCGGTAACCGCTTTGTGGCCGAGGCCAAGCGGCAACTCGTGGGCACCGTGGGCATCGATAGCGTGGCCGGGCCCACCGAGCTGCTCATCATCGCCGATGCCAGCGCCGATCCCGCATGGGTGGCGGAGGATCTTCTCGCCCAGGCGGAGCACGACCCCGACGCCGCCGCCGTCGTGATCAGTTCCGATGGGGATCTCCTTCAGGCGGTCGCCCTTGAGCTCCAGGCTCGCGGCGAGGCCTCGCCTCGCCGCGAAATATTGGAAGAAAGTCTCTCGCGCTTTGGGCGGCTGGTGTTGGCGGATCGGGCCCAGGCCATCGCCTTCGCCCAGGCGTGGTCGCCGGAGCATCTGCAGCTGTGCGTGGCGGATCCCGAGGGCTGGCTGCCGGAACTGACGGCGGCCGCCGCCGTCTTCCTAGGCTCCGCCAGCGCCGAGGCCTTCGGCGATTACGGGATCGGCCCCAATCACGTCCTCCCCACGATGCGCAGCGCACGCTTCGCGTCCCCCTTGGGCGTAGCCACCTGCATGAAACGCCAGAGCGTCCTCCACTTGACCGCCCAGGACGCGGCGGAGGCCGCATCCTGGGTGGCCGAGCTGGCTAGCGCCGAGGGCCTACACCACCATGGCGTGAGCGCCCGGCTCCGCACCCATTCCCATCCCGCCACCGCCGGCCCCTGAACCCACCCACCCGCCGGCGGACCCGCTTCTTGGACTTCCCAAGGAGCCGCCGATCCATTGTTCTGGAACCCCATGAGCTTTCTGCGTCCCGACCTCGTCAACCTTCCCCCCTACACGCGCCCCCCCGAACCCGAGGGCGGCATGCGGCTGCACCTCAACGAGGCGCCGGAGGATTGGCCCGCCGCCGCCAAGGCGGCCCTCCTTGAACGCCTCGCCGCCCTGCCCTTCCAGCAGTATCCCGAGCGGCAGGCGGAGCTGTCCGAACGCCTGGCCCGGCGCCTGGGCGCACCCGAGGGTGGCGTGCTGCTGGGCCCCAGCAGTGGCAGTCTCTTGGATCTCATGGCCCTCGCGGGCCTGCGCCCGGGCGACGCCATCGCCATCCCCGATCCCGGCTTCAGCCTCTACCCCATCCTCATCAAGCGCCACCAGGGCCGCGTCCACCGCGTGCCGGTGGGCACCGGCTTTCCGATGGCGCCCTGGTTCGCGGCGCTCGCCTGCCGCCAGATCTGGCTCACGCTGCCGAACAATCCCACGGGCGCCTGGCTTCCGCCGGAGGAGCTGCAGCCCTTCCTGGAGGCCGCCTCCGCCCGGCCCGAGCCACCACTCGTCGTGCTGGACGAGGCCTACGCCGAGTTCGCGCCCCGCACGCACCGCCTGCTCGTGGACCGCTATCCCAACCTGCTCTTGCTGCGCACCTGCTCCAAGGCCCTCGCCAGCGCCGCATGGCGCCTGGGCTACCTGCTGGGCGAGCCGAGCCTCGTCGCCCGCCTCGCCACGCTGCAGCTCCCCTACAGCATCCCCGCCCCGAGTCTCGAAGCGTTGGATGTAGCCCTCGACTACGCCTACGCGTTTGATCTACGCATCCGGGAAATCTCAGACCGCAGGGATCGCCTCGCGATCGCCCTTCGCGATCGCGAGGTGGTGGAAAGCAGGGCGAACTTCCTGCACGTGTCACCGGATCCCAGCGAGGCATTGGAGGCGGCGGGGTTTAAGGTGCGCAAGCTTCCCGGTGCGGGGGCGGCCCGCGTGGGCGTGGGGACGGAATCCGCGGCCGCGGCCGTGGCGTCCACATTGGGCTCCCACCTCGCCGCGGCGCGCGGACACGGGCCGCGGCGCCTCCTCGTGCTCGATATCGACGGCGTGATGATCGACGCCGATCGCAGCTTCAAGGAGGCCGTGGCCCAGGCCCTGGCGAAGCTATGCCCGCGGCTGCCCTGGAGCGACGGCCACTTCCAGGCTTTCAAGCGAGTGGGGGGGTTCAATAACGATTTCCGGCTTGCGGCGGGCGCCATGGCGCTCGCGGAGCGCCATGGCGAGGTGGAACTCCTTCCACTTTTGGTGGCCGCCGAAGGGCTTGGCTTTCCCGAGCTTGAATCCCGCATGGCCGCGCTGGAGCCGGAGGCCCAGCGGGCGGTGCAGGCGGAGTACGCGGAGACGGTCTCCCTCGAGCGCCCCCTCGTCACCCTTCCAGAGCTGGAGGCCTCGGGTTGGGACCTTGCCATCCTCACGGGGCGCCCTCCCGAAGAATTGGAACTCGCCTGGCGCGTGCTCGGCTTCCGGCTCACGGCCGTCTGCGATAGCGCGCCCCACCTTCGCAAGCCCGAGCCCGCGGGGCTCCTGCAGCTGGCCGAGGCCTTCCGTTCGGAAGATGTGCTCTTCGCGGGCGACACCCGGGATGACGCCAAGGCACTCCGCGCCGCGCGAGCGATCCGGCCCGAACTGAACTGGCGTTTCGCCGCCCTGGGCCCCGACCGCGAACGCTTCGCCGAGCCCGGCGACTTCTCCCTCCCCACCCTGCGCGACTTGCTCCAGGAACTCTCATGAGAACGGCCACCCTCCACCGCGCCACGAAGGAAACGGACATCCGCCTCAGCCTCGCCCTGGAGGGCGGCGAAGCCTCCGTCCATACGGGCCTCGCCTTCTTCGATCACATGCTGCTCCAGATCGCCCGGCACAGCGGCTTCGCCCTGACGGTGGAAGCCAAGGGCGATCTGGAGGTGGACTCCCATCACCTCGTCGAGGACGTGGGCCTCCTGCTGGGCGACGCCCTGCGCGAGGCCCTGGGAGACCGCCGCGGCATCGCCCGCTGGGGCGAGGCCCACGTGCCCATGGACGAGACCCTCGCCCGCGTGGTGGTGGACCTCTCCGGCCGCCCCTACGCCGTCTTCCAGGCCAACTTGCCCAGCCTCGTCCTGGGCGACGGCTTCCAAACGGAAATGGTGCGCGAGTTCTTCCTCGCCCTCGCCACCCGCGCCCAGATGAACCTCCACGCCACCATCCTCTATGGCGGAAACACCCACCACCAGATCGAAGCCCTCTTCAAGGGCCTCGCCCGGGCCCTCAAGGCCGCGGTGCGCGTGGAGGGAGATTCCATCCCGAGCACCAAGGGAATCCTGTGATGATCACCATCCTCGACTACGGCGCCGGCAACCTCGCTTCCCTGGAAGGGGCCCTCGACCGCATGGGCTTCCAGCACCGCCGCGCGGAGCGACCGGACGAGATCGCCGACAAGGGCGCGCTCATTCTTCCCGGCGTGGGCCACTTCGAGGCGGCCCAAAAGGCGCTGCGAGCCCGGGGTTGGTGGTCCACCCTGCCCCACTTCGTGGCGGAGGGCCGCCCCCTCCTTGGCATCTGCCTGGGCCTGCAGCTTCTCGCCGAGGGCAGTGAGGAGGCTCCTCGCGCCACGGGCCTGGGCCTCCTCCCGGGCCTCGTGCGGCGCCTGGGCCCCGGCGTGAAGGTGCCCCACATGGGCTGGACGCAGGTGCGCTCCACGTACGCCCACGCCGGTGTGGCTTCGCTCGCCGACACGTGGCTCTACTTCGTGCACAGCTACGCCTTGGACGTGGGCCCGGAGACCCTGGGCATCGCCTCCCATGGCCGGCCCTTCACCGCCGTCACCGCCCGCGGCCGGGTCCTCGGCTTCCAGCCCCACCCGGAGAAGAGCGGCCCCGCGGGCCTCCGACTCCTCAAGTCCGCCCTCGCCTGGATGGGCGAAACCACGCCCTCCGACCTCGGAACGATCCAATGATCCAGCTCATCCCCTCCATGGACCTCCTGGCTGGCCGCATCGTGCGCCTGCGCCACGGGAACCGCGACCAGGCGACCTTCTACGCCCCGGGCCCCGAGGCGTGGGTCGAAGGGCTCGTCGGGGCCGGCGCCACCCGGATCCACCTCGTGGACTTGGATGGCGCCTTCGGCGAAGCCCGGCAGGCCCAGGTCTTCGCATCCTTCCCCAAGCGATTTCCCAACGTGCGGTTCCAGCTGGGGGGTGGCCTGCGCAGCCGTGCCGCCATCCAGGAGGTGCTGGATATGGGCTTCGACGCGGTCGTGGGCACCCTCGCCGCGGAGCGCCCGAAGGAGCTCGCAGGCCTGGATCCCGCTCGCGTCATCGCCGCCCTGGATTTGAAGGGCCGCCGGGTCGTCACCCGGGGCTGGACCACGGCCTGCGAGTGCGATTCCACGGACGTCTTCGAATCCCTCCTCACCTTTGGTTTCCACCGGGCCCTCGTCACCGACGTCGAGCGGGATGGCACGCTGGAAGGCCCGGGCCTGGAGGCCCTCGCCTTCGTCGCCCGGGAGGGCTTCCAGGTGCAGGCCAGCGGCGGCTTCCGGGAACTCGCCGACCTATCCTCTCTTGCCGCCATCCCCAACGTCGTCGGGGCCATCAGTGGCAAGGCCCTGCTGGATGGCCGCATCGACCTGGCTGCCCCCACAACCCGGGCCGCCCTCAACCCGGAGCCCGGAGCCAGGAGCCCGACGTCTTTTGGGGGAGCCTCCTGATGCCCGCCAAACGAATTATTCCCTGCCTGGACGTGAAGGACGCCCGCGTGGTGAAGGGCGTGCAGTTCAAGGAGCTGCGGGATCTCGGCAGCCCCGTGGAGTTGGCCGCCCGTTATGACGAGGCCGGCGCCGATGAGCTCGTCTTCCTCGATATCGCCGCCACCCTGGAATCCCGGGGCACCCAGGAGGCCTGGGTCCGGGAAGTGGCACGAGCCCTCTCCATCCCCTTCACCGTGGGCGGCGGCGTGCGGTCCGTGGAGGACGTGCGCCGCCTGCTCCGGGCGGGCGCCGATAAAGTGGCCATCAACACGGCGGCCCTGGAGCGCCCGGAGCTCATCTGGGAGGCCGCGGAAATCTTCGGGCGGCAATGCGTGGTGTTGGCCGTGGACGTGGCCCGGGATCCGGAGCTGGGCTGGCGCGTCTTCAGCCACGGCGGCAAGCAGCCCACAGCCCGCGCGGCCTCCGAGTGGCTCACGTGCGCCGCCACGGAACTGGGCGCCGGGGAGATCCTCCTCACCTCCATCGACCGCGACGGCACCCTCGCGGGCTTCGATCTGGAACTGCTGGATCAAGTCGCCAGCCTGCCCGTCCCCATCATCGCCAGCGGCGGCGCGGGCACGCCCGGACACTTCGCCGATGCCCTCACTCATGGGGCCGACGCCGTGCTCGCCGCCACCCTCTTCCACGAGGGAACCCTCGCCATTCCCGATCTGAAGGCATTCCTGGCCGAATCCGGCTTCGAGGTGCGACCGTGCTGAACCTGAACGAACTCTGCTTCGACGCCCAGGGCCTGATTCCCGGGATCGTACAGGCCCCCTCCGGCGAGGTGCGCATGCTCGGCTGGCTCAACCCGGAATCCCTGCGCCTCACCCAGGAGACCGGCTACGTCACCTTCTGGAGCCGCTCCCGCCAGTCCCTTTGGAGGAAGGGCGAATCCAGCGGCCACCGGCTGAAGGTCGTGGCCATCGAGCCCGACTGCGATGCCGATACCCTCCTCATCACCGCCGCGCCCGAGGGCCCCACCTGCCACCGCGGCACGGCCACCTGCTTCGGCGCGGGGCGCATCAAGGGCATCCCCTTTTTGGGGGAGCTGGAGCGCATCCTCCAGGCGCGCCGCGCAAACGCCAACCCCGAGGGCAGCTACACCCAAAAGCTCTTCGCCCAGGGTACCGATCGCATCGCCAAGAAGGTGGTGGAGGAGGCGGGCGAGGTGATCCTCGCCGCCAAGAATCTCTCACCGGGCGAGGCCTCACCCGCCCGCGAGGAGTTCCTCGGGGAGGCCGCCGACCTGCTCTTCCACCTGCAGATGCTCTTGGTGGATCGGGGCTGCACGCTGGCCGACATGGCCGGAGTCCTGGCCCGCCGCCACGCGGACCGCGGTCCGGCTCCTTCCGCCTGAGTTCCCGATGCCCACCCACACCCCGCACTTTCCCGACCTGCTCTTTGCGCCAGCCGCCCGTTTGCGCGCCTGGGAGGGCGCCCTCATGGGCCTGCTCCGAGGCGCCGCATACCGGGAGCTGCACCCCTCCCTCATCCTGCGCGAGCCCTTGGAGGACGGCAGCCTCGCCACGCCCTTCGTGCAGTTCTTCGACGGTTCCGATCGTGTGGCCCTCCGGAGCGACTTCACGCTCAGCCTCGCGCGGTTACTCTCCTCGCGGTTCATGGAGCCGCCGGCGCGCATCTGCTACGCCGGGGCCGTGTTCCGCCGCCCCACCCAACCTTGGGAGGCGGTGGAGCGCTTCGAAGTGGGCTGCGAGCGCCTGCACCTGGATCGCGCCGACGAGGCCGATCTCGAATTGGCTCGCCTGCTCATGGCCGTGCCTGGCGTGCTGGGCCTCAAGGGCGGGCTCCTCCAGTTGGGCCACGCGGCCCTGCTTCGCAAGCCGCTCGAAGCCGAAGGCGTGGGGCCAGGGCTCAAGGCCGCCGTGGTGCTGGCCATGAGCCGCCGCGCGCCGCACCGCCTGAAGGAAGCCCTCAGGGGGCACCGGGCCGAGGCGGCCCTGGGCCTTCACGCCGATCTGCTCCTGGCGGACCTGGATGGCGAGGCGAGTCTAGAGCCCCTGAACCGCAGCCCCTATGCAGGTCTCCTGGAGGAGGAATTGGCGGAGCTGCACCGCGCCGCGAAGTCCCTCGCGCCCCTATTGCCGGAGGGCCTCGCCCTGCGCATCGATCCCGCCGACGTGGAGGGCATCGACTTCTACACGGGCCCCACCCTGCGGCTCTGGACCGAAGGCGCCCAGGCCGAGCTGGCCAGCGGCGGGCGCTACGACCGCCTCTATCCCGAGCTGGGTCGTCCGTGGCGCGCCGCCGGATTCTGCGTGCGCCTATCCCGCCTGCTCGACCTCGCCGACACCCGCCCCGACCTCTTCATGGAGCTGCCGTGAGCCCCCTCCTCATCGCCCTGCCCAAGGGCCGCATCGGCGACGAGCTGGTGCCGCGCCTGCGGGGCACGGCCCTGGCCCTGGACGAAACCGCGCTGAAATCGCGCATCCTCCACATCCCCACGGCCACCCCAGGCGTGGAGGCCCTCCTCCTCAAGGGCGCCGACCTGCCCCGCTACGTGGCCGCTGGCGTGGCGGCCCTGGGCGTGGTGGGCTCCGATACCCTGGACGAATTGGACGTGGATCTCCTGGAGCTGGCCGATCTGGGCTTCGGCGCCTGCCGCCTCGCCCTTTGCGCGCCCCGCGGCACGACCTTGGATGCGCTCACCACCAAGACGCACCTGCGCCTGGCCACCAAGTTCACCCGGGCCACGGAGACCTGGCTGCAGCGGGAAGGCCTCGTGGCGGAGCTGGTCCCTCTCCAGAGCAGCGTGGAGCTTGCGCCATTGCTGGGCCTCGCCGACGCCATCGTGGATCTCGTACAGACGGGTTCCACGCTCCAGGCCCACGGCCTCGTGGAGCTGTCCACCCTCGGCCACGCCTCCGCCCGCCTCGTAGCTTCCCGCGGCGCCTTCCTGGCGGACCCAACCCGGGTGCGGCCCCTGGCCCGGGTGCTGGAAGAGGCCCTGGGCGTACAATAGATCCATGCGCGACGCCTTCCTGCCCCTGCCCGACGAAAGCCGCCTCTGGGTGCGCGCCCTGGACCGTCCCCTGGATGCCGAAGGCCGTCAGCGGCTGGAAGCGGGGCTCACGGAAGTGCTCGGCAACTGGCGCCACAAAGGACACGTTTACGAGGGCGCCTGGGAGATCTTCGAGGATCGCCTGCTCGCGGTGGTGGAGCCGAACATGGCCACCAACCCCAGCGGCTGCGCCATCGACGGCATGCTGCGCAAGGTGGATCGCCTCACGCAGGAGGCCGGCGCGGCATTGATGAGCGAGGATCAGGTGATCTTCCGGGTGGAGGGGCAGCTGCGCTCCATCCCCAAGGCCGAGCTGGGCGAGCGCCTCGCGGACGGCACCCTCGGGCCCGATACGGCGGTGCTCGACCTCGCCCTCTTCAATTTGGGCCAACTTCGGCAGGGCCTGTTGGAGAAGCCCCTCGCGCAAACGTGGATCGGGCGGAAGTTCAAGGTGGGTGCGGTCGCCTGAGGCGACCCCCCACATTTCAGGTTGACCTCCCGACTCAAACCCAACATCTTGGGTAATCCATTGGTGAGCCCGGCCTGCCGGGTTCGAAAAGGGAAGCCGGTGTGAATCCGGCGCTGCCCCGCAGCGGTATGTGGGAACGAGGGTTCAACCGCACTGGCCTCGCGTAGGTTGGGAAGCCGAACCCGAGGAACCTGGATCTCCAGAACGCCCCCGAGCCCGAAGACCTGCCATGGACCCGCCCCCAGGCGGTGTGTGTCGTTCCGAGGGAGAACGGCCGCAGCGAAACCCGAGCTCCGCGCCATCCACCGAGTCCCGGTTTCGTGCATATCCCATCCATATTCGGCTCCCATCGGAGCCCTCGGAGGAATGCCATGGATTCGACCCTGGAACGGGAGGCCCCCAAGGCCTCCAGGGAGGGCTCTATCTCTAGCGGGGGGGACCGCCCGCTCGCTGCGCTCCCTCTGCGTCCCCCCCAATCCCCCCACGTGGCGCCTGGGCAAAGCCCAAGCGCCACGTCCGCCCCCACGGCCATGAAGGTGCGAAAGCGCAACGGCGATCTGGAGCCAGTGGATCTGAACAAGATCGTGCGGGCCATCGGCCGCTCCTGCGAGGGCCTCGACCGCGTGGACGCCATCCGCGTCGCCACCCGCACCATCAGCGGCCTCTTCGATGGGGCCACCACCAAGGAGCTGGATGCTCTCAGCATCCAGACGGCCGCGGAGTTCACGGCCGAGGAGCCCCAGTACAGCCAGCTGGCCGCCCGGCTGCTCGCCACCTGCATCGACAAGGAAGTGGAAAACCAGGGCATCCACAGCTTCAGCCAAAGCGTGCGCGCCGGTTCGGCCCTGGGGCTCGTGGGGGATCGCCTCCTCCTCTTCGTGGAAGAACACCGCCGCAAGCTCGACGACGCCATCGATCCCCGGCGCACGGAGGCCTTCGAGTATTTCGGCCTGCGCACCCTCTATGACCGCTACCTCCTCAGGCATCCGGAATCCCGGGCGGTCATCGAAACTCCGCAGCATTTCTTCCTTCGCATCGCCTGCGCCCTCTCCTCCACCGTCCACGAGGCGCTCGCCCTCCATGCCCTCTTTTCCCGCCTGGAGTACCTGCCCAGTTCCCCCACCCTCTTCAACGCGGGCACGCAGCGGGAACAGCTCAGTTCCTGCTTCCTACTGGACTCGCCGGCAGACGACCTCTCCGCCATCTACGACCGCTACAAGGACGTGGCCCTCCTCTCGAAGTGGAGTGGCGGCATCGGCCTGGCCTTCCACCGCGTGCGCTCCCGCGGCTCCCTCATCCGGGGCACCAACGGCCACAGCAACGGCATCGTGCCCTGGCTAAAGACCCTGGATGCCTCCGTGTCCGCCGTGAACCAGGGCGGCAAGCGCAAGGGCGCCGCCTGCATCTACCTGGAACCCTGGCACGCCGACGTGGAGGCCTTCCTGGAGCTGCGGGACAACACCGGCGACGAGGCCCAGCGCACCCACAACCTCAACCTCGCCCATTGGATCCCCGACCTGTTCATGCGGCGCGTCGAAATGGATGGACCTTGGTCCCTCTTCGACCCCGCGAAAGCCCCAGAGTTCTGCGAACTCTGGGGAGTTGAATTTGATAAGGCCTATGAAGCTGCGGAGGCTGAAGGCAGATTCGTGAAGCAGGTGAAGGCCCGGGACCTCTATGCGCGGATGATGAGGACCCTGGCGCAGACGGGGAACGGCTGGATGTGCTTCAAGGATGCGAGCAATCGCGCCTGCAACCAGGCGGCGAAGGGAGGCACCGTCCACCTCTCCAACCTCTGTACGGAGATCCTGGAAGTCACCAGCGGATCCGAAACGGCGGTGTGCAATCTGGGTTCCATCAACCTCGCTCGCCACCTCACGGAAGGCGCCTTCGATTTCGCGAGGCTGGCCCAGACCGTTCGTCAGGTGGTTCCCAGCCTGGATCGCGTCATCGATCTCAATCTCTACCCCATCGAAGGCGCCCGGGCCTCGAACCAGCGCTGGCGCCCCGTGGGCTTGGGCGTCATGGGGTTCCAGGACGTGTGCTTCTCCATGGGCCTGGCCTTTGATTCGGAGGAGGCCCGGACCCTCTCCACTCGCATCGCCGAGGAGGTCTACCACGCGGCGTTGGACGCGAGCTGCGGTCTCGCGGAGGCGCGGGGCGCGCACCCGGCCTTCCCGGAAACGCATCTCGCCGAGGGCCGCTTCCATTTCGAAGCCTTCGGCGCAGTGCCCTCGGATCCCGGACGCTGGGAGGCCTTGCGAGCGCGAATCCTGAAACATGGCGTGCGGAACAGCCTCCTCATCGCCATCGCCCCCACGGCCACCATCGCCTCCATCGCGGGGTGCTGCGAGTGCATCGAGCCCCAGGTGAGCAACCTCTTCAAGCGGGAGACCCTGAGCGGGGACTTCCTCCAGGTGAACCGCCATTTAGTGAAGGAACTCCAGGCCCGGGGCCTGTGGACGGAGGCTCTGCGAAACCGCCTCAAGCAGTCCGAGGGCAGCGTGCAGGGCGTGGAAGGCATTCCCGAGGATCTCCAGGCCCTCTATCGCACCGCCTGGGAGCTGCCCATGCGGGCCCTCATCGATCTGGCCGCCGCGCGCATGCCCTTCATCGACCAAAGCCAAAGCCTCAACCTCTTCGTGGAGAGCCCCAGCATCCCCAAACTCAGCAGCATGTACTTCCACGCCTGGAAGCAGGGCCTCAAGACCACCTACTACCTGCGCAGCCGCCCCGCCACCCGCATCGCCAAGGCCACCGTGGCCGCGGCGTCCGCTTCGGAGACCCAAGCTTTGGCCTGCTCCCTGGAAAACCCCGAAAGCTGCGAGGCCTGCCAATGACCGCCGCCCTGCTCGCCCCCGGCTTTAACCTCACCCTGCGCCCCATGCGCTATCCGGTGTTCTACGAGATGTACCGCTCGGCCCTCAAGAACACGTGGACGGTGGAGGAGGTGGATTTCTCCACGGACCTTCGGGATCTGGATGCCCGCATGGGCCCGGCGGAACGGCACCTCATCCGTCGCCTCGTGGCCTTCTTCGCCACGGGCGACAGCATCGTCGCCAACAACCTCGTGCTGAACCTCTACCGCCACCTCAACGCGCCCGAAGCCCGCCTCTTCCTCAGCCGGCAGCTCTTCGAGGAGGCCCTGCACGTGCAGTTCTACCTCACGCTCCTCGACACCTACCTGCCCGACGTGCAGGAGCGGGAACAGGCCTTCCGGGCCGTGGAGGAGATCCCGAGCATCCGCGCCAAGGCGGCCTTCTGCCAGCGGTGGATCGACGCCATCCAATCCTTGGATCGCCTCGAAACGCGGGCTCAGCGCCAGCAGTTCCTCCTCAACTTGATCGGCTTCGCCGCTTGCATCGAGGGCCTCTTCTTCTTCGGCGCCTTCGCCTACGTCTTCTTCCTCCGCTCCCGGGGCCTCCTGCACGGCCTCGCCGCTGGCACGAACTGGGTGTTCCGCGACGAGAGCCTCCACATGGCCTTCGCCTTCCGCGCCGTGGAGCAGATCCGCATCGAGGAACCGGGGCTCTTCGACGCGGATCTGGGCCGGCGGATCACGACGATGATCGAAGAGGCCGTGGACGCCGAAGCCCAATTCGCCGAAGACCTCCTCCAGCACGGCGTGGCGGGCCTCTCCGTGGCGGATATGCGCCGCTACCTGGAATTCGTCGCGGACCAGCGTCTCGTGCAGCTGGGCCTGCCCCTCCGCTTTGGATCCCGGAACCCCTTCCCCTTCATGGAACTCCAGGACGTGCAGGAACTCGCCAACTTCTTCGAGCGCCGCGTCTCCGCCTACCAAGTAGGCGTAACCGGGGATGTGGATCTCACTGCGGTCTTTTAAACGATCCCCAACAAAAGCAGAGGGCCGCGGATGCGGCCCTCTGCTTTTGTTGGGAAGATTAGAAGACCGGATCCCCGGGCTTCCGCTTCCACGATTCCTGGCGCTTGTTCTGGGCGTCGGGCTTGGAGACGCCGGGCTTGGCGGCGGCGAGGGCGCTGATGAGGCTGCCGGAGAGGCCCGCGGCGACGGCCTTCGCGGCCTTGGGATCGACGGTGGGCACGGGGGCGGGCTTGGCGGCGTCGGAGGCCTGCGTGGGAGCCTTCTTATTCAGCTCCTTGAGGCGGCGTTCGTGCCACGCCTTGCGCTTGGGATCCACGGCCTTCTTGGCGCTCACGCGCTTGCCGTGGAGAACCTTCTTGGGCTTCTGACGGTCTTCCCGGAGATCGGACTCAGGGTTGGACGCTGCTTCGAGGATCTTCGCCAGGTTCGCCAGGCTTCCCAGACCGCGCATGCTCATGCTGATGGTTGCTCCAAAGGGCGACGCGCCCAACTCCTGAGCGTAGCCTAAAGAAGCCTGATTTCACAAAGGATTTAACCCGGTGGCCGTCACCCATTCAAAACTCCGGAAGCACCTGGAGGCCCTCAAGGCCCGCTACGACCAGCCGGAGGCCCTGGCCATGGATCCCCTGGCCATTCCCCTGCGCTTCCCCAATCCCGCGGACCGGGAACTCACCGCCTGGGTGGCTGCAACCCTGGCCTACGGAAAAGTCGCCCCCATGCTCCGGGCCATCGAAGCGGGCTTGAAGCCCCTGGGGCCCGAACCGGCCCTGTGGCTGCAAGAGCGCACGCTCGCCCAGGCCACACGGGAGCTGCGGAAGGCCCTAGGCGGCTGGGTGTGGCGCTTCCACACGGCCGAAGACCTCATCCAATGGCTGCTGGCCTGGAAGCGTCTGGACGCCGGTGAAGGCCTGGAGGCCGCCTTCACACCCCAACCCGGAGCGCACCCGGACGAAGCCCTCTCCCGCCTCGTCCAGCGCCTGCGCGGAGAGGGGCCCGCTACCTACGGATTTCGATTCTCCCTGCCCGACCCGGCCGAAGGCGGCGCCTGCAAGCGCTGGCGCATGTTCCTCCGCTGGATGGTGCGTCCGGAATGGCCGGATCTCGGCGTGTGGAAAGGCCTCAGCCCCGCAGAGCTCCTCATTCCCCTCGACACCCACGTGGCCCGCACGGCTAGATTCATCGGCCTAAGCCACCGTGCCACGGCCGATGGTGCAATGGCCCGTGAGGTCACCGAGAGCTTGCGCCAGGCTGCTCCTGGCGACCCCCTCACCTACGACTTCGCCCTCAGCCACCTCGGCATCCTGGGCGACTGCCCCGCCTTTCGCCAGCGCCCCCACTGCCTGCCCTGCCCCTTGTACAAGGTCTGCAGAGCCGGCAAATCCAAGTAGGCTTTTCACCAGCTAATTTTTTCGACGCAGTCGAAAAAATTAGGGCCGGGCTTGCCACGGCACTCGGGGACTCGACTTAGGGCTGCTTCTTCCGACCTGACCCGGTTCGTCGCGACCCGATGCATGGGGCCCGGCTTCCCATCAGAATACGGTTTACCTGACAAAAAGCCAAGCCAAAACCCCTGCGAAATCTGCATCTGCAGCGTTTTCTGGATTTGTTAAGAATTGCGAAGATGGCAGGGGTTGCCCCTTGACACCCCTACATCTTGGGGTGATCCTTTTCATCCGACACAATCCCTAGAGGTCCCGCCGAGACCACCCCAAGCACTTGGGGCGGTGTTTCGTCGGCTCTCCCAGGGGCTGTGGCATTGCCTTGCCCCCTTCCCACCCCACCCTCTCTATTCGAGGCGCCCGCCATGAAGATCGCCCGTCACTTCACCCAGGCCGGACAAGATCCCCTGAAGGGGATCACCTTCGTTCCCCGCACCAGCCGCATCACCAAGCTGGACGGGAAGGTGGTCTTCGAGGCCAAGGACGTGATGGTGCCGGATTCCTGGTCCCAGGTGGCCGTCGACATCCTCGCCCAGAAGTACTTCCGCCGGAAGGGCATCGACGCCCAGAACGGCGGCGAGACGGATTCCCGCCAGGTCTTCCACCGCCTCGCCGGCTGCTGGCGCCACTGGGGCGAAACCCACGGCTATTTTGATTCCGCCGAGGACGCCCAGGCCTTCCATGACGAGCTCTCCTACATGCTCGCCAAGCAGATGTGCGCCCCCAACAGCCCCCAGTGGTTCAACACGGGTCTGCACCACGCCTACGGCATCGCCGGCCCTGCCCAGGGGCACAGCTACGTCGATCCCAAGACCGGTGAGCTACAGAAGTCCACCTCCGCCTACGAACGCCCCCAGCCCCACGCCTGCTTCATCCAGAGCGTGGCCGACGACCTCGTGAACGAGGGCGGCATCATGGACCTGTGGACCCGCGAGGCCCGCATCTTCAAGTACGGCTCCGGCACGGGTTCGAACTTCTCCAAGATCCGTGGCTCCGAAGAGCCCCTCTCCGGGGGCGGCCGCAGCTCGGGCCTCATGAGCTTCCTCGCCGTGGGCGACAAGGCCGCCGGCGCCATCAAGAGCGGCGGCACCACTCGGCGCGCCGCCAAGATGGTCTGCCTCGATCTGGATCACCCCGATATCGAGACCTTCGTGGAATGGAAGGTCCTCGAAGAGCGCAAGGTGGCCATGCTCGCCGCCGGCAGCCTCATCATCAAGAAGCACTGGGATGAGCTCTGCAAGGCGGTGGAGGGTTCCACGTCCAAGGACGCCGACCCCAAGACCAACGAGGCCCTAAAGAAGGCCCTGGCCAAGGCCAAGCGCGAGGGCGTGCCCTCCGCCTTCCTCGCCCAATGCATGGGCCGCCTCGCCGAGGGCGACTTCGCCCGGGACCTCCATGGCTACGACACAAGCTGGGACGGCGAAGGCTACATGACCGTGGGCGGCATGAACTCCAACAACTCCGTGCGCGTGCCTGACGCCTTCATGCGCGCCCTGGAGATGGACGGCGACTGGGAGCTCATCCGCCGCGTGGATGGCAAGCCCTCCAAGAAGCTCCGCGCCCGCGACCTCTGGCACAAGGTGAACTACGCCGCCTGGGCCTGCGCCGACCCCGGCCTCCAGTTCGACACCACCATCAACGACTGGCACACCTGCCCCGCCGACGGCCGCATCAACGCGAGCAACCCATGCTCCGAGTACATGTTCCTGGATGACACCGCCTGCAACCTAGCCTCCCTGAACCTGTGCACCTTCCTCACCGACGACGGCGGCTTCGACCTTGAGGGCTACCGCCACGGCATCCGCCTCTGGACCATCGTCCTTGAGATCAGCGTGCTCATGGCCCAGTTCCCCAGCGAGTCCATCGCCCGCTTGAGCTACGAGTTCCGCACCCTGGGCCTCGGCTACGCCAACCTGGGCGCCATGCTCATGCGAATGGGCATCCCCTACGACAGCCTCGAGGGCACCCAGTGGTGCGCCACCCTCACGGCCATCCTCACGGGCGACGCCTACGCGGCTTCGGCCGAGATGGCCCGCGAGCAGGGGCCCTTCCCCGGTTACCAAAAGAACGCGGACAACATGCTCCGCGTGATCCGCAACCACCGCCGCGCCGCCTACAACGCGCCCGCCGCCGAATACGAGCAGCTCTCCGTCGTGCCCCAGGGCCTCACGGGCCAGGGCGTGCCCAAGCGCATCACCGAGGCCGCCCGCGAGAGCTGGGATACGGCCCTCACCTACGGCGAAGCCTGGGGCTACCGCAATGCCCAGACCACCGTGCTCGCCCCCACGGGCACCATCGGCCTGCTGATGGATTGCGATACCACCGGCGTCGAGCCCGACTTCGCCCTCGTGAAGTTCAAGAAGCTCGCCGGCGGCGGCTACTTCAAGCTCGTGAACTCCGCCATCCCCGAGGCCCTGATGCGGCAGGGCTACACGCCCACCCAGATCAAGGACATCGAGCGCCACGTGGTGGGCTGGCAGGAGATCACGGACGAGACGCCCGGCATCACCCGCGCCATGCTGCTGCAGAACGGCTGGTCCGAGGAAGAGGTCGCCTCCATTGAGGCCCAGCTCCCCACGGCCTTCGATCCCTCCTTCGTCGTGGATCAGGAGCGCCTGAAGAAGCACTTCGTGCAGGATCGCATCGACGCCTTCATGGCCGCCCTCACGGGCACCATGACCGTGGAGGGCGCGCCCCACCTGCGGGACGAGCACCTGGCCATCTTCGACTGCGCCAACAAGTGCGGCCGCACGGGCAAGCGCTTCATCGCCCCCATGGGCCATCTGCGCATGATGGGCGCCGCCCAGCCCTTCCTCTCCGGCGCCATCTCCAAGACCATCAACCTCCCCGTGGAAAGCACCGTGGAGGACATCGCCCACATCTACGAGGCCTCCTGGCAGCTCATGCTGAAGGCCGTCGCCCTCTACCGCGACGGTTCCAAGATGAGCCAGGCCATGGCCACCAACCTGGATCTGCTGGAAGGCGCCGACACCCTCACGGATGAGGCCGCCACCCACGCCGAAAAGACCCCCGTGGTCGCCCAGGCCATGGCCCAGCAGCTGGTGCGCACCTACCGCCGCCGCCTGCCCAACCGCCGCGGCGGCTACACCCAAAGCGCCACCATCGGCGGCACCAAGCTCTACCTCCGCACCGGCGAATACGAGGACGGGGCCCTCGGAGAGATCTTCATCGACATCCACAAGGAGGGCGCCGCCTTCCGCAGCCTCCTCAACTGCT
>CAYWDR010000027.1:0-23232 GCA_964457075.1 uncultured Solibacteraceae bacterium
GCGCTTCACGAGGCCATCCTCCTCCAGCTTGCGCAGCGTCTGCGTGAGCATCTTCTGGCTGATGCCCCCGATCTCCCGCTGCAGCTCGCCGTAGCGCTTCGTGCCGCTGCTGAGCAGGTAGATGATCAGCGCCGTCCACTTATCCGCGATGAGGTCGAGCACCATGCGAGTGGGACAGGCCGCGTGGAGCAGGTTGGTGGGGCATACCTTGCCGTCGGGTCCTTTGCTTACCATTGGGTGCCTACCTTCCAAAATAGTGCCTACTTTCAAAAAGAGAGTAAGCGCCTAAAGTTTGTCTCACGGCCCTTCCGAACGCAAGGGTCGAAACCTTTGAACCCAATCCCTTCCCATCTCCAAGGAGCTCCCATGATTCTCGTCACCGGCCCCACGGGCAAAGTCGGCCAGGCCCTCATCTCCGCCCTCCAGGCCAAGGGCGCGGCCTTCAAGGCCCTCGCCCACAGCGATGCCTCCGCGAAGGCCCTGGAATCCAAGGGCGTGGCCGTCGTACGCGGCGACCTCGCCGACCTGGCCCCCGTCCTCAAGGGCATCGAAACCCTCTTCCTCCTCTCTTCCTCGGCGGATCCCTTCGCCTCGGAATCGGCCGCCGTGGCCGCCGCGAAGGCCGCAGGAGTGAAGAAGGTGGTGAAGCTCTCCGCCGTGGGTGCCCAAGCCGATTCGATCAATCCGTTCCTTCGGGGCCACGCCCGCGTGGAGCGGCTGCTGGAAGCGAGCGGCCTGGCCTGGACCAGCGTTCGCCCCAGCTTCTTCATGCAGAACTGGGTGGTCTACAACGCGCCCGCCATCAAGGCGGGCCAACCGGTCTACGCCAACGCCGGCAGCAGTCGCCTGGGATGGATCGACGTGCGCGACATCGCCGACGTAGCCGCGGCCGCGCTGACGGAGGAGGGACACGAGGGCCGCGTCTACGAGCTCACGGGGCCCGAGGCCCTCTCCTACGCCGATGTGGCCGCCGAACTCTCCAGGATCCTCAATCGGGACGTGGCCTACGTGCCCGTCCCCGATGAGGCCGCCTATCAGGCCATCCTCGGCATGGGCATGCCCGCCGAATACAGTTGGGCCCTCGTCACCTTGAACCAGCTCGTCCGGCGCGGCCTCGCGGACCTCACGACCCAGACCGTGCAACTGGTGACGGGCCACGCCCCGCGCACCCTCGAAGCCTTCCTCACCGAACACAAGGCCGCCTTCCAGGGCTGAGTCCTCCCCACCCCCCTTTCCGCCACCGGTCTTCATCGGCCAGGCCTCGTCTGCTCAAAAAGGAGCCCCCATGTCCACCGCCACCCAAACCCCAGTCGCCCCTGAAACCCTTCTCGACGCCCTCCACTGGCGCTACGCCACCAAGGTCTTCGATCCCGCGAAGTCCATCCCCGAGGCCGAGTGGCAGGCCCTGGAGGCCTCCCTCGTCCTCACGCCCTCCAGCTACGGACTGCAGCCCTACAAGTTCCTCGTCGTCACGGATCCAGAACTGAGGGCCCAGCTGCGCCCCGCCTCCTGGGGCCAGTCCCAGATCACGGAGGCCTCTCACCTCGTCGTCTTCCTCGCCCGCAACGCCATGAGCGAGGCCTACGTGGACGGCTACATCGATCGGGTGGCGGAAGTGCGCGGCGTCGCCGTGGGGGACCTCGCGGGCTACCGGAACCTCATGGTCGGGAACCTCGTCGAGAACAAGCAGGGCCTGAACATCCCCGAGTGGACGGCCCGCCAGGCCTACCTCGCCTTCGGCCAGCTCATGCAGACGGCGGCCCTCATGGGCATCGACGCCTGCCCCATCGAGGGCCTGGATCCCCAGGCCTACGACCAGCTCCTCGGCCTGGAAGGCGGGGACTACCGCACCGTGGCCGTCTGCGCCCTCGGCTACCGGAGCGAGGACGATAAGTACGCCGCCATGAAGAAGGTTCGCTTCGCGGCCGAACAGCTCATCGAGCGCCGGTGAACCGGAACCGGAGGAAAAGAAGAATGCCGGTGATGAACAGTGATGAACAGTGATGGGCTCGCGACCTTCTCATCACTGTTCATCATGGCTTTTATCACCGTTCATCACCGGTTGTCTTTTCGAGTTCCCTGGCGGCGTCCAGCAGGCTGTGACCCGTTGAACGCCCCTCATGGCTGAGCATTAGGGTCCGAGGTGCCCGCATGCTCGCATCTACTCCCCTCCTCGTCCTCGTCGGCCTGGGCCCCGGCCTGGGGCTGAGCCTCGCCCGCCGCTGGGGCCGGGAAGGGTATCGCCTCGCCCTCATCGGCCATGACGCGGCCCCCCTTGCCGCCATCACGGATTCCCTCCGCTCCGAAGGTATCACCGCGCAGGCCTATCCGGCCCACGTTGGAGATCAGGACGCCTTGCGGACCATCTTCCAGGCTATCCAAGCTGACTTCGGAGACGCGGAAACCCTGATCTACAACGCCTCCGTTTCCCATGAAGCCCCCGTCAGCGCCCTACTCCCGGCCACCTTGGAGGCGGACCTCCGGGCCAACGTCTCCGGCCTCCTTCTGGCGATCCAGGCCGTGCTCCCCGCCATGCAGGCGGCGGGGAAGGGGAGCGTCCTCCTCACCGGCGGCGGCAGCGCCCTCAAACCCTCGGCCACGGGCGCCTCCCTCGGGGTGGGGAAGGCGGCCCAGCGCAGCCTCCTGCGGTCCCTGGCCCAGGAGCTGGATGGCCTCGGGATCCGCGTGGCCACGCTTACCATTCGCGGCTTCATAGAGCGGGGCGGACCCTTCGATCCAGATGCCCTGGCCCAGCAGATGTGGGAGCTGCACAGCCAGGATCTTGCCCACCCCGAGATCGAGCGCATCGTAGGGTGATGGCGAAGCGAACGGAAGCCTACCCCGACAACGCCCCCGGCCCATTCTTCGTGGATCGCGCCTGCATCGACTGCGGCACCTGCTACCACTTCGCGCCGGAGATCTTTGCCGAAACGGAGGATCACGCCCGCGTCCACCTCCAGCCCACGGACGACCTCCTCCGGCGGAAGGCCGCCCAGGCCCTCGTGGCCTGCCCCGTGGCGGCCATCGGCACGGAAGACAAGACCTTTCTCAAGGAGACCTCGGGGGATTTCCCCGTGACCCTGGAGGATGAGGTGGCCTACTGCGGCTACGCCTCCGAGCAAAGCTTCGGCTGCCGCAGCTACTTCATCCGTCGCCCCTCGGGCAATCTCCTCATGGATAGCCCCCGGAGTGCGCCGCCCCTGATGAAGCGGATGGAGGAACAGGGCGGAGTCCGCTGGATGGTCCTCAGCCATCGCGACGACGTGGCGGATCATGCGGCCTTCCAGGCGCGGTTCGGCTGCGAGCGCGTCATGCACCGGGAGGACCAGATGCGGGGGATGGAGCGCTACGTGGAGGGCCTCGACCCCACGGACCTCGCGGAGGATGTGCGGCTCATCCCGACGCCGGGGCACACGGCGGGGAGCCTGTGTCTCCTCTACCGGAGCCGCTTCCTCTTCACGGGGGATCACCTTTGGTGGAATCCCCGCGCTGGCCGCCTTTCCGCCTCGAAGGCCCACTGCTGGCACGACTGGCCGACTCAGCTCCGCAGCCTGGAGCGGTTGCTGGACTTCGACTTCAGCTGGGTGCTGCCGGGCCACGGGGCCTGGTTCCGCGCCGAGTCCCCAGAGGCCATGAAGGGAGAGCTCCGGCGGGCCATCGACGTTCTACGACCCTGAATCCTCCGAGGCCTGGGACTGCTCCTAGACTGGGTCCATGCGCTCGTCCACCATCCCTGCCGAGATCCTCGCCGCCCACGGCCTGGAGGGCCTTCCGCCGGAGCCGCTGGGGCGCGGGCGCATCAATGAAACGTTCCGCGTGGGCGATCGCGTGCTGCAGCGGCTGAACGAGGAAGTCTTCCCCCAGGGGGAGCGCGTGATGGCCAACGTCCAAAGGGTGCTGGCGCATTTGGGAGCCAAGGGGGCCACGCCCTTGCGCCTGCTGCCCGCCCGGGATGGCACCTTTTGGCGGCGGGATGGGAAGGGCGGCCTTTGGCGCGTTTTCAACCACCTCGCAGGCACCCGGACGGTGGAGGGGAAGGCCACGCCGGACGAGGCCAAGGCGGCGGCCCGCGCCTTCGGGTCCTACCTCCGCGATTTGGCGGATCTGCCCGTGGGCGCCCTGCAGGTGGTGCTCCCGGGCTTCCACGACACGCCCGCACGCTTGGCCGCCTTCGAGGCCGCACGAACGCGGGATTCCTTGGGCCGCGCCGCCGGCCTTCAGCCGCTGGCCGCCATGCTTGAGCGGCTAAAGCCCCATGCGGCCGGCCTGGTGGACGCTGGGATCCCCCCGCGCATCGCCCACGACGATACGAAGCTCAACAACGTCCTCCTGGATGCCGCCACGGGGCAGGGCGTCTGCGTGCTGGATCTGGATACCACACAGCCGGGGAGCTGGCTGGCGGATTTTGGCGACATGGCCCGAAGCGCCTGCAATCCCCTTGGGGAGGAGGGCTCCGCTCCAGAACGCCTGGCGCCCGACCTCGCCACCTTCGAGGCGCTGGCGGTGGGATTCCTCGGGGAAGTGGGGCCGCTGCTCGCGCCCGGGGAGCGGGCTCGCCTGGCGATCGCCCCGGCGGTGATCGCCTTCGAACTGGGCCTGCGCTTCCTCACGGATCATTTGGAGGGGGATCGCATCTTTCGCATCGACCACTCAGGGGGCAACCTCCGGCGCGGCCAGATCCAATGGGCCCTCGCGGAGGGCTTTCTCGCGGAACAGCCGCGGATGCAGGCGATGGTGGAGGCCGCGCTTCGGGGCTGACGCCAGCGGCCACCTGAGGGACACTGAAAGGCTGAACAGGCCCTAACCGGAGTCGCCGTGTCCCGTCCCTGCCCCTGCCAATCCAAGAAAACCTACGACCGCTGCTGCGAGCCCTTTCACGCGGGCAAGGCCTACCCCGAATCCTGCGAGAAGCTCATGCGCAGCCGCTTCTCCGCCTACGCCCTCGCCAAGGTGGATTACCTGCTCGCCACCACGGCCAAGGAAAAGCGCGACGATGAGAATCGCGGGGAGCTGCTGGACTACTGCCACAGCGTGAAGTGCGTGAATCTGAAGATCCTCGAGGCCAAGGGCGGCCCTGAGGATGAGCAGGGCGTCGTGCGCTTCCACGCCAGCCTTTCCGTCAACGGGAAGCGCCACCTGCATGCCGAGCGCAGCACCTTCGTGAGGGAAGAGGGCCGCTGGGTGTATTTGGATGGCGAGACGAACTAGGCCGCCCAGGTCACCGATCGCAGCGATAGGTTGCCCTGCTCCCATCCCTCGAAGAGATGGTGGGCGGGCCGGCCATCGGCCGCGCCCCAGGCGACGAAGAGCGGATCGACGTGCTCCGGAGTCGGAGCGGCCAGCTCCGCGAAGGGGGCGGAGCTGCGATAGGCCACGGCCTGATCGAGGTGCCCGGCGTGAAGACGGTGGGCCATCCATCGATCGAAGGACTGGGCCCAGCCTTCGGGATGGGCTGCGTCGGGCCGTACCCGCCGCGGATTGTGGACGAGGCCGCCGCTGCCCAGGATGAGCACGCCATCCCCCCGGAGGGGCGCGAGGGCCTGCCCCAGTTCCACGAGCGCGGCGGGTTTGGCGCCGACGGGCAGGCTCATCTGCACCACGGGAATATCGGCTTGAGGGAACATCCACCTCAGGGGCCCCCACACCCCGTGGTCCAAGGGGCGCTGGGGATCCACATCCCCCGTGAGACCCGCCTCCTGGAGCAGGTCCAGGGCCCGGATCACCAGCTCCGGATGGCCCTGGGCGGGGTAGGTGAGGTTGTAGAGGGGCTCGGGGAAACCGATGAAATCGTGGAGCACGCCGGGGATCCGGCCTCCCGTGAACGTGGGATGCGGCGTGCGCCAATGGGCGGAAATCGAGAGGATGGCCGCGGGGCGCAGGGGGGCCGACCACTTCGAAACGGCCTCCGACCATGGGCCGGACTCCTTCATGAGCAAAGGAGATCCATGGGCGATGAAGGCGCAGGGCATGGTGGGCATGTCCCGATCCTACCTCGTTAGACGAGTGCTAGTCACAATTTTGTCATACGTTCAAACGCGTTCGAGTTCCCTGTGTAGACGCGCCACGAGACCGGGACCTTCGAAGATCAGGGCGGAATAGATCTGCACGAGCGCCGCCCCATCAGCCAGGGAATCCTGAACCTGCGCGGCGGTTGCGATCCCGCCGCAGGCCACGAGGGGAAGGCGGCCTTCCAGGCGATCGAGGATGCGCCGCTGGACCTCCCGGGCCTTGATTCTCAGCCCCAGGCCGCTGAGCCCGCCGGCGCCCCAGGCTTCCACCCGCGCCTGGTTGGCCTCGGAGACGATGCCGCGGTCCAGCGTGGTGTTGGTGGCGATGAGGCCGTCGATCCCGCTGGCCAGGGCCACGTCCACGATGGCGTCCAGATCGGATTCGTGGAGGTCCGGCGCGATCTTCAGCAGGAGCGGCTGGCGCTCAAGGCCCATTTCCCCGCGCAGGCCCAGCATGCCGTCGAGCAGGGGCTTCAAAGCCTCGGGGGCCTGAAGGTTGCGAAGGCCCGGCGTGTTGGGGCTGCTCACGTTGAGCACGGAGTAATCCACGCGGGGCGCGATGAGGCGGTAGGCGGCACGGTAGTCCTCCAGCGCGAGATCCTCCGGCGTCTCCTTGTTCTTGCCAAGATTGCCGCCCACGATGAGCCCCGAGGGGCGGTCCTTCAGCCGCGTGGCCACCACCTCCGCGCCCTCGCTATTGAAGCCCATGCGGTTGAGGATGAGCCCCTCCTCCGGCAGGCGGAACAGGCGGGGCTTGGGGTTGCCGGGCTGGGGCCGAGGCGTGACGGTGCCGATCTCCACGCATCCGAAGCCCATGGACTTCCACAACGGCAGCAACCGCGCGCCCTTGTCCAGCCCCGCGGCGAGGCCGATGGGCGAAGGGAAATCGAGGCCGAAGACGGTTCGGCTCAGCTCCTTCGGGATGTCCGCATCCGGCAGCTTGGGCCATTCGCAGATTCGCTCGCCCACGGCGAAGGCCAGGTCATGGGCCTTCTCGGGGTCCATGCGGAAGAGCAGGGGGCGGAGGAATGAGTAAAAATCCATAAAGAAAAGCCTTACCACCAAGGCACCAAGGACACCAAGAAATGCAAAAAAACCATGAAGTTCTTGCCTTGGTTTTTCTTGGTGTCCTTGGTGTCTTGGTGGTGTTCTTTTTTAGACGCCTACCATCTCGCACACCCCATCCATCACGAGGGGCGGCTCGGTCTTGGCCTGCACTTCCTCCTTCGTCACGCCCGGAGCCACTTCCACTAGCCGGAGGCCTTCGCGGCCGGGGACGACGTCGATGACGGCGAGATCCGTGATGATGCGATGCACGCATCGCTGGCCCGTGAAGGGCAGGTTGCACTTGCGGAGGATCTTGAATTCGCCGTTCTTGTTGGTGTGCTCCATCACCACGACGACGCGCTTGGCGGCGGCGACGAGATCCATGGCGCCGCCCATGCCCTTTACCATTTTTCCGGGGATCATCCAGTTGGCGAGGTTGCCCTCCATATCCACCTGCATGGCACCCAGGATGCTGAGGTCGATGTGGCCGCCGCGGATCATGGCGAAGCTATCGGAGCTGCTGAAAAAGCTCGCGCCCTTGGCGGCGGTGACGGTCTGCTTGCCGGCGTTGATGAGGTCGGCGTCCACCTCCTCGGGCGTGGGGAAGGGCCCGATGCCCAGCAGTCCGTTCTCGCTTTGCAGGATCACCTCCATGCCCTCGGGGATCACGTCCGCGATCATGGTGGGGATGCCGATGCCCAGGTTCACGTAGAACCCATCGCGCAGTTCCTGCGCGGCGCGGCGGACGAGTTGATCACGGGTGAGCGCCATGGCGATCCTCGAAAATGGAGCCATCAGTGTAGCGTCCCCGGGTTCCGCTCCGCCCCCGGCAGGCACGGTTCCCCAAGGGAGGACGCGGCTGGCCCCGATTTCCTCGCCGCCCGCCCGGGGCCGGCCCAGATTGGGGGCGAGGGTATTCCCATGAAACGGCTGATGCCTCTGCTCGCCTTTTCCACACTAGTGGCCCAGCAGCCGGTGCATACGGCGCCCGAGCAGCGGCAATTCGATTTCTGGGTGGGGCGGTGGGAGGTTCGGGACAAAGGGGGCGCCGTGCTGGGCCGCAGCCACGTGGAGCCCCTCCTCGCCGGCAAGGTGCTTCAGGAACACTGGCAAGGCGCCAAGGGGGGCGGGGGCACGAGCCTCAACGCCTACCTGCCCGGGAAAAGGGTGTGGCATCAGACCTGGGTGGATGACCAGGGCAACGTGCTGGAACTCGAAGGCGGGATGGAGGGCGCGTCGATGGTGCTTCGGGGCGAGACCCAGGCCAAGGCGGGCCGCCAATGGGAGCGCATCACCTGGACCCCCATGCCCGACGGCCGAGTGCGCCAGTTCTGGCAGCAGAGCATGGATGGCGGGACCACCTGGAAGCCCGCTTTTGAAGGGATATACATCCGGATCCCATAGCGAGGTGCCCCGGAGCCGAGCCCGATCCATGCCAGGATGGTGGGCGGAGGGTGGCAGGTGCTTTTTCATGGTCAATGCCGGGCCGGAAGCCGCCGCCCATGAGAGTCGCCTTCCACCACACGGCCTTCGGCGCCATGGGGGGCGCGGAGGTGTTGGCGCTGACTCAGGCGCGGCTCCTCCAGGAAGCGGGCTGGGAGATCTCCATCGTCTGCTTCGGCTTCGATGAATCCCGATGGCGGGGCCTGCTCGGAGCTTCGCCCGTCACCGTCCTCCCCCGGCGCCATTGGAGGGATCTGCTGGCCTTCGGGGACGCGACGAAGTGGGCGCCCCGGGCACGCCGGGCGCATCCTCATCTGCGAGGCTTCGATGCCGTGGTAGCTCAGGGCAACCCGTTGGCGGCGCTCATGGGGCATGGCCGAGTGCCCGGCCGCACCCTTTGGTACTGCCATGAGCCGCCCTGGCGGCGGTTCCCGGAGAAGGTGGACTACACGCTATTGCAGCACCTCCCCTCGGAAGGCGAGGAGGCGTGGCTCGGACCGCTGAGGGCGCTGCGGGATTCCGTGCTCGAGGAGGCGCGCGGCGACGCCCGGCTCAGGGCGCTGGAGTACGGGGGCACGAGGGCCCTTGCCGGCCTCGCCGCCAACAGCGATTTCGGCCGCCGGGCCCTCGAAGCCTGCTTCGACCGCATGGATGTGGCCGTGATTCCGCCCCTGGTGCGCTTCCCGGGAGAGTCTGCCCCGAAGGCCGGCCTTCGGCGGGGCGGCTTGCAGATCCTCACCCTGGCCCGCCTGGAGAGCCTGAAGAACGTCGAAGGCGTGCTGCGGGGGTTCGCGCAGCACTTCAGGAAGTCCCCGGGTGCCCGGCTCCACGTGGTGGGGGATGGGCGCGAGCGGGCTCGGCTGGCGCAGCTGGCGCGGGAATGGGGTGCGGCGGAGGCCGTCACCTTCCACGGTTTCCTGGATCCCATGGCGGACGGAGATCGGCTGGAGGCCCTCTACCGGGCCTGCGACGTCTTCGCCCTGCTGCCCTTGGATGAATCCTTCGGTCTCGTCTATCCCGAGGCGGCGGCGCGAGGGCTGCTGCTGGTGGGGCCGGATCACGGCGGGCCCTTGGAGATCCTGGAGGGGGGAGCCCTGGGGGCCTGTCTTCCCGTCTTCGATCCGATCGCCCTGGCGGAGGCCTTCGCGGCCCTGGAGGCGATGCCGGATGCGGAAGTCGATCGGAGGCGCGCCACCGCCGATGCGGCCTGCCGTTCGAGGTACGGCGCGGCCGCCGTGCGGCCCCTGCTCCAGGCCTGGATCGCTGGGTGGGGTTGAAGGCGCCTCTGGTAGACTGGCCCCTCGTTCCAGCGTCGGGAGGCATCGTGAAGCTCAAAGGGGTCGTGTTGGCCGGTGGTACCGGTTCCCGTCTATTCCCCCTGACCAAAGTCACCAACAAACATCTGCTGCCCGTGGGACAGGCGCCCATGATCTGGCACCCCATCTGGAAGCTGAAGGAGGCCGGCTGCGAGGAGATCCTCATCGTCACGGGCACCGAACACATGGGCGACGTGGTGGCCCTCATGGGCAGCGGCAAGGATTTCGGCTGCCGCTTCACCTACAAGGTGCAGGATGAGGCCGGTGGAATCGCGCAGGCCCTGGGCCTCGCGGAGAACTTCGCGGGAGACGCCTCCATCTGCGTGATCCTGGGCGACAACATCTTCCAAGACGGCCTCAAGGCCGAGGCGGATCTTTTTCGCGGGCAGGGCAAGGGGGCCCGCATCCTGCTGAAGCCCGTCCTTGATCCCCATCGCTTCGGCGTGGCCGAAGTGGAGGGCGACCGCGTGTTGAACGTGGTGGAAAAGCCCAAGGAACCGAAGAGCGACCTGGCCGTGACGGGCATCTACTTCTACGACGCCCGCGTCTTTGAGATCATCCGCACCGTGAAACCCTCGGCCCGCGGCGAAATGGAGATCACCGACGTGAACAACGCCTATATCGCCCGGGGCGAGATGAGCTTTGGCACCTTCAAGGGCTGGTGGACGGACGCGGGCACCTACCCGAGCCTCTCCCACGCCAATGAACTGGCCCTAAAGGAAGAGCCGCCCTTTCCCGCCATCCCCCGCAAGGTATGAACAGCATGGATTTCAAGCGCGGACCCATCGAAGGCGTGACCGCCACCCCCTTCAAGAAGTTCATCGATGAGCGCGGCTGGCTGGCGGAGATCTTCCGCCACGACGAACTGCCTGCCTGGTTCCGGCCGGAGATGGCCTATGTTTCGCTCACGAATCCCGGCGTGCTGCGGGGCCCCCACGAGCATGTGGACCAGGCCGACTTGTTCTGCTGGTACGGCCCCGGCGATTTCAAAGTCACCATGTGGGACAACCGCCCCGATAGCCCCACCTACCTGAACCGGCAGGAGCTGGTGATGGGCGGAAACAACCCCGGGTCCGTGCTGGTGCCCAAGGGCGTCGTCCACTGCTATCGCTGCATCAGCCACGAACCTGGGCTGGTGGTGAACTGCCCCGACCAGCTCTTCATGGGCGAGGGCAAGACACGACCCATCGATGAGATCCGGCACGAGGATGACCCGAACAGCCCCTTCGTGCTGGATGAGCTGGCCCGCAGGGCCCACCTACGGTGAGCCTTGCGGGGATGGGAAACGCATGAAAGTACTGGTGACCGGTGGTGAGGGGCAATTGGCGAGAGCCATCGCCGAGACGTGGGTGGATCACGAGGTGATCCGCATGGGCCGGGCGGAGCTGGATCTATCCGATTTAGCTTCCATCCCGGGCGTGATCGAGCGGGTGAGGCCCCAGGTGATCCTCAATGCCGGGGCCCACACGGCGGTGGATCGTTGCGAATCCGAGCCGGATCTGGCGCGGCGGCTCAATGCCGAGGCCGTGGCCGTGTTGGCCGAATCCGCCGATCGCCTCGGGGCCCTCTTCGTC
Source organism: uncultured Solibacteraceae bacterium (assembly GCA_964457075.1). Lineage (GTDB taxonomy): Bacteria > Acidobacteriota > Holophagae > Holophagales > Holophagaceae > JAFDVN01. The sequence goes on from CAYWDR010000027.1 coordinate 11,389, forward strand.
CAGATCAGCACCGACTACGTCTTCGATGGGCAGGGCACGCGGCCCTACCGGGAGGAGGATCCCACCGGACCCCGCAGCGTCTATGGCCGCACGAAGCTGGAAGGTGAAGCCGCCGCGGCGAGTGCGCCGCAACACCTCATCGCCCGCACTTCATGGCTCTACGACGCCTGGGGAAAGAACTTCTATCGCACCATGCTCAATGCGGCCGCCCAGGGACGGAGCCTCAGGGTGGTGGACGATCAGCGTGGGACGCCCACCAGCTGCCGCGCGGTCGCGCGGCAGCTGGAAGTGGCCATGAGGGAAGGATGGCGCGGTCTCGTGCATGTCACCTGCGCGGGGGAGACGACGTGGCATGGCTTCGCGGCCGAGCTCTTCCGTCAGCACGGCCTCGCGCCGGAGCTGAAACCCTGCCCATCGACGGAATACCCGCTGCCCGCCCCGCGCCCGGCCTATTCGGTGCTGGAGGGTGGCAAGAGGGCCCGGTTGGGTTCGGACGTCATGCCGCGGTGGCAAGAGGCCCTCGCGGAAGTGGTGGCCGCGACTTTGATTCTGGAATAGGGGGAATGGTCATGAGTGGAACGATCCTGGTCACCGGAGGCGCGGGCTTCATCGGCTCGAATTTCGTCCATCGCTGGCACGCCCGGCATCCTTCGGACCGCATCCTCGTCCTCGACATCCTCACCTACGCGGCGGACCCCAGCCAGTTGGAGGGCCTTGAGCGGGTGGAGCTCATCCGGGGCGATATTCAAAACCGTGAGCTCGTGCGGCACCTCCTGGAGCGCCACGGCGTGCGCAAGCTCGTGCACTTCGCCGCCGAGAGCCACGTGGATCGCAGCATCAGCGGCCCCGCGGCCTTCATCCAGACGAACCTCCTTGGCACCTTTTCCCTGCTGGAGGCGAGCCGTGAGGTGTGGGCAGGCGATCAGGGCTGCCGCTTCCTCCACGTGAGCACGGACGAGGTGTACGGCTCCCTAGGGGACGCCGGGAAGTTCCACGAGACCATGGCCTATGCGCCCAACAGCCCTTACAGCGCCTCCAAGGCCGGGAGCGACCACCTGGTTCGCGCTTACTACCACACCTTCGGCCTGCCCGTCCTCACCACCAACTGCTCCAACAACTACGGGCCCCGCCAACACCCGGAAAAGCTCATTCCCCTCGCCATCTCGCGCATGGAGAAGGGCGAACCCGTGCCCGTCTACGGCACCGGCCAAAACGTGCGCGATTGGCTATACGTGGAGGATCACTGCGCCGCCATCGAGCGCGTGATCGAGGCCGGCCGCCTAGGCGAAACCTACTGCGTGGGCGGCGATAACGAGTGGAAGAACCTCGATCTCCTGCACGTCCTCGCCGATCTCGTCGACGCCAAGCTGGGCCGTCCCAAGGGCACCTCCAAGGCCCTCCTCGCCTTCGTGCAGGATCGCGCCGGGCACGACCAGCGCTACGCCATCGACGCCACCAAGCTCCGCACCGAACTGGGATGGAAGCACGAAGTCACCTTTGAAGAGGGGTTGGCGAAGACGGTGGATTGGTACATCTCGGGGGGGCGCCCGTGAAACGGGAGGAGACTCCCTTCGACCTCCTGCCGTGGGATTCCGATTTGTTTGGATTCCGGGTGGCCAGGTTGAAACCGGGGGCGATTCCAGGGACGAACCTTGAATGGGCGATCGAGGAACTTCGCAAGGCGGAGGTCCGGCTGGCCTATGCCGTCGTCCCATGGACCGACGCCGAGGGACGAGCGGCGCTGGAGCGCCATGGGGCGCGGCTCGTGGATCGCAAGATCCGGTTCCGGAAGGCCGGTCTTAGCGCCCAGCCTCGACCCGATGGCATCGAGCCCTGGGGCGAGACGGCATGCACCCTGGAACTGGAAGCCCTGGCCTTATCGAGTGGGCACCTTTCCCGGTTCAAGGTGGATCCGCTCGTCCCCCCCCACGTCTTCCCGGATCTCTACCTCGCCTGGATCCGCAAAAGCGTCTCCGGGGAACTGGCCCAGGCGGTGTTCGTCGCCCGAAGGCAGGGCGAACTCGCGGGGGTGACGACCGTATCCATCGAGGGCGATCGCGCGGAAATCGGCCTTGTCGCCGTCGCCTCGGCCCACCAGGGAAAGGGTTGGGGGCGGAAGCTCATGAACGCGGCCGAAGGGTGGGCCTCGGCCCGGGGCGCGCATGCCCTCGAAGTGGTCACCCAAGGCGCGAATGAGGGCGCCTGCGCGCTCTATCGCGCCACGGGCGGTGTGGTGGCCCAGGAACAGGCCATCTACCATGTCTGGATGGAGTGCTGCCGATGATCCCGTTCAATCGACCCATCCTTCCCGAGCGGGCCGTGGATTGCATGACGGAGGCCTTCCGCTCCGGGAAAGTGTCCGGCGATGGCCTCTTCTCCCGCCGTTGCGAGGCCTTCTTCCAGGATCGGTACGCGGTGCCCCGCTGCCTGATGACCACTTCCTGCACGGATGCGCTCGAATTGGCCGCGATCCTCTGTGATCTCAAGCCAGGTGACGAGGTCATCCTGCCCAGCTACACCTTCGTCTCCACGGCCAACGCCTTCGCCCTCCGGGGCGCGAAGCTCGTCTTCGCCGATAGCCTCCCCGATCATCCGAACCTGGATCCCGCCCAGGTGGAGGCCTTGGTCACGCCCAGGACGCGAGCCATCCTTCCCGTCCACTACGCGGGGGTCTCCGTCGACATGGATCCGATTCTGGCCCTCGCGGAGGCGCGAGGCATCTTCGTGGTCGAGGATGCGGCGCAGGCCGTGGAATCCCGCTACAAGGGCCGGCCCTTGGGCACCCTGGGCCAGCTCGGAGCCTTCTCTTTCCATGAAACGAAAAACATCCACTGCGGCGAAGGGGGCCTGCTCGCCCTCAATCATGCCCCCTTCGTGGCAAGGGCCGAAGTATTGCGGGAGAAGGGGACGAACCGGAGCGCATTCTTCCGCGGGGAAGTGGATAAGTACGGCTGGGTGGATATCGGTTCTTCCTTCCTCCCCTCCGACATCCTCGCGGCGGTCCTTTGGGCCCAGCTGGAGAAGCTGGAGGGCATCTCCGCCCATCGCATGGCGATCTGGGACAGGTACATGGCCGGGTTGGCCTCCTTGGATGCCTCCGGGTGGGCCACGCTGCCAACCCTTCCCCCCTACGCCCTCCACAATGCCCATGCCTTCTACCTCATCCTCCCGGACGAGGGCACCCGGTCAAGGCTCATCGCCTTCCTCAAGGCCCGCGAGATCATGGCCGTCTTCCATTACCAATCCCTGCACAAGAGCGCGTACTTCGCCGGCAAACACGATGGGCGCGATCTCCCGAACGCGGATCGCTACAGCGATTGCCTGCTCCGGCTCCCCCTCTTCCACGACCTCACCGAGCCCATGCAGGCCCACGTCATCGATTCGATCCTCGCCTTCTTCCGGGAATCCCGATGACGGATCGGAGCCCGGGGGCTCCATCGGGGACGCCGGCATGAATGGATTGGCTCCCATGATCCGCCGCCTTGAGGCGGCCTCCAGGATGCAGACGCACCTGGGGAATGCCGTTGAGCGATGCGACGATCCCCCCAGGCTGCTGGAGCTTTCCGAGTTCCTGGGCAACTACCAGTGGAATTGCCATGGGGGATCCTTCGCCATGGCTTCCGTGGAAGAGGCGCTCAGGAGCCGGATCCGCGTCAAGGCGGCGCGATTTCCCGGGATCAGTCCCCGTGTGGAGGGGCGGACGCTCCATGTGCTCACCGAGGCCTACGCCGTCGGAGGGCACACCCGTCTGGCCCATCGCTGGATCGACCTCATGGAGAGCGACCGGCATGCCGTGGTGCTCACGCGGCAGCAAACCCCGCTCGACCCGGCCTGGGTCAGGCCGGAGGGAAGGGATGTGCCCATCCTGGATCTGTTCCAAGGCGGAGGCGTATCCCGGCAGGATCGAACCTCCCAGCTCATGGGGCTGTTCCAGGAGGCCCGCCGGGTCATCCTCCACATCCATCCCGATGACGCCGTCAGCGTCGCCGCGGCCCATCAGGTCCCAGGCGCGGACTTCCATTTTCTCAATCACGCGGATCACGTCGCATGGCTGGGCGCCTCGATTCCCATGACCCTGCTGAATCTCCGCCAGGCCGGGAAGCAGCTGGCGGCCAGCCGCCGGAACATTCCCGGATCGGTGAGCGGCGTGGTGCCGCTGCCCATACCGGCTCCGAGGCCGGTGGATCGTGAAGCGGCCCGCCGGCAGCTGGGGTTAGCCGAGGACGAAGTGCTCCTCCTGACCATCGCGACCGGGTACAAATTCCTTCCCGTGGAAGGGCGATCCCTTGAGAAGGCGCTGGATCGCGTGTTGCGCCGGCCCCGGGTCCGGCTCATCGCGGTGGGGCCCGATCGGGAGCATCCCGTCTTCTCGCGGCTCGAGCGCGATCATCCGGGCCAGGTGTCGGCGCTGGGCGTGATGTCGAATCCGGATGTGTACCGTGCCGCGGCCGACGTCTACCTGGATAGTTATCCGTTCTGTTCCCCGACTTCGATGCTGGAGAGCGCTAACCTCGGCACCCCGGTGCTCTCGTTCCAACCGGATCCCCAGGAATTGGGCATCCTCTATTCCGAGTGCCCGGGGCTGGAACGGGGAGCCTATGCCGCTGGCACGGTCGAAGGCTATGTGGAATTGCTGGAGCGGCTCGTCGCCGATCCCCGGCATCGGCGATCCGTCTCCGAATCCATCCATCAAGGCATGGAGATCCATCGCCCCGAGGCCTGGCGAAGCGCCTTGGCTCTCCACCTTGATCGATCTTTTCCGACTCAGGCATGGAGTGGCGATGGCCTCGCGCCCCGAAGGGGCTACCTCGACGCCATCTTGGCGGGATTGGGGAAGGATCCCCTCAGACACCCGAAGCTCAAGCGGTGGTTCATCCTCGGCCCCCAGGGGCCGGCCCGCATCTTGGCGGCCCGCATGGGTGCTTAGTACACCCTCGTCGCGCGTCCCGTCCGCCCCGCCAGGAAATCATTCAAGGCGGCGTGATCGATGCGGATGCGGTCGAAACGGCCCCGGAAGAGCCACTTCTGGATCTGGTGCCACCTTCGCCACCGCTGGCCGGAAAGGGCCTCGGGAAAGTAGCGGGCGATGAAGATCCACCGGTTGCGGCGGTTGTAGTACTCCACAAGGCCGCTGCGCCGGCCTCCGGCGAGGCTGCCGGCATGGCGCACGACGACGGAATCCACCGCGCTGGGGGGGTGGCCCCGGCGGCGCAGTTCGAAGCCGAAGGCGGCGTCTTCGTAGTAGAGGAAATAGTCCTCGGGGATGAAACCGGCCTCGGCGGCGTGGCTCAGGCGCAGAAAAAGAGAGCAGCCGCTGGCGTAGCCGCGGGGGCTTGCCTCCAGGGCGGCGGGGCCGTGGATGGGCCGGGAGGCGAAATCCTTGGGCGAGATGAGCCCGCCGCTGAAGCGGCCATCTGATTCCAGGATGGTGGTGCCCCAGGCCCCGATCTCCGGGCGGGCTTTGGCCGCCGTCACCAGCTCCGCGCTGCTCCCTTCCAGGAGCTCCGTGTCGTTGTTGAGGATCCAGGCGTAGGGCAGGCCCGCGGCGTGCAGGAGGCGCAGCCCCACGTTGTTCCCGGCGCCATACCCCAGGTTCTCCGCGTTGAAGATCACCCCCACCGTGCCGGAGGGGGGCAAAGCGCCGGAGCCCGGCTTCAGCTCCACCCATGGGAAAGCTGCCTCCGCCAACGCTCTGAGTGCGGCCTCCCGGCTTCGCCCCGCATCGTTTTCCACCCAGAGAACCCGCGAACTCGCGGGTTCTCTGGCGAGCAGCGAGTGGATGCAGGCCAGGGTCGCCGCCGGTTGGTGGTAGTTGAGCACCACGAGGCCCACGAGGGGCGCGGTTGGATCCGAAGGGGTCATCACCAAGCAGTTTAGGTGGAAACGCCGCCATGACGGAGCCGACCCCTCCGGGTCCACAATAGGGAATGCTCTTCGATTCCCCCTCCACCTTCGGCCGGACTTTTCGGATCCTCACCTTTGGCGAGAGCCACGGGCCCGCAGTGGGGGTGGTGATCGACGGCGTGAAGCCCGGACTGGCCTTTGACCTGGAGGCGATCCAGGGTGAGCTGGACCGCCGCCGTCCTGGCCAGTCGGATCTGGTGACCCCCCGGAGCGAGGCGGATCGGATGCAGGTGCTCTCCGGCGTTTTCGAGGGCAAGACGACGGGGCATCCCATCGCCTTGGCGGTGTTCAACGAGAACCAGCGCAGCGGCGACTACACGGCCATCCAGGATCTGTTCCGGCCCGGCCACGCGGACCTCACCTACGACCGCAAGTATGGGATCCGCGATCCGCGCGGGGGCGGGCGCAGCTCGGGGCGGGAGACCCTCGCCCGGGTGGCGGCGGGCGCCTTCGCCAAGCAGCAATTGGCCAGGCTGGGCGTGACGGTGCGCGGGTTCAACCGGGAGATCGCGGGCATCACCGGGCAGGTGGTGGATTGGGCCTTCGTAGAGCGGAACCCCTTGCGGGTGGCCGATCCCGCCTGCTTCGAGTATCAGAAGGCCGCGGTGGAGAAGGCCCGGGACGAGGGCGATAGCGTGGGGGGCATCTGCGAGGTGTGGATCGAGGGCTTGCCCATAGGCCTCGGCGACCCCGCCTTTGGGAAGCTGGACGCCCTGCTGGCCTGCGCCGTCATGAGCATCGGGGCCGTGAAGGGGGTGGAACTGGGCGCCGGTTTCGCCTCCGCCCGGCGCCGAGGCAGCGAGAACAACGACCCGCTGACTCCCGACGGCCCGGCCAAAAATGATGCGGGTGGAACCCTCGGGGGCATCAGCACGGGAGCGCCCGTGGTTTTGCGGGCGGCCGTGAAGCCCACGAGCTCGATCTCCAAGGCCCAGGCCACCATCTCCAAGGAAGGGGAGGCCGCCGAGATCAGCACGAAGGGCCGCCACGATCCCTGCATCGCTCCCCGCGTCGTCCCCGTGGCGGAAGCCATGTGCGCCCTCGTCGTCTACGACGCCTGGCTCACCCAGCAGGAGCTCCGCGAGGATTCCGTGCCCCCCGCCTCTGAGTGGGATTGGGATGCCGTAAGCGCCCTCCTGGCGAGGATGTGATCGTCATCGCCCTTCAAAACCCATCGCAAGCGCAGGGCGCTTGCGATGGGAGTGTGACTTGACTCACGCCAATCCCATGCGGGAAGCGCAAAGTGTGGCGATAATGGGTCTCAGGGACGGATGATCACTGCCCCGATTCCGCGAGCATCCATGGAACCCATCCTTGTCAGCTTCCACGCGCCGATCCACGACCTGGATCAAGTGGCGAAGCACGTGGCCAAGGATGGCGTCCCCGAGAAGCTGGAGGGCTGGCTGGAACAGACCGGCGCCCAGGAGATCGTCTACGTGGCCACCTGCCAGCGGGTGCTTTGGATCCTTTGGGGCGGAGATCCGGAAAAGCTCGGCCTCGGTCCTGACCCCGTCACCTACCGGGGCGAAGCCGCTTGGCGGCATCTGCTGGGCCTCGCGGCGGGCCTGGAGAGCGCCAACGTGGGCGATCGAGAGATCACGGGCCAGCTCACCGATGGCCTGACGACCGCGCGGGATTGCGGCGTGGCGGGTGAAGAGGCCGCCGCCTGCCTCGACGAGATCATCCGGGAAGCCTTGCGCTTGCGCGCTCAGGTGGGACTCGCCGATGGCCAAGCTTCCGTGGCGACGGTGGCCCTTCGGCACATCGAGCAGGCCATGAACCCCGGGGATCGCGTCGCCCTCGTGGGCGTGGGTCCCATGAGCCGCTACCTGGCCCAGCGGCTGCCGGAACGCGGCTTCAAAGTCGCCCTCGCCAATCGCACCGTGGAGAAGGCTCAGGCCCTCGCGCTGGAGCTGGATCCCGAGAACCCCGTGGACGTCGTCAGCCTCGCTTCCATCCAAAGGGACCCCGCGGGCTTCGACGCCATCGTCACCGCCACCGCCGCGGCCGATCCGATCTTCACCCTGGAGGCGTGGGGCGGCCTGAAGGGCCGACGATCCATGGTGCGCATGATCGACCTCGCCCTGCCCGCCGATAGCGAACCCGCCCTGGAACAGTTGCCTTGGGTGCATCGGGTCGATCTCCACGTTTTCCTCTCCGAAACGGCCAGCGCCAAACGCCAGCGCGCCGAAGCCGCCCAGGAGGCGGCTCCCCACCTCATGCAGGCCGTGGCCCGCGTGAGACGCCGGGCCGCCGCGCGGGGCCGCAAGCGCCGTTTGAACGAAGCCCAAGAGGGCCTCAACGAGGCGTGGGACACGCTGGAAAAGGAATCCCTCTCCGGCGCCCTTGGGGAATTGACCGAGGAGCAGGTGGAAGCCATCCGTTCGCTCATGAGGCGGGGGCGCACCCTTGCCCACCGCGCGCTCATCCAAGGACAACCGCCCGAGGGGCACCTCGAAAGCGTGGCGAAGATCCTTCAACTGGGAGCCTCTTAGATGCCCAAGGTCATCGTTGGAACCCGAGGCAGCGACCTCGCCGTGGGCCAGGCCAAGCCCCTGGTGGAGCACCTGAAGGCCTGCGGATACGACGTGGAGTGGCGCCGTTTCACCACCTCCGGGGATGCCTGGCTGGCGGGCCCCCTCAACAGCGCGAAGGATCAGGGCAGCGGCTTCTTCACCAAGGAGCTGGAGGATAGCCTCGGCGAGGGGCAGGTGGATCTGCTCATCCACAGCCTCAAGGATGTGGCCATCGATCGCCCCAAAGGTGTGATTCCCGCCTGCATCCCCCTGCGCGAAGACGCCAGCGATTGGCTCGTGGCCCGCAAGGATCGCCCCGAGGCCTGCGTGCTCGCCACCTCCTCCGTGCGCCGCAACCTCATGCTGGCGCCCCTTTTCCCCATGGCCACGTTCACCTGGATCCGCGGCAACGTCCCCACCCGCGTGCAGCGGGTTCGCGAAGGCATCCTCCGCGAGGGGCCCATCCACGGCACCTTCCTCGCCGCCTCCGGCCTGAAGCGCCTGAAGCTCGACCTTTCGGATCTGGACGTTCGCGCCCTCACGCCCGAAGAGCTGCTGCCCGCGCCGGGGCAGGGGGCCCTGCTGGCGGAGACCCGCTCCGATCGCACGGACCTCGTGGAGGCCTTCCGTGCCTGGCACGACGAAGCGACGGCCCGCTGCGTGGCCATCGAGCGCGCCGTGCTCAAGGGCCTGGGGGGTGGCTGCTCGCAGCCCCTTGGCACTCTGGCCACCTTGGATGATCGCGGCCGCTTCCACCTGCGCGCCGCTTGGGCGGAGGAGGGCCGCATCATCCGATCCGAGGCGCTGGGCGAAGCCGATGTCGTCGTGGCGCAAGTGGTTCAGGATCTCCAAGCCCAGGGGGCGCCTTGCGCCTAGCCCTTCCGCGCCCGGCGGATCATCCGCTCAGCCAGACGGCCCAGGCGGCCGGGTGGATGCCGGTGCCGTTCCCGGTGACGCGGCTCGTGCCCTCCGAGGCGCCCCCGCCCTTCGATCTCAACCGCGGCACCGACGCGATCATCGTGCTGAGCCCCAGTGGCGCGCGCGCGGCATCTCCCTTGCTCCCCATCGGCATGAAGGTGCTGGCCCAGGGCCTTGGCACCGCCGATGCTCTGGACCGGCGGGACCTCGACCTCATCCTCGCCTCCGTGCCCCGGGCCGAGGCCCTGTGGGAGATCCTTCAGCAGCGCTTCCCCGAGGGCGGAAAATTCGTGCTCGTGCGGGGCGAGCGGAGCCGGGAATATCTGGAACGCGTGGCCCGGGACACCGCCTGGGAGATCGAACCCTGGATCACCCACCGCGAGGCGCCCATCCTTCCGCTACCCGAACTGCCGCCCGTGGATGCCGTCCTCGCCATGAGCCCCCTCCAGGCCCAGGTGCTGGCGGGCATGGCCAAGGACTGCCTGCGCTTCGCCTGGGGCGAGGCCACGGCCCAGGCCTTCGAGCGGGCGGGCCAGCCCGCCACCGGTTGGTGCGAGCCCAGGGTCAGCGCCTACCACACGATGCTCAGCGAACCCTTCAAAGAGGTGATCTCGTGATGATCCGCTCCCGCCGCTTGCGCCGCACCCAGGCCATCCGTGATCTCGTGGCCGAGACGGACCTGCGCCCCCGCCACCTCATCCAGCCCTACTTCGTGCAGAAGGCCAAGGGCTATTCCGAGATCGCCAGCCTTCCCGGCATCGGCCGCACGGGCGTCGAGGCAACCTGCGCCCAGGTGGAGAAGGACCTCAAGAAGGGCCTGCGCAGCGTCCTCCTCTTCGGCATCCCCGATGAAAAGGCCCCCGACGCCCACGGCGCCCAGGACCCCGAAGGCGCCGTGCCCCTCACCATCAAGGCCCTCAAGACCCAGTTTGGCGATGACCTCATCGTCATGACCGACGTCTGCCTCTGCAGCTACACGGATCACGGCCACTGCGGCCTCGTCCACGATGGCGAGGTGGTGAACGATGCGAGCGTGGCCCTGTTGGCGGAAATGGCCGTGCGCCACGCCGAGGCCGGCGCCGATGTCCTCGCCCCCAGCGACATGATGGACGGCCGCATCGTGGCGATGCGAGTCCGTTTGGACGAAGAGGGCTTCCAAAACCGCGCCATCATGAGCTACGCCATCAAGCACGCCGGGGCCTACTACGGCCCCTTCCGCGACGCCGCCGACAGCAGCCCCAAGTTCGGCGATCGCCGCAGCTACCAGATGGACCCCCGCAACAGCCGCGAAGGCCTGCGCGACGGCCTCATGGACCTCGAAGAGGGCGCTGACATCCTCCTCCTCAAGCCCGCCCTGCCCAACCTCGACCTCATCTGGCGGCTCCGTGAAGCCAGCCTCGCCCCCATCGCGGCGTACCACGTCTCCAGCGAGTTCTCCTCGATCAAAGCCGCAGACAAGTGCGGCTGGGTGAACGGGGATCAGCTGATGTTCGAGCACCTCATCGCGATCCGGCGGGCGGGGGCGGACATGATCGTCACCTACGCGGGGCGGGAGGCGGTCGAGAAGGGGTGGGTGCAATGACTTTGAACCGCGAATGTCGCGAATTCACGCGAATGAAAAATGGGATGAGCACGCTTTTATTCGCGTTCATTCGCGGCATTCGCGGTTAACCAAGGATTTCGAGATGACCAACCAGACCCTCTTCGACGAAGCCAAGACCCACTTCCCCGGCGGCGTGAACTCCCCTGTCCGGGCCTTCAAATCCGTCGGCGGCACGCCCAAGTTCTTCAAGAAGGCCGCCGGCGCCTGGTTTGAGGATGAGGACGGCCAGCGCTTCCTGGACATGTGCATGTCCTGGGGCCCGCTCATCCTCGGCCACGTGAACGCGGGCGTGCTGGCCGCCGTGAACGAGGCCATGCAGGAGGGCCTCACCTTCGGCGCCCCCTCCCGTCGCGAACTCTCCCTCGCCCGCAAGATCAAGGCGATGGTGCCCTTCATCGAGAAGATGCGCTTCGTCTCCAGCGGCACCGAGGCCGTCATGAGCGCCCTGCGAGTGGCTCGCGGCTTCACGGGCCGGGATCGCGTCCTGAAGTTCGAAGGCTGCTACCACGGCCACGCGGACGCCATGCTCGTGAAGGCGGGCTCCGGCCTCATCACCTTCGGCGAGCCCACGAGCGCGGGCGTGCCGGCCGCCGTGGGCGGCCTCACCTCCGTCGTGAGCCTGGATGATCTGGAAGGCCTCGAAGCCTATTTCGCCAAGCACGGCGCCGAGACGGCCTGCGCCATCATCGAGCCCATCCCCGCCAACAACGGCCTGCTGCTGCAGGACAAAACCTTCCACGTGCGCCTGCGCGAACTCTGCACGAAGCACGGCGCCCTCTTGATCTTCGACGAAGTCATCAGCGGCTTTCGCGTGGCCGCGGGCGGCGCCGCCGAGCGCCTGGGCATCGCGCCCGACCTCGGCACCTACGGCAAGATCATCGGCGGCGGCATGCCCGTGGGCCT
>CAYWDR010000028.1:0-23182 GCA_964457075.1 uncultured Solibacteraceae bacterium
TCCCTCCGTGTATTCCCGATACATCTCCGGTCGGCCGCCTTGGCCTGCTCCGCCGGCGCCCCTCGCAAATGGCAAGGTTATTCATTCACAGGCCCTAAGCGGTCCTGATGTGCCTGTTCTCCGCCCAGAAATAGGCGACGGAACTTGATCGCAGCATGTCGCTGCGGCGGTAGATGGTGAAGCCCCGATCCCGGGCGCGGATGGCGTTCACGGCTTCGCGGTAGACATGGCTGGAGGTGAGCAGCTCCTTTCCGTGGTCCCGCCCTTGGCGGCCCGTGGGCAGGAAGCGGTAGAGGTGCCAGGCATGCAGATCGGCACCGGCCCGTTTGAACGCCTCCAGCTGATCCGCCAGGAGGGGCAGCTCGCCCAGGTTCTCCCGGGTGACGACGGTGGAGAGGGTGATGGAGCGGCCAGCCTGCATTAGCTTCGTGAATTGTTCCAGCACTTGGGCGTGGTGGCCCTTCGCGTGGCGCCGCAGGCGGTCGTGGACCTCCGGCGTGGCGGCCTCCAGGGGGAGGATGAATCGGTCGATGGCTGATTCATGCTCGATGCCCGCGGGCATGCGCGTGCCATTGGTGCATACCTGCACGAGGAAACCCATGGCCTGGGCCCGGCGGCAGAGATCCACGAGGCCGTGGGGCCACAGGAATGGCTCGCCGCCGCCCAGCACCACGTGCGTGAAGCCCCGGACCTTGAGGAATTCGAGCAGCCCCAGCGCCGCCTCCGGGGAGACCACGGAGAAATCCAGCTCGCTCCCGCAGAACCGGCAGCTCATGTTGCAGTCCGGCAGCAGGTAGATCGAGGCGATCCACTTGCCGGCGGGGATGTTGAGCTTGGAGAGATCCATGGCACCTCGGGCGACCCTACAGCTTCGGCACAATGGGCCGGGAACTCGATGATGCGGGCCACAAGCCGGAAGTGGGTGAGATCGCCGACCGTTTCGATTGGGGCCGGAGCTGAACTGGCGAGACCTAGAAAAGAAAAGCAAACCAGTGATGAACAGTGATGAACGGTGATAAGGACCGCATTGCCATCACTGTTCATCATGGCTTTTATCACTGTTCATCACCGGCTTCAGTTTTCATCGAAAAAGGGCGGCCCAAGGACCGCCCTTCGCCCGTCACTGGCCCCGGTCAGGGCTTGTTCATGCCCTTCATCAGATCCTGGCGGATCCGCTCGGCCTCAGGATCCCGCGGCGTCATGGGCGCTACACCGGCGAGGCTGCCCACCTTTTCGCTGAGCATCAACGTGAGCAGGCTCTCGATGAAGTTGCCCTTGCCCTCCTGGCTGCCCATCTGGATCTTGGGCACCAGATCCACCTTGGACGTTTCCACGGCTTCGGCGAAGCGGGCCATGACCTGCTGGACCAGCTGGAACTGGGGACCGCCGTAGGCCCGGACCTGCTCCTCGATGGCGAGGGCCTGGGCGACGCCCACGCGGGCGGCGCGCTCGGCCTCGGCTTCGGCGAGGGCCTTGATCTTCTTGGCTTCGCCCTCGGCCGTGATGCGCAGGCGCTCGCCCTCGGCCTGGGCGAGGGTCTGGATGCGGTTGGCCTCCTGCTGGGCGCGGGCGAAGTCGGCCTTGCCCTGGTTGGACTGCACGGTGATGGCGATATCGCTTTCGGTGAGCATCGTCTGCTGCTTGGCCTTGGCTTCGGCCTCCTTCAGCTCCCGCTCCTTGATGGCCGCCCGCTCCTGGCGCTGGTAGGTCTCCACCTGCTCCTCGGCGATCTGGCGGCTGCGGAGCTGGGTGAGGATCTGCTCGATCTGGCCCCCGCCCGCGCCGCTGGTGGGGGTGCCGATGAGGACCTCCTGCAGCTCCAGGTTGTAGTGGTCGAACCGCTCCTTCATCTGTTCGCCGCTGAGCTGCTGGATGGCGCTGCGGTCCTGGATCAACTGGATGAGGGTGCGGGTCTGCCCGATGTTCTTGAAGTAGGCGCTGACCATGGGGTCGAGGGTCTGCTCCACGAGCCGCTTGATATCGCCGAAACGCTGGATGACGAGGGGGGCCTTCCGGTAGTCGATGTGGACGACGACGCTGAGGGGCAGGCTGGGTTCGAAGGCGTCCTTCGTGATGAGGCTCACCTCCGAAAGGTTCTCGTCGAGCTTGTGGCTGCCCACCTCCGCCTTGCTCCACTTGAGGATGAAGTTGGTAGTGGGCACGAGCACGACCTTGCCGGCGTAGGTGTTGAAGGCGTACTTGCCGGGCAGCAGCGGCTCGCTCCACACGCCCCGGGTGCCCACCACCACCAGCTCGCCGTGCTTGTACTCCGAGCCGCTCATATCCTTGCCCGTGGCGCCCGTGTAGCTCACGACGACGCCGACGGTGCCCACTTCCACGATGGTCTTCGGCACGGCTTCCACCGTGGCGAAGAGCCGGTTCACGTAGTAGGTGCCTTCCACGAGCACCTGCAACTGGCGGCCGCGGAGGCCCCCGGCCCGGAGGAACTTGTCGGGGTCCTGGAAGTTGTTGTGGTAGGTGGCGGGGTCGGCGGGAGTCTCGCCCACGGTGGGGGCGATGATCTCGCCCTGGGGAAGGCTGGGGCCATCATGGACCGTGACGATGCCGATGACGTCATCCGTGCCCTTGAGGATGATGGGACGGTAGCCGCCGCGCTCCGCGATGAGGGCGCTCATTTTGGCGAAGGTCTCCAGCTCGCTGCGGTCCAAGGGCAGGTAGTACTGCTGATCCTCGGTGAGCACGACAAACTGGGCGAGGTTGATGGCGTAGGTGCCTTCGCGCAGGATCATGCGCTGGGGCCCCTTCTGGCCGCCCGCCTGGAGGAAGGCCGTGACGTCCTGGAAGTCCCGGGCCTTGTCGTTGGCGGCCAGGGCCTGGGTGGCGGGGAGATCGCGGCCGTCGCGGGCGAAGATGTAGCCGATCTTGCCCTGGGGGATGGTGACGAGGGGGGCCTTGTGGATGCGGTAGATGAACGGCATCAGCACGTGCCAGCCGCCGCGGAGGACGAGGGGCTGGAAGCCGGCCTCGCCGTTGAGGGCGATGAGCCCGCTCTTCACGGAACCTGCGCCGCTCCATAGCTTTTCGAGGATTCCGACCCGGTTGTTGGGGATGTAGCGCAGCGTTTTCGCGAGGGTGAACAGGATGAGGGCGCCAAGGATGATGGACATCGGATGCGAGGCGGCCCAATCAAGGAAGGGCATGAAATCTCCAGAAATGGGGTGAAGTGGGTTCAACGCTGAGCGAGGCTCCGGCTGGGAGGGCCCCGGGCCAAGGTGCGGGTGCGGAGCGGGGAATTCAGGGAACCAAAGATCATCGAACGGACGGATCATAGGCAGGCCCCCCCGAAAGTCAATCAAATGCGGAGGTGCCGTGATGCCGTGCGTCACAATTGGAGGATTCCCATGGCGATCTCGCCGAGCTATCGAGCCTGGGTACTGGAGCAACTCGGTCAGATCCAGCCGGTTCAAGGCCGGTCGATGTTCGGCGGGTTGGGCCTTTACGCCGATGGCTTTTTCTTCGCATTGGCGGATGACGACCGCCTCTACTTCAAGGTGAACGACGCCACGCGGCCCGCCTTCGTGGAGGCCGGCATGGGGGCCTTCGACCCTTTCAAGGACGGCCGCACCATGGGGGGCTACTACGAGGTGCCGGGCGAGGTGCTGGAGGACGAGGAGATCCTCGGGGAATGGATGGGCCGCGCCCTGGCCGTGGCGGCCGCGGCGAAAAAATCGAAGCCGAAGCCTAAGAGGGTGTAGCCGAATCAGATGGCCCCGCGCAGGGGGTGCCGGCGGAGCCAGGCAAGGAAGGCGAGGCTAAGCGTAGTCTTCACTCCGCGTCCCTCCGCCTCCTCCGCGACCCTCCGCGAGCGTGTTTCCCTTAAGCAGGTGTACCGCCCTGACCCAGGCGTTCGGCCAGGGCCAGCCAAAGGCGCCGCCGGTGACGAGGGCGTCCACGAGATCCTTCAGGACGGGGCGATGAGACCCGGTGAAACATCAGGGGCTTGAGGTTTGCCGAGGAAAAGCACTCGCGGAGGGTCGCGGAGGAAGCTGAGGATCACGGAGAAAAACAATGGATTCGGCTTACCTCGTCAGCGCGTGCCGGCCTACGATCCGTTGAGCGGCGCGGAGAATCCCTCGGCCCGGGGCAGCCATACGGAGAAGGTGCTGCCCAGGCCTTCGCGTGATTCCACCTCGATGCGGCCCCCGTGGGCCTTCACGATGCCGTGCACCATGGCGAGGCCCAGGCCCGTGCCCTTGCCTTCGAGCTTGGTGGTGAAGAAGGCGGTGAAGAGCTGGTCCTGCACCTCCGGGCTCATTCCCGCACCGGTGTCCCTCACCTGGAGGCGCACTTGGCCGGACTCCAGGGCCGTGCTCAGGGTGAGCCGCCCTCCCTCCGGCATGGCGTCGGCGGCGTTCAGCCCCAGGTTCATGACGGCTTGTTCCAGCTGCACCTTGTCGGCAAGCACGAGGGGCAGGGGCTCCTGGAGGCGCAGCTCGAGTTGGACGCCCTTTCCCCGGGAATGCCGCAGCAGTTCCGCCACGTGAGTCACGAGGCCATTGAGGTCCGTGGGCCTCACGTTGGCCTTCTGGGGCCGGGCCAGGCCCAGGAGGGTCTGAGTGATCTCTCCAGCCTGGCGGGTCGCCTGCTCCGCGCGTTCGAGCGCCCTTCGGTGAGGAGCCTCATCCGGCGACTGCATTTGGGCCAACTCGATTTGGCCCAGGATGGCGGAGAGTTGGTTGTTCACGTCGTGGGCGATGCCGCCGGCCATGGTACCCATCAGCTCGATGCGCTGGCTGCGCTTCAGCTGATCCTCCAGCACCCGCTTCCCCCGCAGGGATCGGGCCGCCTCCCCAAGGGCCGTGCCGAGGTGGTGGATCTCGGCGACCCGGGTCTTCGGGAGCTCCATGGGGTCCCCGCGAAGCAGCGGGGCGCTGGCCTCGGCGAGGCGGACGAGGGGGGCTGAAAGGCGCCGGGAGACGACGCTCACCCTCCAGGCCAGCAAACCCAGCAGGAGGAGGGTGAGGCCGAGGCCCCAGAGGGCCCGGCGATGTGAGGAGGCGAGAAGGTCTGACGAGGGGATGGCAAGGTGCAGGACCCAGTGGACGCCCGCCGGATCTTCCACCACTTGCCGGTCGGCGAAGTAGGTCTCCCCCTTCACTCTCACCCGGCGGGAGGCCCCATTCTGCCAACCCGCGTGGAGGGCCGGCAGGAAACCGGAGTCCAGTGGCCTGAGGAAGGCCCTTTCCCGCTGCTCTTGGGTCTGGAACCCGCCCTTCCAGGGCAGCACGAGCACCCGGCCTTCGGCGTCGGTGAGGGCGGTCTGGGAGCCGGGGGTCGGTTGGGCCGCCCAGAGGAGGTGGCCCAGATCGTCCAAGAGGAAGTCCACGTCCACGACGCCCAGGAGCCGGTTTCCGGATCCATGCACGGGCACGGCATAGCTCACCCCCATGGCCTGGAGGCGTTGGAACCGGTAGGCCTTCGTCCAGTAGGCCCGGCCGGATTCGGCCGCCTGCTGATACCAAGGCCGCTGGCGGTAGTCCACCTCCACCCAGGTCGTCTCGCCCAAGGAGGCGAGGCGGCCCTGGGGGTCCTGTTCATAGGCCCGGAGCTGCGTGCGTTGGCCCATGCGATGGAGCAGAAAGACGGTCCAGTGCCCGGAGCGGCGGTCCGCCAGCACACCGTGCCCTTCCTCATTGAGCAAAATGACGACGGGGATAAGCCGCTCCTGCTGCAGCAGCGAAAGCAGGAGGCTGGCAGAGGCTTCGTCATGGCCCGGGCGCATGACGCCCCGCTCCCAAAGGGAGGCGAGGGAGGAACCCAGGTGTTCCGCCATTTCAAGGCGGGTGCGAAGCTCCCGGTCCAGATGGAGAAGGCTGGCTTGGGCCCGGGCGGCGCCCTGATCGTCGAGGGCGCGCCGAAGGCTCCACCACCATAATCCGACCACCAATAGGAGCCCCGTGGCCAGCATTGCCAGCCCGTCCCGGAGCAGGATGCGGCGGATGGGGATCACGATGGCGCTTCATCGGCCAAGGGGGCGATAAGCTGAATTTTTCATGATGCAATGCGGGAGATGTGCGGGAAGCCGCCGGGCGTTCCTACTCCTGCCGCCTCATCCCATGCCAGGCCCGCTCCAAGCCCTCCCGGTCATCGGGATGGGCGATGGCGATGAGCGCTCGGGCCCGTTCTCCCAGCGTCCGCCCGAAGAGGTAGGCGGCGCCGAACTCGGTGACGACGTAGTGGACGTGGAAGCGGGTCGTGACGACGCCGGCGCCGGGCTTCAGGACGGAAACGATGCGGCTCTCGCCCTTCTTGGTGCGGCTGGGCAGGGCGATGATGGGCTTTCCGCCTTCGCTGATGGCGGCGGCGCGGATGAAATCCATCTGGCCGCCGACGCCGCTGATGATGCGGTGGCCCACGCTGTCGCTGCAGACCTGGCCCGTGAGGTCCACCTCGACGGCGGAGTTGATGGCGGTGACCTTGGGATTGCGGGCGATGACGCTGGGATTGTTCACGTAGGCGATGTCGAGCAGCACGCAGGCGGGATTGTCGTTGAGCAGGTCGAAGGTTTTGCGGGTGCCGACGACGAATCCGCTCACGGTCTTGCCGGGGTGGATCTTCTTGAGGCTGTTGTCCACCACGCCCGTCTCGATGAGGGGCACGAGGCCATCCGTCCACATCTCCGTGTGGATGCCCAGGTGCCGGTGGTGGCCCAAGGCCTCCAGAGCCGCGTCGGGGATGGCGCCGATGCCCATCTGCAGCGTGGCGCCATCCTCCACGAGGCCCGCGATGTGGGCGCCGATGGCGCGTTCCGCCTGGCTGAGGGCGGGAATGGGGGTGAGGTCCAGCTCGTCGTCTACCTCCACCCAGTGGTGGATCTGGGAGAGGTGGATGAAGCCGTCGCCATGCACCCGGGGCACCTTGGGATTCACCTGGGCGATGATCACCTTGGCGCTATCCACGGCCGCCTTCGCGATGTCCACGGAGGTGCCCAGGGTGCAGAAACCGTGGGCATCCGGCGGGCTGACCTGGATGAAGGCCACGTCGGGCTGACGGTGGCCGGCGCGGAAAAGCTTGGGGATCTCATGCAGGAAACAGGGGATGAAGTCCACCCGATCGGAGCCGACACGATCCCGCAGGTTGTGGCCCACGAATAAATTGGCCACGCGGAAGTGGTCGATGAATTCAGGGTTCGCATAGGCGGCGGGCCCTGCGGTGTGGATGTGCATGAGTTCCACATCCCGCAGCTCCGGCGCCCGCTGGACGAGTGCCTCGATGAGGCGGTGGGGCGTCATGGCCCCACCGTGGACGAAGATGCGCTGGCTGCTGTGGACGCAAGCGACGGCTTCGAGGGCGGTGGCGTGGCGCATGAGGGCCTCCAACGGACAGCCTAGTCCGGCATTGTTTGATGCGGGTCACTGGAGATGTACGCGCGCCAGGGAGGCCGGATTCTCCCCACAATGGGTCCATGAACCTTTTGCTCTTGGAATCCGGCGATCTGCTCGCCCCCGATCGCGCCCGGGTGGCGGGCCGGCGTCTCGTCCATGCCCGGGAAGTCTTGAAGGCGCAGGGTGGTTCCACGCTCCGCGTGGGAGTGATGGACGGTCCCATGGGCACCGCGCAGGTACTCGCCTTGGGCGATGAGGCCCTGGAACTGGCGCTCCGGCTGGAGGAGGCCCCGCCGCCCAAGCTGCCCCTCACCTTGCTCCTGGCCCTTCCGCGCCCCAAGGTGCTCAATCGGGTATTGGCCTCCGCCGCCAGCCTTGGCGTGGCCCGCATCGTCCTCCTGAATGCTTGGAAGGTGGAGAAGGCTTACTGGAAGAGCCCGCGGATGGACCCCGCCAATCTGCGGGCGCAGCTCACGCTCGGGCTGGAGCAGGCCCGCGATACGGTGCTTCCGGAGCTAGGGGTGGAGCGGCTGTTCAAGCCCTTCGTGGAAGAACGGCTCCCGGCCCTCCTGCACGGAGCGGTGGGGATCGTGGCGGATCCATCCGGCGAGGGGGACTGCCCTCGAAGCCTCTCCGGCCCCACGGTGCTGGCGGTGGGCCCCGAGGGGGGGTGGATTCCGGCGGAGCTGGAGTCCCTGCGCCGGGCGGGCTTCAATGCCGTTCACCTGGGCCCGCGCATCCTCCGCACGGAAACGGCGCTGGCCTGCCTCATCGGGAGGCTTGGCTAGCTAGCCTGGGTCAGGCCATGACCTTGAACCCGACCAGGGCGCCGTTCTCCCAGGTCATGGACACGGCCCGCCCGTCGGTCCCTTTCCAGCTCAGATCCACCCGATCCATGAAGGGGTTCCGGAACCGCTTCACGGCCAGCCCCGGCGTGGCTTCCGAGGCACGCATGGGGAGGTCGCGAAGGAGGGGGCGGGCCCGGGCGGCCTCCCGCTCGAAAGCCTCCAGCGTGGGATAGGACGCGTGCAGGGCCCCTTCGGAAGTCCAGAGCTGGCGGGTGCCTTCGGTGGAGGCCAGGCGATCCGCCACCAATCGCATTTCCCGCCACTGCGCTTCGGACCGGCGTTCCCGGCGGGCCGATCGGACCGCCCGGAGGCTCTCCCAATCCGGGGCGAAGTGGACCATGGTGAAGCCCTCGCCTGGGGCGTTCCCGAAGGGGCCGGGCCGCTGCAATTGAAACTGCACCCAGCCGCCCCCGCCACCCTGGGCCACGGCCCAGATATGCCACGGGCTCGTGGTTTTGAACCAGGGCGTCCGGGGATGGGAGGGGGGTTCCACCGGGGCGAGTCCGCCCATCCGTGGCCTCCAGGCGCGAACCTCCGCGAGGAAAGCCGCCTCGTCCTCGTAGTCGCCATGGATCCCCGGGTTGCGGGCCCAGAGGTCTCGCGCACCTTCGTCGGTGGAGAGGCGATTCAGGGTGGTCTGCATGAGGGGCCAGGCCTTCCGGGCCGTGGCCAGCTGTTGCGCGATCATGGCCAGGATGAGGCCGGCCCCGAGAATCAGGGCCCCCAGCAGGGCGTGGGCCCACCCGGGCCAGGGTCGGGAGGAGTGTCCTGGAGCGCGCATCGTGCCCAGGGTACGGCCCCAGTGGGCCATGGGTTAGAGGGATCGGGAGGCTCCTGTTTCGCGCAGAATGGGGAATGCCGGATGGGCGCCAGTCCCCACCCCCCGGTTTCAATCACCGGGGAGGAGGGGTTACCGCGGTGGGCAAGTCGATGGGGGAACCGGGGCAGCGTGGCCGCAAGGGTGTGCTTCGGCGGATCGGCAGAGGCCTCCTGCGGCTCTGCTTTGGGTTCCTGGCCCTGACGGCACTCTCCGTGCTTCTATTCCGATTCCTGCCCGTGCCGGTTTCGGCGCTGATGGTGGAGCGGCGAGTTCAATCCTGGTTTTCGAAGGAGCCTTATAAGAGCCGCCATGCCTGGGTTCCACTGGAGGAGATCAGCCCGGCCATGGGAGTGGCCGTGATCGCGGCGGAGGATCAGCTCTTCGTGGATCACTTCGGCTTCGACTGGAACGCCATCGAAAAGGCCATGGCCCACAACGAGCGGAGCCGGCGCAAGCGGGGCGCATCCACGCTGACGCAGCAGACGGCCAAGAACCTCTTCCTCTGGTCCTCCCGATCCTGGGCGCGGAAGGGTTTCGAGGTGTGGTTCACCCTGGCCTTGGAGGCGGGGTGGCCGAAGCGCCGGATCCTGGAGGTGTACTTGAACATCGTGGAATTCGGGGATGGGCTCTACGGCGTCGAGGCGGCGAGCCAGGCGTATTTCCACAAGGCCGCGAAACGCCTGACGAATGCCGAGGCGGCCCTCCTGGCCGCCGTGTTGCCCAATCCCCACCGTTTCAAAGCCAACGCGCCCAGCGATCACATCCGGGCCCGCCAGGCCTGGATCCTGCGCCAGATGGAGCAGATGGGCGGGGCCCAGGTGGTGCGAGGGCTAGGAAAGTAGCGATTCAGGGTTCCGATGAAGATCCACCGCGGACCTCCTGTTCGAGCTGGCGATACTCCGGCCGCACCCGGGTGTTGCCACGCACGCCGCCGGGATCGAAGGGGCAGTGGCGGCACCCGCACCCGCAGCACTGGCCCCGCTTCAAATGGCAGGCGGCCGTCGTCACCCGGAAGCCCCGCTCCAGGTAGAAGTCCGGTTCGAAGAGGCCGCCCATGGCCGTTCAGGCCCGGATGGGAAGGGCGAGGCCGGAGGCCGCGCGCAGTTGACCCCGGGCCACGGTGAGATCCATGCGGCCGAGGTTCACGCCGGCGAAGCCCACCTGATTGATGTGGGTCTTGCCCCCCTCGTGCACGACGGTCACGGGGGCTTCGAGAAAGGTGTGGCTGTGGCCGCCGATGATCACATCGATGCCCGGCACGGCCTTGGCGATCCGCAGATCGTCCCACCCGCGCCCTTGGGAGTCGTAGCCCAAGTGGCTGAGGAGCACCACCACATCGCAGCGTTCCTGGGCGCGGAGCCGCTCCACGATGGGAGGCAGAGCCTGATCGGGTTCCTGCCATCGGATGCCCTTGTGGTTGGCCGGCGCCACGAGGCCCTGGAAGGCCACGCCCACGCCCGTCAAGCCCACGCGGATTCCGGGGAATTCCTTCACGATGAAGGGCTTCAGGTGACGGCCCAAGGCCGGGGCGCCCTGGCAGTCGAAGTTGCAGTTCACGAATTCGAAGGGCGCGTTCCGGTGGGCCATGCCCCGCATGCCCTCGATGGCCTCCAACAGCGGGCCCACGCCGTTATCGAAGTCGTGATTGCCCAAGGTGGCGACGTCGTAGCCCACCATGCGCATGAGCTGGTAGTCCAGGCGGCCCCGCCAAAGATTGAAGTAGGGGGTCCCCTGGAAGGTATCCCCGGCGTCCAATAGCAGCACCGGGCCCATCTCCGCCCGGAGGCGCTTCACGAGCGTGGCGCGGCGGGCCATGCCCCCCAGCCCGGAGAGGTTGCCGTTTCCGGGGCCGAAGGGCTCGATGCGGCTGTGGGTATCGTTGGTGTGGAGCAGGGTGATCCGCCCGGAAGCGGGGGCCTCCGCGCGGGCCGTGGTGAGCGCGCCCGCGGCGGCCAGGGAGGCGAGAAAGGTGCGGCGTTCCATGGCTCAGGGAATCCGAAGGGGTTTGCGGTTGGCGAGGGCGTCCAGGATGGGTGCCGGAAACACGTATCGGCCGCCGGCCGGGGGAAGAAGAGGCCGGTGCTGCTCGTTCAAATCCTTGCAGGCGTCCAGCAGCACCTGCCGGATGGTGAGGCCCGTGGTGAAGGGGTTCCGCCCCTTCTTCAAGGTGGGCATGGAATCCCCGCTGCCATAGAGGTAATCGCTGGTGGCGACGCGCACCGTGGCTTTCGGATCGATGGGTCGTCCATCCGCCCAGGTCACGATCAGGGGGGCGTTCTCCGGAGTTCCTTCCAGGGTGGCCTTCACGCCCGAGATGGGTTCACCGCCGCGGGATTGGAGCCCTTCCCGCACGACCTGAATGATCTCCGCGCCTGTGAGGTCGATGAGGATTACCTCGTTTTCGAAGGGCATCACCTCGAAGATGTCGCCCACCTTCAGGTTCCCCGCCTTGAGATTGGCCCGGATGCCGCCACGGTTGGCGATGCTGAAGGCCACTTCCGTGCCGGTCGCCTGCGAGGCGCGGGCCCTGATGGCATCGCAGATCCAATAGCCGAGGAGGTTTTCCTGGCTGCGGGCGCCCCGGAACAACCCCTCGGGTGCTTCCACCAGGGGCATCTCCGCCAAAGCGCGCACTTCGGCCGTGCGGGGGCTGATGTAGGCCTTGAGTTCGGGATCCTCTTCGAGGGCGGGGCCGACCGGCGTGAGGCGCGCGGGGCCGAGGCCAAGGGAGGGGTTTTGCGGGGCGGGTGGAGCCTTCGCGGGTCGAGGCGCGGGGGCCGGAGGCCGGCATCCCAGGATCAGGGCGAGGAGAAGGGCGGCGCTACGCTTCAACAGGCTGACCTTCCTTCACGGTGGCCTCCAATGCCGACTGTTCCCGCCGGATGCGGGCGTCATGCACGGTGAATCGGGCCGCCACCCGCATGACGAATCCGAGGGTCCAGGCTCCCACCACGCCCGCGAGCGCTTGCAGGAGCACGAGCAGCCATACCCGGCCCAAGGCCGCGCCGCCCATGCGCCAGCCGAGGATGAGGGCCCCGCCGTGAAGGAGGAGCCTCAGCGCGGATCCGCCGAGGATCAGGGCGCCCCACTGCATGGGGTGCAGCCAAAGGCGGAGGAAGCCATGGCGCAGGTGCGTGAACCAGCCCCCACGATCAGGATCGAGGCGGGCCACCCGCAGCAGCGACCACTGCAGGAAGCAGGCGCCGCTCCAGGCGAACCAGAAGAGGGGGCGGAGGATGAAGAGCAACCACGCGAAGGAGTCGATGCCCCGCTCGCCGAAGGCCTTGAGGAGGAAGACGCCCACGAAGAGGGGCAGGTAAAGGGGCAGGGGCCCGAGGAGGATCGTCTCCAGGGCGCCCTTGAACCAGGGCCCGAAGGTGGCCTCGCGGCCCACCTGCTCCGCCTGCATCTTCCAGCCGCTCCAGAGGGAGATGCCGAGGCCCAGGAGGAGGAAGACCAGTGTCCAGGCGGGCATCGGCTGGTGCTGCCATTCGCCGTTCCACCAGAGTTCCATCAGCTCCCTCGCGTCCAGCCGCTCGCCCCAGTGCGTGGGCAGGGCGCTGTGCCCTGCGAGGCCCGTGATGTGGCGCGCGAGGAAGAAGGCCGGAGGAAGCGCGGCGAGGAGCCAACCGACGATGAGGCCCAGGCCCGGGCCGGAGAAGCCGCCCGGCAGGGATTCCCGCAGGAAGGACCAGGGGCCCCTCGGGGAGAGGGTCTCGTCGGTATCGAAGGTGGAGGGCGGTGGGGCGAGGTCCATGCGGTGTCCGAGGAGAGGATCCATGCTAACCCGCCTCGTGGATCCAGTCCCGGGCGGATCCGGGATGATTCCCGTTGACAGGGGCCGGATTCCCTGGGTTCACTTTCTAGATCATGCGGACCTCCCAGGCCATGTGCCATTCCATGAACTGCACCTGCTGGTGCATGTTTTGGCATGCAGGCTCGGAGGCTCCCGCGGACACCTAGACCCTAGACCTTAGGTCCCCGCATCCTCCGAGCCCGATCCCACGATCGGGCTTTTTGCTTTTCAGGAATCCCATGGTCCTCCTCCGCCACACCCTCTCCGCCGACCTCCTGACGCCCCTGGCCGCCTACCTGGCCCTGCGTCCGGCGGGCGCCAGCCTCCTGCTGGAGAGCGCGGATCAGGGCGAGCGGGTGGGCCGCCACAGCTTCGTCCTCCTCCAGGGCGGCCCCTCCCTGAGCCTCGAAGCCCCCGCCCGGGGCTGGGTGGCGTCGCTGCGCGCCCTCGCGCCGAAGCTGGACGGGGCTCAAATCCACGACCCCGCGGGGCTTCCCGCGGGGCGGGATCCGCTGCCGGTGGGCGTCGGCCTCGCCGGCTACGTGGGTTTCGAGGCCCTCGCCGGGCTGGAGGCCACCCTGCCGCTTCCGGAGCGCGACACCCTCGGGCTGCCCGCCGTGTGGGCCCGGACCTTCGATGCGGCCCTCGTCTTCGATCACCTGCATCAGGTGGCGGAACTCCAGGTGGTGGACGGGGACGAGACCCTGGCCTGGAACCGGCTCTCGGGCCTGCTTCCCCAGCTCCGCACCCTCATGCTGCCCGGTGAGGCCCATGGCCCCGAACCCCGCCTGCGCCCCCTGCAGACCCAAGCGGCCTTCGAGGCCACCGTGCGGCGCGTGCAGGCCTACATCCACGACGGCGACGTCTACCAGCTCGTGCCCAGCCAGCGTATGGAAGTGCTGGATCCGCCCCCGCCCCTGGAGACCTACCGCCGCCTTCGCCGCCTGAATCCAAGCCCCTATGCCTTCCTCCTGGAACAGCCCGGATTCGCGCTCGTCGGCGCGAGCCCCGAGATGCTCGTGCGCGTGGCTGGCGGCGAGGCGGAGACGCTGCCCATCGCGGGCACCGTGCTCCGCGGCGCCAATGAGGAGGAGGATGCCGCCCGCTTCGAGTCCCTCAAGGCCGATCCCAAGGAGCGCGCCGAGCATCAGATGCTCGTGGACCTCGCCCGCAACGATCTCGGCCGCGTGGCCGTGCCCGGCGGGGTGCGAGTGGAAAAGCCCCTGGCCCTCCAGCGCACGAGCCACGTCTTGCACCTCACCACCACCGTGAAGGCGACCCTCAAGCCGGGCCTCGATGCCCTGGACGTGCTCGCCAGCGCCTTCCCCGCGGGCACGGTGAGCGGCGCGCCGAAGCTGCGGGCCGCCCAGCGCATCGCGGAGCTGGAGGGCGAGGCCCGGGGCCCCTACGGCGGCGCTCTGATCCGCCTCGGGGCCGATGGCGTGCTCGACTCCGCCCTCATCCTCCGCACCGTCACCTTCGCCGGTGGCCGGGCCTATCTGCAGGCCGGGGCCGGCATCGTGAAGGCCTCCGATCCCCCCCGGGAATACCTGGAAACGCTGCATAAGATGAGCGCTCCGGCCCAGGCGCTGGGCGTCTCCCTTCCCGAGCTCGAACGAGTCGAGGTGGCCCGATGATTTTGCTGATCGACGTCCCGACTCTGCGCGCGGAGGGCGGAGCCCGAGCACGCAGGAGCGGCGCGGCGGAGCGCCGCGATAGAAGGGAGAGAGCGTCGGCCCTCTCCGGGAGGAATGCATGATTTTGCTGATCGACGCTTTGGATTCGTTTACCTACAACCTCGTGCAGGCCTTTGAAACGCTGGGTGCCGAGGTGGTGGTGCGCCGCTTCGACGAGATCGACCTCGCGAGTGCCAAGGCCCTGAAACCTTCCGCCGTGGTGCTCTCCCCGGGGCCCGGCCATCCCACCGAATGCGCCGCCCACATGGCTATCGCGGGCTCCAACTGGGACGTGCCCCTGCTGGGCGTCTGCCTGGGGCACCAGGCCCTGGTGGCCGCCACCGGCGGCACCGTGGGCCATGCCCCGGAACCCCTGCATGGCGAAGCCAGCAGCCTCACCCATGAGGGCGACGGCCTCTTCGAAGGCCTGCCCCAGGGGCTGCCCGTGGGGCGCTATCACAGCCTCGCGGCCGAGCCCGGCAGCCTCCCGGCCTGTTGGCGAATCACGGCGCGGAGCGGCGACGGCGTCATCCAGGCCATCGCCCACCGCACGCTGCCCCGCTGGGGCGTCCAGTTCCACCCCGAGAGCATCCTCACGCCCCAAGGCCCCCATCTCCTCGCCAATTTTCTCACCCTGGCCGGCGTGCGACCCGAAGCCCGAAGCCCGAAGCCCGAGGCCCAACCATGACCCTCCTTCGCACCCACAATCCGCTCCACCCCCTCCCGCCGGACGTGGCCCGGGATCTGATGAACCGCTTCATCGACCCGGACACGGATCCCCTCCTCGTGGGCGCCTGCCTGGCCCTGCTCGCCCAGCGCACGCCCACGGCCGAAGAACTCACGGCCTTCGCCGACGCCCTGTCGGCCGTGGCCAAGCCCTTCCCGACCCCGGACGAGGCAGTGCTGGACACCTGCGGCACGGGCGGCGATGGCGCCTCCACGGCCAACCTCAGCACCCTCGCGGCCCTCTTCCTCGCCAGCCGGGGCGTGGCCGTGGCCAAGCACGGCAATCGCGCCGCGACTTCCACCTGCGGCAGCGCGGACTTGCTTGAATCCCTGGGGCACCCCCTGGTGCGGGCCGAAGCTGATCTCCTGGCGGATCTGCGGGAGCGCCGCTTCGCCTTCCTCTTCGCCCCGTCCTATCACCCGCTGCTGGGCCGCCTAAAGGAGATCCGCACGCGGCTGGGCATCCCCACCATTTTTAATCTGTTGGGGCCCCTCCTGAATCCCGCGCGCCCGGCCTTCCATGTGCTGGGCGTGGCGAAGGAGGAGCTGCTGACGCCCATGGCCGGGGCTTTGGCGGCCCGGGGCGTGACGAGGGCCTTCGTCCTCCACGGACGGGATGCCGAGGGCCGGGGTCTCGACGAGGCCAGCCTTGAAGGGCCCACGAAGGTGGTGCCCGTGGTGGAGGGCCGCGTGCTTGCCGCTGGAGTCCTCGTCCCCCGCGAGCTGGGAATCCCCATGCCTTCCCGCGGCGCGCTGGTGGTGCGGGATCGCGCCGAGGCCGTGGCCGTGGCGAAGGGTTTGATGGCCGGCGAGGGAGATCCCGCCTTCCGCCCCGCCGTGGCCGACGCCGTGGCCCTGCAGGCGGCCCTGGGTCTGCTGCTCGTGGAAGGGCGCGAGCTCTCGGCCCTCGCCGACTCCTTCCACTCGCTCCGCGCCGGCCTCAGCCGGGGGTTCCGGTCCCCCTTGATCCCAGCCCTCGAGGAGGCGCGGCCATGATTCTCCTTCCGGATCCCATCCAGCTCGTCAAAGAAGCGGAGCTTCCCGCCGGCAGCCACCTCCAGCGGGTGGTGGCCTCGGAATTGGTGCGGGCCCTCCAGCTCCAGATCCCGAATCTGCCGAATCGCCGCCCGCGATCCGCCGAGGAAGCGGGCCCCTTCGAAGGGGCCCTGCGCGCCAGCCTCCGCCAACGGGGCGCGGCCGTCATCGCGGAGTACAAGCAGGGATCGCCCTCCCTCGGCCCTTTCGCATTGGGCACGCCGCTTCAGCGGCAACTGCGCTTCTACAAGGACGGCGGCGCCGCCTGCTTCTCCATCCTCACGGAACCAGCCTGGTTCTACGGCGAGCCGGCCCACCTGGAGGCCGCGGCGGAGCTGGGCGTGCCCCGGCTCTACAAGGGCTTCGTCGTCTCCGAGGTGCAGCTTCGGGAGGCCGCGGCCACGGGCGCGGAAGCCGTGCTGCTCATCGCCCGGGTGCTGAAGGGGCACACGGCCGCCTTCGCCGAGGCCGCCCGGGCCTATGGCCTGGAGCCCCTCGTGGAGCTGCACGACCTCACGGAGATCCCCCTCGCTCAGGCCGCCCAGGCCCGCCTCGTGGGCATCAACGCCCGGGATCTCGCCACCTTCACCCTGGGGGCTCCCAGCGCCGCGCCGCTTCGCGCGGCCTTCCCCGAGGCCGTGCTCATCCGCGAAAGCGGACTCGCCACCCCCGAGGACGCTCGCCGCGCCCTGGAGGCCGGCTTCGACGCCGTCCTCATCGGCGAGGCCCTCATGCGCAGCCTTAATCCGCGAAATTTTTTGGATCGCTTGTTTGGGGCTCTCCCTCGCTTCCCCGAAAACGCGCCCGCGCGTTTTCGGGGAAGCGAAACGCAAAGGCAGAGGGCAGCGGTATGAAGCTGGTGGCGAAGGTGTGCGGGCTGACCTGCCGCGAGGATGCGGAGCAGGCCTTGGAGGCGGGGGCGGATCTGCTGGGGTTCGTCGTGCATCCGGAGAGCCCGCGGCACTGCGCGGATGTTCGCGCGGCCGCCTCCGTGGCGCCGGAGCGGGGCGTGCTCGTGATGGTCTCCATGTCCGCGGAGCCCATCTTGCGGATGGCCGGAGCCTCGGGCCTCAGGCGCGTTCAGCCCCACGTGCCGGCCCCGCGGCGAGCCGGCGTGCTCGCCCGTCTCGCCGCTGAAGGGCTGGATCTGGTGGTGCCTTGGGCGGATGAATCGGGTCAGCACGATCCGGAACGGGGCCTCTTGCTCTGGGAGTCCAGTCCCCGATCCACGGGCGTTCCGGGCGGATCCGGGATGTTCCACGCCATGGCGCACCTACCCCCGCGCCCCTTCCTCCTCGCTGGAGGGCTGGATGGCGAAAACCTAGGCGAGCGCCTGGCCAGTCTCCCCGGAATCGCGCTCGCGCGATTCCGGGGAGTCGACGCCGCCAGCCGTTTGGAACGCATTCCCGGGCGGAAGGATATCGCCAAGGTGCGGGCATTCGTCGGGGCGCTCCGCGCCTTTGAAGCCGCTCAGCCTCACCTTTCCTGAGACCTCCATGACCCCCACCTTCGAACTGCCCACCCGCTTCGGCCCCCAGGGCCTGGGCGGATGTTATGCCCCCGAGACCCTCATGCAGCCCCTCCTGGATCTGGAGCGGGCCTTCCGCGAAGCCATGAAAGATCCTTCCTTCCTCTCGGAGTTGCGTCAGCAACTCCGAGACTTCGTAGGCCGGCCCACGGCCCTCACGCCCTGCCCGCGCCTCGCGGAGCACTTGGGCCTGAAGGCCCTCTTCCTGAAGCGGGAGGATCTCACCCACACCGGCGCCCACAAGATCAACAACGCCATCGCTCAGGCCCTGCTGGCGCGCCGCATGGGCAAGGGCGAGGTGATCGCCGAGACGGGCGCGGGCCAGCATGGCGTGGCCACGGCCGCCGCCTGCGCGCGGTTGGGCCTCGCCTGTACCGTTTACATGGGCGTCACCGACATGGCTCGCCAGGCGCCGAACGTGGCCCGCATGAAGCTCTTCGGGGCCGAGGTGGTGGGTGTGGCGGCGGGGCAGGGCACCCTCAAGGAGGCCGTGAACGAGGCCCTGCGCGCCTGGGCGGGGCGCTGCGACAGGGCCCACTACATCCTCGGCTCCGCCTTGGGCCCCCACCCCTTTCCCACGATCGTGCGGAGCTTCCACCAGATCATCGGCGAGGAAGCCAGGGCCCAGGTGGCGGAACAGGGATGCCCCGTGCCCGACGCGGTGGTGGCCTGCGCCGGCGGCGGCTCCAACGCCTCGGGCCTGCTGATCCCCTTCCTGGACCGGCCCCTGCGCCGCGTGGCCGTGGAGGCGGGTGGCCACGGCACGGCCCTGGGCGAGCACGCGGCGCGCCTGGACGGCGGGCGTCTGGGCGTCCTCCATGGCTGCAAGACGCTGCTGCTCCAGGACGAGCATGGGCATACGGCGGAGACGGCCTCCGTGAGCGCGGGGCTCGACTATCCCGCCCTCGGCCCCGAATTGGCGGCCCTGGCCTTGGAGGGCCGCATCGAGGTGTGGCGCGCCTCCGATGGCGAGGCCCTCGCCGCCGCCCGCCTGCTTTGCGAGCTGGAGGGCATCCTGCCCGCCCTGGAGAGCAGCCACGCCCTGGCCGCCCTTCCGCGCCTCGCGGCCGAAGGGGCCCGGACGGTGCTCCTGGGCCTCAGCGGCCGGGGGGATAAGGATCTTTCCACCTATCAATCGCGATTGGGCCTCTGAGATGAATCCGATCCTTCCCTTCATCATGGCGGGCGACCCTTCCCTGGAGGCCCTCCCCCACCTGCTGGCTGAAGCCAAGGCCCTGGGAATCGAGGCGCTGGAGCTGGGCCTGCCCCACTCGGATCCCATCGCCGACGGGCCGGTACTCCAGGCGGCGGCCCAGCGGGCCATCGGAGGGGGTGCAACGCCCCTCCGGATACTTGAAGTTCTCGCCGGAATTCAAGACAGTCCTGATCTTGTCTTGTTTACCTATTTGAACCCGCTCCTCCAGATTGGAGCGGATCGGCTCATCTCGCGCCTCGCGCTGACACCCGTGCGGAGCCTCCTCGTCGTGGATTTGCCCTTCGGCGAGGAGCCCGCCTTCGAGGCCGCCCTACGCTCGGCGGGCTATCCCATCATTCCGCTGCTGGCCCCCACCACGGATCCAAACCGGGCGGCCCGGCTGCTGGCGGAACGCCCGGACCCGGGCCCGGAGGCCCCCTTCGCCCAGCGCTTCGCCTACGTGGTGGCACGCCTGGGCGTCACGGGGCGTGCCACCTCCACGGAACTGAACCCCGTGAGGGCCCGGCTGGCCGAACTGCGCGCCTTATCGGTCCGCCCTCTGGCCGTGGGCTTCGGGCTTTCCGACGCCGCGAGCCTCCAAGCCATCCGGGAACTGGGGGCCACGCCCGTGATCGGCAGCGCGCTGGCAGCTGAACTTGCCTCGGGCAAGAGCTTGAGGTCCGCGTTGGAAATGCGGATGCCTCACGCCCTTGGAAGCTCCACATAGAAGGTGGCGCCACCCGTCGGCTCATTCAAGAACCCGATGGCGCCGCCCATACCCTCGATGAGGGCCCGGCTGATGGAGAGGCCGAGACCCGTGCCTGGGATCTTGCGGATTTCCGAGCTATCCGCCTGGGTGAACTTCTCGAAGAGCAGATCGCCGAAGCCCTCCGCCACGCCGGGGCCTTGATCCCGAACCTCGATGCGCCAGGCACGCTCCGCGGGGCGCAGCGACAGCTTCACGCAGGTGCCTTGGGGGCTGTGTTTCACGGCGTTGGAGATGAGGTTGCTGAGCACCTGCACGAGCCGGCCGCCGTCCACCCGGGCTTGGGCCTCCGGCAGGAAGGGGCCGCTCCGCTCCAGGGCCACCCCCAGCTTCGAAGCGAAGCCCTGGCTGAGTTCCAAGGACTTCTCCAGTAGGGGCGCCAGCCGTTGGAGCTTGAGATCGAGCCGGAGCTTGCCGTGCTCCAGCTTCTCGAGATCGAGGATGTCATCCACGAGGGTGCCAAGGTGGCGGGCGTTCTGATGGGCGATGCGGACGAGCTCCCGGGCCTTTTCGGGCAGCTCTCCGCCCAGGCCCCCCTCCAGGAGCCCCAGGGTGCCCCGGATGGAGGTGAGGGGCGTGCGCAGCTCGTGGCTCACCACGGCGATCAGTTCATTCTTGATGCGCTCCAGCTTCCGGCGATCCCGGAGATCCCGGAGGAAGGCGGTGAAGATGGTGCCCCCTTCGACTGCCACGGCGTTGAGCCCCACCTCCAAGGGGATGGGCTCGCCTTCCCGGGGGAAGGCCACGGCCTCCCGGATCGAGCCGGTGCCGCCCGTGGCTCTCAAATGCGATAGAAGGCCCGGCACCAGCTCGGAAATGGGGCGGTCCCGCAGCGCGTCCAGGTCCCACCCCAGCAGGCGCTGGGCCGCGCCATTGGCCCCCTCGATCTGTCCCGTCGGTTTCAAGGTGATGATGGGCT
The DNA here is from genome assembly GCA_964457075.1 of uncultured Solibacteraceae bacterium. GTDB lineage: Bacteria > Acidobacteriota > Holophagae > Holophagales > Holophagaceae > JAFDVN01. The sequence continues at coordinate 20,656 of CAYWDR010000028.1, forward strand.
CCACCGCGTGATCGAGGATCACCCGTGCCCGGGCCTCCACGGTGGCGAGGGCACGGCCGCGCACTTCGGCCAGTCCCTTGGCCTCCGTCACCTGGCCGCTGATGAGCAGGAGGAGGGCACCCAACATGCCCGTGAATCCGAGACCGCCCGCGAGCACGAGGAACACCTGCCAGCCCTGGCGGGTTAGGAGGAAGGCCGTGGTGGGCCGGGCCTGCAGCACCGTGGTGGCACCGAAAAGCTCAAGGGGCAGCTCCTCCACCCAGTCGGTCTGGGCGGGCACCGGGGCGGTGCGGGCGGCCACCAGGCGTTGTCCGTCGATCCGGTCCACCAGGAGGGTGAGGTTCACGTCCGGGCATTGGGCCCGGTCGGCGGCCTCGGAGAGGATCGGCTCCGCGTATAGGAGCACCGACACGAAACCCTCAAGAGCCTTGGCACGCTCCACTTGGGTGGGGGGCCGCTCCCCTGTGAAGACGGGCAGCGTGAGCACCATGGCCGGGCGGGCGATGGGATCCTGGGCGAGGCGTTCGAGCACCACGAGTTCGGGGGCGCCCTCATCCCGGGAATGCACCATGTGCGGCCCCTGGAAGGGGCGTTGCTTCAAATCGAGCCCGCGTGCCATCCGATTCGGGGCCATGGGGTGAATGAAGGCGAGGGGCCAATATTCGTCTCGATCCGCGGCCCGGACGGGGGGCTGGGACTCCTTGAAATCCTTGATCTCGAAGGGTTCGCCGAGCATCACGGACATCCGTGCCTCGAAGGCCTTCCGCTCGGCGCCGGGTACCTTGGGCACCCAATCCACGGAGTGGAGATCGGGATGGCGCCCCAGGTAGGGATCCACGAAGGTCCGGAAGGTCTCGGGCCGTAGGGAGGGCAGGGCCCGGTGGAGGCCTCGAAGGGCCTGCAACAGCTCCTGCCGGGCCTGGAGGGATGCCACGAGTTCATTGCGGACGCGCTCCGCGCGCAAGCGGAGGTTTTGGCGCAGGGCGTTCTCCTCGCTGTGGCTCACCCTCACGAACACGAGCACCACGGCCACGAGGCTAAGCGCCAGAGGGAGACCCACCGTGAGGCGCCGATCCCGCCAGAGGCGCTCGGTGGAAAACACCATCTCTAGGGTGGGGATGAAGAAGGCGACGCCGAGGGCATCACCCACCCACCAGGTCCACCACGCATAAGGGATGGCCTGCGTGGATAGGATCCCCATGCCCCACAGTGCGGCGGTGGCCGTGGACGCGGCGAATAGGCAGCCCACGAGGCCGCCCATGCCGAGGACGGCCATGAGATCCCGGGGGGTGTTCAATCGGAGGGGTTCGGGTGAAACGCGCCGGACGAGGTGGGCCCCCAGGAGGGCTTGCAGGGTGGAGGCCGTGGCCAGCATTCCCGCGAGCGCGTGAACCTTCCACCCGTGGCCCAGGGGGCCGTTCCAAGCGATGCCGAGATTCAAAAGGTAGGAACCGATCAGGATCCCGGGGGCGGCTCTCAACCCCCGCCGGAGCACCTGATGGAGGGCGAGGCCGGCGGGAGGAAAGATCGCGGTGGCGTACCCGGGAGGAATGGCGAGGAGCAATCCCAGGCGCCCCAAGACCACATAGGCCAGCGCGACCCCGCAAATCTGCAGGAGGAGGCGGGGGTTGGAATCAGCCTCGGGCTGGGGATGGGGCATGGGAGGCATTTCGGCAGGGGTGCCGGGAGGGCTGAATCCCATGGGCCCGGCTCGAACGGAACAGGAGATCCTCCCGATCCTTGGCTAGCTGGGATCCGGCGGGCCCCAGTGGAACCATCGCCGCCAGAAGGGCAGGGAAGGGTGGCCCGCGACCTTGGCGAGGAAGTAGGCCTCGTGGTCCCGCTCCAGCTGGGCGAAGGCCCTGAGTTCCTCCTGGAGCGCGCGCATTCCCAGAGCCTCCGCATGGAGGGCGGCCTCCTCGTATTCCCGGTCGTTTTGCGCCTCCAACCGGCCTGCGAAGTACATCGGGATGAACCAGCCCACCATGTTGCAGCCGATGAGGATGATCACGCCCAGAGTAGCCATCCGGGCCTCCAGCCAGGGGCTGGGGCGATGGCCGAGCTCCCGCAGCATCTCGCGCAGGCGATGCCGGTGGTGCCACTCCTCCCGCTCGATCTGCTGGATTTCAGCGATCTCTAGATCCTTGCGGAGGGAGAGCCAGTGGCCGCGATAGGCCAGGACGGCGGTGAGTTCGCCGCTGTAGGCTCGGCGCAGGATGGATCGGAGGGCGATGTCGTGGGACATGTTCTCTGCAGCATACCGGCGGCCGGCTTAGGCCCAATACCGTTCACTTAACCAAATCCCATCGAAAAGAAGGGACACGGAGGTCACAGAGGGCGCTGCGCGCCTCACCGCGATCGCTGGAGGCACTGAGGCCCGCCGACCCAACCCATCCGAACGGCCCTAGGCTTCTCCGATGCGTCGGCACGGCCCCGCGAAGAGACCCAGGCGCTGCGCGCCCAAGGGCCGCATGCGGCCCTTGATCCTGGGCCGGGCCAAGGCGGCCCATCAAGAGGCCGCCCGGGC